>NZ_JABXXR010000204.1 GCF_013376175.1 Ameyamaea chiangmaiensis
CCATGCGTGCACGGAGCGGCCGGACGGGCGCGCGAGTGCCTGCGGCAGGCGTGCCTCGCGCAGAGATGATCGACCGGGCAGAATGTGACCGTTCACGCCCGGCGTTCCAACGGGCCGGGGCGTCCGTGGCCCCCTTGCCCCCGGCGTGCGGAGCAGGAACAATGCCGATCCGTTACAGCCGGAGAGTTTCATGAGCAGCGCGTCCACGACCGATTCCGTTCTCGACGTCGTTCTTGTCGGCGATGGAATCATGAGTGCCACGCTGGGCACGTTCCTCAAGGCGTTGCAGCCGGACTGGTCCATGGCGATGTATGGTCGTCTGGATACCGTCGCGCGTGAGAGTTCCGACCCCTGGCACAACGCCGGGACGGGTCATGCCGCGTTGTGCGAACTGAACTACACGCCCGAGGGCAAGGACGGCCGGATCGACATCTCCAAGGCCGTGGCGATCAACGAACAGTTCCAGATCTCGCGCCAGTTCTGGTCGCATCTGGTCGACACCGGCGCGATCGCCAATCCGCGCGACTTCATCAGCCCGATCCCGCACATGAGCTTCGTCTGGGGCGCGGACAATGTCGATTACCTGCGCCGCCGCCACGAGGCGCTGCGCGACCATCCGCTGTTCAGCGGCATGGAATTCTCGACCGACAGCGCCCAGATGGCGCAGTGGATGCCGCTGGTCATGGACGGGCGCACGGCCGGCACGCCGCTGGCCGCGACCTTCATGGAAGGGGGCACCGACGTCAATTTCGGGGCCCTGACGCGGCTTCTGGTCGCCGATCTGCAGCGCAAGCAGGGGTTCTCCCTGCATATGGGCCATGAGGTGCACGACATCAAACCGGTGCAGGGCAACTGGAAGATCGCCGTGCGCGACCGCGCGAGCGGCCGGACAAGCAGCGTTATGACGCGCTTCGTCTTTATCGGCGCCGGCGGCTGGGCCCTGCCACTGTTGCAGAAGACCGGTATTCCCGAGGCGCGCGGCATCGGCGGCTTTCCGGTCAGCGGCCAGTTCCTGCGCTGCACCAACCCGGACATCATCGCCCGGCATCAGGCCAAGGTGTATGGCAAGGCGTCCGTCGGCGCGCCGCCGATGTCGGTCCCGCATCTCGATACGCGTGTGATCGACGGCAAAAAGGGGTTGCTGTTCGGACCGTATGCCGGGTTCTCCACGCGGTTCCTGAAATACGGATCGCTGTGGGATCTGCCCGCATCGATCAACATGGGCAATCTGGGCCCGATCCTGGCCGTCGCGCGGGACAATTTCGCGCTGACGAAATATCTGGTCCAGCAGGTCATGCAGTCGATGAACGACCGTCTGGAGGCCCTGCGCGATTTCGTTCCCGATGCACGGGCCGAAGACTGGGAACTGATCGTCGCCGACCAGCGGGTGCAGATCATCACGAAAGACGCGCAGCATGGCGGTGTTCTGAAGTTCGGGACCGAGATCATCGCCTCCGGCGACGGCACGGTTGCCGCCCTTCTGGGGGCGTCTCCCGGGGCCTCGACCGCCGCGCCGATCATGCTCAATGTTCTGCGCAAGTGCTTCCCGCAATACATCGAACGCTGGACGCCGGCCCTGCGTGAGATGGTGCCGTCCTTCGGGCGCACTCTGGCCGACGATCCGGCCCTTTGCGCCGAGGTGCGCGAACGTACGACGCGCGTGCTTCAGCTCGCCGACTGAGGATCGCGCGTCGGCGCGACCGGGCAACGGTGCGCTTGACATAGCTCATGGCGGCGTCTGCGGGCGTCGTCACACTGTCGGAAATGACAGAGGGTGATCGCCGTGATGCGACGGATGCGTGGGACCGTACTGTGCTGGGTGGTGGCGGGGTTCGCCGCGTTCGCGTCCGGGGCCGCGCACGCGGCGACCCGGGCCGAACAAACGGCGGCCTGCCGCGGGGACGCCATCAGGCTGTGTACATTCGCCATTCCTAACGTGGCTAAGATCACGGCCTGCATGGAACAGAAGATCGATCGGCTCTCGCCGCGCTGTCGTGCGATGTTCAAACCCGCGCCCGCCCGACGAAAGGCGCGCCGACCGGGCTGACCGGGGCCGTCGTCAGCCGAGCGGATCTCGCGGGCGGCTGGCCTTTTCAGCGATGCCACTCGTGCCTTCGCGGCGCTGCAATTCGGACCAGACATCCTCGGGGTGAATACCCGCGTCCACCCACATGACCACGAGGTGGTAGAGAACGTCGGCACTTTCGCCGATCAGTTCGCGCGCGTTGCCGGCCACCGCCTCGATCAGGCATTCAACCGCTTCCTCGCCGAATTTCTGCGCGATCTTGTGCGTGCCGCGCGCCAGAAGACGCGCGGAATGGCTGCTGGCCGGGTCCGCGCCGCGCCGGCTCTGCACCGTGGCGAACAGGCGGTCGACGACCATGGCATCGGCGCCTGTGGGCGGCGTGGCGATGGCGGCCGAGCGCGCCGCCTTGGCGGTCTTGGGTGCCTTGGCAACCTTGACGGGGACCTTGCGGCCCGGATCCTTCTTGACGGCGGATTTCTTCGCGGTGCTCTTGGTGATCTTTGGCATGGACTCTTCGATGACGGAAAACGTGGCGAGGAAACGCGCCGCGCGGCTTCAGGATCCGTGGGGACGGACCGGCAGGCCAGCCTGACGCAGCGTGTCCTTCACGCCGGGGATAGTCAACTGGCCGAAATGAAACACGCTCGCGGCCAGCAGGCCGGTTGCGCCCGCGCGTGCGCCCTCGACGAAATGCTGCGCCGAGCCGACCCCGCCGGACGCCACGATCGGCACGCGCACAGCGCTTTCGGCGGCGCGCAGCAGGTCGAGGTCGAAGCCGCTGCCCGTGCCGTCACGGTCCATGCTGGTCAGCAGGATCTCGCCCGCGCCGCGACTGGCCACGTCGCGGCACCATGCGATTGCGTCGATGCCTGTCGGTGTGCGGCCGCCATGGGTATAGACCTCCCAGCCGCCTCGGCCGTCGGCGCGCGCGTCGATGGCCACGACCACGCATTGCCGGCCGAACCTGTTTGCGGCCTCGTTCACCAGATCGGGCCGGGTGACAGCGGCGGAGTTCATGGCGCACTTGTCGGCGCCGGCCAGCAGCAGTCGGCGCATGTCCTCGGGCGCGCGCACCCCGCCGCCCACGGTCAGCGGCAGAAAAATCCGCTCCGCCGTGCGCGAGACGACATCGAGGATCGTGTCGCGGTTTTCATGGCTGGCGGTGATGTCGAGAAACGTCAGTTCGTCCGCGCCTGCGGCGTCATACAGGGCTGCCTGTTCGACCGGATCGCCCGCGTCGCGCAGGGAGACGAAATTGACGCCCTTGACCACGCGGCCGTTTTTGACGTCCAGACAGGGAATGACGCGCAGTTTCAGCATCAGCGCAGAACCCGCAGGGCGTCGCGCACGTCGATCCGCCCGTCATACAGCGCGCGGCCGACGATCACGCCGCTGATGCCCGGTGCTGCCGTCGCCGCCTCGCGCAGGGCCACCAGATGGTCGAGCGTGCCGACGCCGCCACTGGCGATCACGGGGACGCTGAGCGTGTTGGCCAGCGCCGATGTCTGGTCGAGGTCGAGTCCGGACAGCATGCCGTCGCGGCTGATCTCGGTGAAGATGATCGCGGCGACACCGGCATCCTGCATTCGAAGCGCCAGTTCGGTGGCCTCCATGTCCGATACCTCGGCCCAGCCCTCGGTCGCGACGCGTCCGGCGCGCGCGTCGATGCCCGCGACCACGCGGCCGGGAAAGGCGCGGCAG
>NZ_JABXXR010000205.1 GCF_013376175.1 Ameyamaea chiangmaiensis
CTTACCTGCCACTCTCGTTGTTCAGCCGCACCACACTCGACACGGCGCCTTCATACGCAAGGCCGAACGAACGAATACGAAACTAATCCTCAATTGTCGATCCAAGGGAAACGAAATTCCCCGTGTGCGACCGACACCGGCGACGGGAGGCTACCGCGGGGCGTCACAGCGCCTCATTTCCCGTCTCGCCGGTGCGGATACGCATCGATTCGTGCAGGTCGAGCACGAAGATCTTGCCGTCGCCGATCTTGCCCGTCTGGGCGGCCTCGCGGATGGCGGCCACGGCATCGTCGGCCAGATCATCGGGCACCGCGATCTCCAGCTTGGCCTTGGGCACGAAGCTCGTGCGGTATTCGGCTCCGCGATAGATCTCCATCTGCCCGCGCTGGCGTCCATATCCCTTGACCTCGGTCACGGTCAGGCCTGCGATACCCAGTTGCGCCAACCCGGTGCGGACATCGTCGAGCATATGGGGCTTGATGATCGCGACGATAAACTTCATGGGCCGAATCCTCCTGTGGATCGCCGTACGTCGATCCTGTTTCGTCCCTTCGATGTGGAGGATGGAGGTGCGCGTGCGCAAGAGGGCAGATCAAGGACTTGCGCATGACACGATACCGGTTAATCGCTGGACGACTTAGCGCGCGCTGTCGCGGTCCATCGGCCTAACCCGAAGGTACGTCCTCGATGATTCATCATACCGCCTACCGCACTCTCGCCCGGACGGACGTGGCGCCTTACCTTGCCGAGGTGCCGTCCCTGACGCACCTGCTGGGAGGACGGGCGGCCGACTGGTCGGTGCGCGAAGTGAGCGACGGCAATCTCAACATGGTCTGGATCGTCGAGGGTCCGGCGAGGGCGGTCTGCGTCAAGCAGTCGCTGCCACATGTGCGTGTCGACCCGGCATGGTCCATGCCGCTCGACCGCACGGCGTTCGAGGCCGCCTATCTGCGTGAGGTGGAGCCTCTGGTGCCCGACCTGATCGCAAGACCCCTGCATTTCGACCCGGTGCAGTTCGTGCTGGTGACCGAAGCCCTGCGGCCGCACCGCGTCGTGCGCGGGATGCTGATCGACGGCATCGTGCCTACGGGCCTCGGGGCGGCCATTGGCCGCTATGTGGCTACGACCGGGATCGGGACGTCGCTTCTGGCCGCGCCGTTCGAGACGATGATGGGACGTATCGCGACTTTCGCCGCCAATACCACGCTGACGCGGATTACGGTCGATCTGGTCATGACCGACCCGTTCCGGGCCCATCCGCGCAATCGCCCGATGCGGCCCGAACTCGAAGCGCTGGAATGGGACCTGTCGTGCGATCGCGCGCTGGCGGCGGCCGTGGCGCGTCTGCGGGCACGGTTTCTGGGCACGCCGCAGGCGCTGCTGCATGGCGATCTGCACACGGGGTCGATCATGGCGCATGACGGGGACATACGCGTGATCGACGGGGAGTTCGCGCTCTGCGGACCTGTCGGCTTCGATGCCGGGATGTTCCTTGCCAACCTGCTGCTAAGCGGTTTCGCCAACCCGCACACGGACGGCGCGATGGACGAGATCGCACCGTTCTGGACGACATTCGTGGCGCAGGCGCAAACGCTGTGGCAGGCGCTGGAGACCGCGGGCGGTGACGTGTATGACGCCTGGGCCCTGTCGCACGCCGATGAACGCGCCGTGCCGTGTGCCGCGTGGCGGGCGGAGATCTGGCGCGACATGCTCGGGTTCTGTGGGCTGGAGATGATCCGACGGACGATCGGCTACGCGCAGGTGGCCGATTACGCGGTCGCGCCCGACCGCGCGCGGGAGGCCGCGCGACGGCACAGGGCCGTCACGTTCGCGCGGCGGTTGCTGACGGTCCCGGAGGCGCTGCCCAGCGTGACCTGGCTGCTGGACGCCGCGCAGGACGCGCGGCGCGAGCCGGTCTGAGCGTTCGGGCATGGCGTTGCTGATCGTCGCGATTTACCTGCTGGTGCTGCCTGCGGTCGCGCTCGCGCTGGCCCGGCGTGGCGGGAGTGGCGGCGATTACCTCGGGCAGGCCCACGATCTGCCCTGGTGGGCGCTCTGCCTGTCCCTTGTCGCGACCGAGACGTCGACCCTGACCGTCATCAGTGTTCCGGGCGTGGCCTATGGCGGTGGTTTCGTGTTCGTCGGGCTGGCGTGCGGCTATCTTGTCGGGCGCGGGCTGGTCGCGTGGCAGCTTCTGCCACGCTATCGCGCCGGCGGAATGGCGAGTGTCTATCACTATCTCGGACAGCGCTTCGGCGCCCCCGTGCAGGCGCTGGTCTCGGCCACGTTCCTGCTGACCCGCGTGTTGGCGGAAGGGGTACGGCTGTTCGCCGGGGCGTTGCCGGTCGTGCTGCTGCTGCGCAGCCAGGGCATCGTGCTGCCGCTCTGGGCGGTCCTGGCGATTCTGGTCGTGCTGACGGCGCTGTACACGGTGATCGGCGGACTAAGGGCGGTGATCTGGTCCGATGCGATTCAACTGGCGCTGTATATGGGAGGGTCAGCCGTGTGCGTGGCGTTGCTGTGGCATGGTGCGACGCCGGGCATCGTTCACCGCCTCGCGGGTGGCGGGCGACTCGCGCTGTTTCATACGCACACGCGGGGCGCGTTGGTGTGGACGGATCCGTTCACCCCTCTTGCGGCCGTGTTGGGCGGCGCGGTGCTGACCGTGGCTTCGCACGGTACGGACCAGTTGCTGGTGCAGCGCGCGCTGGCGGCCCGGACGCTGGGCGATGCACGCCGGGCGATGGTCGCCAGCGCGGGTGTGGTCGGTGGCCTGTTCGCGCTGCTGTCGGCTGTGGGCGTTCTGTTGTGGGACCGGGCCGGCGGCGCCCCCTTGCCCGCGGGTGGCCCGGACGCGCTCTTTCCGTCCTTTATCGTGCATGATCTGCCGTCGCCTGTGGCCGGGCTGATGATCGCCGGGGTCCTGGCGGCGACGATGGGCTCGCTCTCGGCGACGCTCAATGCCATGGCGGGGGCCACGGTCAGCGATTTCGGCCGGTCGATCCGGGCCTTGCGGGCGCGAACCGGGTTGGGCGATGTCGGTCTGGCGCGCCTGGCAACAGTCGTCTGGGCATTGATCCTGATCGGGGTCGCCCGGGGTTTTGCCGGGGGATCGGGTTCGGCTGTGCTGTTCGGGCTTTCGGTGGCGGCCTATGCCTATGGGGCCATGCTGGGTGCATTTCTGCTGGGGATGCTGGTGCCGCGCGCGCGGGGTCGGGACGTTGTGCCGGCGTTCCTTCTGGCTCTGGCCGTGACGGCCATGGTGGTGATCTGGGTCAGGCCGGGCGGACGGCCGCTGGCCTTTTCGTGGCTGGTGCCGCTGGGCGCGGCCGTGGAGGTGTCGGTGGGTGCCCTGCTTGCGCGAAGGACGGCGTGATGAACCGATGGCTGCCCATGATTGCGATCGTGGCGGGAACGCTGACGGGGGGCGCGGCACGGGGTGCGGCGGTCGCCAGACACCAGGCCCCGGGGTCCACTGCCGCCTGTGACGCGGGCGCGATGGACGATCCCGAAGGCGCGCGCCTGCGGGTCATGGCCCGACTCGGCGGGCGGGAGGCCGCGAGCCAGCCCGATCTGGCGGAGTGCCTGGCACGCGCCGATGCCTTGCTGGGTTTATGGGACGAGGCGGGGGCCCTGTTCGACGGGCTGGCAGCCCATCTTGGCGGCGAAGCGGGGATGG
>NZ_JABXXR010000206.1 GCF_013376175.1 Ameyamaea chiangmaiensis
CGAACGGACCCGACCCCGTCTCCGCCGGGGCCGTTTTGCCGGGCATCGTGGCCTGCGCCGCGGCGGGCGGGGTGGTCGGCTGGTCGGCGCTCTGCGCCCGGGCAGACATGCCGCCGCACGCGATGAGAATCGCCGCGACAGCGGCCGTGGTTCTGACGGTCATGGTCCTCGTCTCCTGACAGTGGCGGCACGCAATCAGCACAAATGCCGTGCCGTGACCGCACGAATCGGCAACACCGCGCGAATGCCTCTCATCGCGCGGCGACCACGAATGTGTGCCGCAGGAGCGCACGCCCCGCAGGACGGCTCGCTCCCCCGGCGCGTCGCGGGTGTGGGCCGGATATGCCACATCCGGGGGCCCGTCGAACAGGGCCTTCGCCTCATCGGAAGTGTCAGCCGTCTGATCCGACCGCGACACGCGCTGACGCCGACCGGGCCGTGAGCCTCGCATTTGCCTTACGGAAAGGCGACAAATCGTAACGCTCTGTGACAGAGCCGTCGCCGCCCCGACGGTCCAGACGTAAGCCGTTTCCGGCCCAACGGACATATATCACGATATAAAAAAGATACAGTTCGTATCATTATGACCCGGTCCGGAATGTATGTCCGGTGGACGCGCGAGCACGCAGGCTGCCCTTGTCGATACGCCACAATATCGAGATGTCGTCATGCAGCATAGTATCGTCCTTGAAACGGGCGATAGCTCGTCCCGTCCCGATGTCACGCAACACGGCGCGGGTGCGCTGGCACGGCGGGCGATCATGGCCGCGTTCGGGGTGTCCCTGTTCTGGGACGTTCACGAGCGCGCGGCCGATCTGCGTCTGCCCCTGCCGGTCGGGCGCAAACGCCGCGAGCGACTGGACCTCGTGCGGGGGCGCCATGTCCTGTTCATCCATGTCCCCAAAAATGCCGGGACGTCGATTTCGAACGTGCTGTACGGGCGTAGTCTGCGACACGAGACCATTCGTTACTACCGGCATATCGACCCAAGCCTGAACGTCCCGAGCTTCGCCCTGTGGCGCGATCCTGTCGAACGTTTCCTCTCGGCGTTCCGCTTCGGCCGTCAGGGCGGCGGTCGGTTGGTGCGCATGGCGCCGGTCTTTGCCGCGCAGTATCGCACGCTCAACACCCTCGACGACGCTATCGCGTATGTCGGGGCGCGGCTGCACACGCCCTATCGTCTGGACCATGTCTTCCGCCCGCAAGCGTGGTACGTGACCGACCGGCATGGGGCGCTGGCCGTCGATCGTCTGATCGACATGCGCGCCCTGGATCGGATCACGCATCTGGTGCCGGGCCTCGATGGCCTGTCCATCCCCCACCTGAACGAGACTGGCGCGGACAGGATATCGGCCACCCCGGAACAGGCGGCGCGTATCCGTGCGCTGTATCAGGTCGATGAGGCGCTGCGCGCTCATCTGAGCGCCTGAGGAACGGGCGCCCTGTTCGGGGCGCCCGCGCGTCGGTTCAGCCGAAGTGCTTGCGCAGGGTGAAGAACACCATGCGGGGCGAGCCGGCCTGAAGCGTCTGGAACGTGCCCGACGGATCGGAGACCACGAACCCGTTGGAGCCGACCGTGGCGATATAGTGCTTGTCGAACAGGTTGGTGACGTCGATCTGCGCCTCCAGCCCGCGCAGGACGATGTTGTGCTGGTGGAAGCGGTAGCCCAGCGCCAGGTTGAAGATCGCATTCGCCGGCGCATAGGCATCGTTCGAATAGGTATAGTAGCGGCGGTCCTGATACTGCATCAGGACATTTCCCCAGACCGTGCCGTCATCATAGGACAGCTGCACATTGGCAAGCATGCGCGGGGTTGCCACGACATTCTTGCCCTTGGTCTGGGCGTACAGCAAACCGTCCGAAGCGTAAATATTGTTGTTGTAAAAGGAATCGTTCCAGGAAAACGATCCGTAGATGGACCAGTTCTGGGCAAAGCGCCACGTAGAGGCCATCTCCACGCCACGGGTGGTCACGCCGCCGACATTCTGCAGCACCGACGGGTTGCCCTCGATGCCCGACCCTTGGGTGAACGACAGGAGACGATTCTGGAATTCGGCGTAATAGCCGGTGAGGCTGGCTTGAACGACCTGGTTATGAAACCGGTAGCCCAGCTCTTCGGTGTATGACATCTCGGGCTTGAGGGTGTTCTTGACCACATCGAAACCCGACTGCGTGGTCGAGAACGGGCCCGAGGTACCCGAGCTGACGAACGCGTTCATGTTGCGGGCGAAGTCAGCGAACAGTTCGTTGTTATGGTTGATGCGATAGTTCGCGCCCAACTGGGGCAGAAACCCGTTCGATGCACTGATCGAGCCTTGCGCGATCTGCGGCAGGGGCGAGTAATTCGTCGGCACCGACGTGGACGAATTGTTCACGATCAGCGATTTGAAACCGACATTGACTTTCAGGCGATCGGTCGCGCGCCACGTATCCTGCAGGTAAATTTGATAGGTTTTCGTGTTGAAATTATTTTGCCACTGGGTTTCGAACGGATTGGTATACCAGTGGATGCTCGACGGCGCGCCGTTGGGTGAGAGCGAGTAATAGCGGCGCGCTTCCTCGAAATCGTTGTTCTCGAACCAGAAGCCGCCTTCGATGGTGTGACGCTTGAGCTCGTATTTCAGGCCTGTGAGCATGCCGGTACGATGGATATCGTATTCGGTCGTGCGGGTCGAAAGCGGGTTGCCGTTCGGCGAGGGCACATAGGGCGTGACCCACACACCCTGCCCGGTGTCCAGATGCCCGTAGCCCGTGACGAAACCGGTCAGATGCGGCGCGAGATCGAAATCAAGGCGGCCATAGGACAGGAAGTCGTCACGCAGGCCGGCGGCGTTGTAATAGACGTCGTCGACCGTCTTGTAGGGTGCCGGGATCGTGCCCCCACTCTGGTAGGCCGCGCCGATCTGGCGCGCGAGCTGGTAATTCCCGGTGATGTTGTCGAGGTTGTAGCCGTCGCGGCGGATGAGGCTGAGCGACAGATCCTGATAGTCGTTTTCCCGGCGCTGCGACCAGTCGGCGAACAGGGTCAGTTTCGCGTGCTCGCCCAGCGGCTGGACGAATTTCGCGTTCGCCTGCTGCTGGCGCTGCTGGCCGTCGCCCTTCCACTTGTTCGCATCCTGCCAGTCATAGCTGAAATACAGCTTGCCGCCACCGGGCAGAACGCCGGTATTGACGCGCGCGAAGGTGCGATAGGTGCCGTAGCTGCCGACTGTGCCGGCGACATCGACACCGAATTTGTCCGTCGGGTCGATCGAGGTGAACTGCATCGCGCCGCCCAGATCGTTCGACGCTGCCACGCTCAGCGCACCCGCGCCCTGCGCCAGGGTCGACGAGCCGTTATTCTCGGTCTGCAGCGCGCGTCCGATGCTCAGGCCATTGTCGTTGCCATAGGCCAGATCGCCCAGCGGGATACCATCCATGGTAAACCCGAGGCGACTCTGGTCAAAGCCGCGCACGATGATCTGCTGCGACCATTCATACGCGCCCAGCGGGTCGGACGACGTGAACATCACGCCCGGCAGCTTGGAGAGTGTCTTGAGCGGACTTGTGCCCGGCGTCATCTTCATGATTTCGGAACGGCCAAGCGTCTGCGTCTGACGCGACGCGCCCGCGCCAAGGACGACCACCGCTTCGGTCGCCGGGGGCGGCTGCGGCGCGGCGGCAACC
>NZ_JABXXR010000207.1 GCF_013376175.1 Ameyamaea chiangmaiensis
GCCGCCAGCAGCGCCTATGGCGTGCAGTTGGCGGCGCTGGCGTCCGAGGCCTCGGCACAGGCGGAGTGGGCACGCCTGACGAAAGCCGCCCCGGGGCTGTTCGCCGGCCGCACGCCGGTGGTCGAGCGTGTCGAACATGCTGGCAGCGTGTTCTTTCGTCTGCGCACCCGTGGCTTTACCTCCATCGCTGACGCGACGGAGTTCTGTGCCCATGCCAAGGCGCAGGGCGTGGCCTGCACCCTCGCCCGGTTCTAGTCTTGGCCGCCGACGCCGGCGCGGAGGAGGGGGTGCCGCCCGACGGCGTTCCGGACGACCTTCCGCGCTCCCCCCTGCTGCATCTCGACGGGTTCGAGGGGCCGCTCGACCTGTTGCTTGACCTCGCGCGGGCGCAGAAGGTCGATCTGGCGCGTATCTCGATCCTGGCGCTGGTCGAGCAATATCTGGCGGTGGTGGAGTCGGCGCGGCGTATTCGCCTTGAACTCGCGGCCGACTGGCTGGTGATGGCGGCGTGGCTGACTTGGCTCAAGTCGCGACTGTTGCTGCCGACCGAGGACGGCGCCGACCTGGAGGCCGAGGAAGCGTCGGAGCTTCTCGCTGCGCGGCTGATGGAGCTTGAGCGCATGCGGCTGGCGGCGCGGTGGCTCGCCGACCGTCCGCGTCTGGGGCACGAGGTGTTCGCCCGCGGCGCGGCCGAGGATTTGCGCGCGATCGACCGGTCGGGCCTGAAGCTCGACATGGGCGCGCTGATGGCCGCCTATATGGCGGCGATACGGCGCACGGCGCGCAAGCGGACCTATGCGCCGCGTCGACTGCGCTTCTGGACGGTGCAGGAGGCGCTGGGCCGCCTGCGCCGGCTGCTGGGTGCGGACATGGTGCCTGGCGAGGGGGGCGCCGGGGCGTGGTTCTCGCTCGATTCGATCGTGCCTGACGTGCTGCCGGATGTGCCCAAGGATGACGCCGAGGCACGCCGCATGCGACGTGCGGCTCTGGCCGGGACGCTGATCGCCGGGCTGGAAATGGCCAAGGGCGGCGAACTGGAGTTGCGGCAGGAGGCCCAGTTCGGCGAGATCCTGCTGCGTCCGCAGGCCGCGCGCCCGACCGATGACGAGGAAGAGGCCACACCATGACCGATCGTCCCAGCGCAGCTGATGACGCCCAGGCTCCGGCCCTGGACGCCATGGAACCACACGCCATGGAGCCGGCGGAGCCTGTGGCGACCCTGATCGAGGACACGGTCGTGCCGACCTCGGACCTTGCGGTGGGGCGCGCCGACGCGGTCGCCCCCGACCCGCGCGCCCTGCGTCTGGCCGAGGCGATGATCTTCGCCAGTACCGAACCGGTCAGCGACCGCGCGGTGGCCGAGATGCTGGTGGGGCAGGAGGCCGTGCCCCCTGAGGTGGAAGACCTCGCGGCGTATGTCGCCGCCGTAATGGCGGGTGTCGTCGCGCTGTATGACGGGCGCGGCGTCGCACCCGTGCGTGTCGCGGGCGGTTGGCAGTTCCGCACCGACGCCGCACTGGCGCCCGCCCTGACGAAGCTGGTCGAACGCCCGCGCCGGCTGGGTCGCTCGGCCATGGAGACGCTGGCGATCGTTGCCTATCACCAGCCCTGCACCCGCGCCGAGATCGAGGCGATCCGTGGCGTGGCGCTGAGCCAGAGCGTGCTCGACGGGTTGCTGGAAGAAGTCCTGATCGTGCCCAGGGGCCGCAAGGAAGTGCCGGGGCGTCCGGTGCTGTGGGGTACATCAGCCGATTTCCTGCGTCATTTCGGGCTGCGCGACCTGCGCGATCTGCCCCGCCGTGAGGAACTGATGGTCGACGTGCCGCAGATCGAGATGCCGACCGCCTCGGCGGCAGAGAGCAACTCGCCGGACGACGGATCCGCGCCAGAGACGGCCGCCCCGCCTGCCGACGGAATGCCCGACGAAGGCACTGCGCCCGGGCTCGACGATCCGGGCGACGATCCGGGCAGCTGAGTGTTGCGGCGGCCGTCCGTTTGGCGCCGACGACGCGGCGTGATAGGTCAGGAACCGGACGAGGGCAGGGGCCCCAAGGTGTGCGGCTGGAACGATGTTTGATTTTGCATGGTCCGAATTCGCCCTGATCGGCATCGTGGCGATCATCTTCATCGGGCCCAAGGACCTGCCGGTCGCCATCCGTTCCGTCACCGGCGCGCTGAAGAAGGCGCGCCGCATGGCGTCCGAGTTCCAGACCCACGTAGACGATTTCGTGCGCGAGGCCGACCTGACCGAGGTGCGCGACAACCTGCGCGATTTCCGGGGCGGCGGCATCCGCAACCGCGTCATCAACGCGCTTGATGGTGACAGGACGATTCGCAAGGGCCTGTCGTCGCCCGATTTCACCGCGCGCCCGGGACCCGTGCGCACCGAGGTCCCGGTGGCGGCGCTGCCCGCGCCCGTCATTGCGAACTATACACCTCCGTATGATGCGGCCCCGGTCGGAAACGACATTGCCGAGCCGCAGCCCTTGCCGCCACCGATTTTGCCGCCAATGGTCGCGCGTCGTCTGGCGGCCGACCGCGCGCGTCGCCGTCCGCCCGCCTTCCTGCCGCCGACCCGGGTACTGCATGGTGGCCAGCGCGTCGCCGTTCATGAGGGGCCGGAGCAGGCGGACTGACGCCGCGATCTGCCGGGAGAGATGACTCTGGAAAACGATACCATCAACGACGAGCCGATGCCCCTGCTCGACCATCTGGTCGAGCTGCGCCGGCGGCTGATCTGGTCGGCGGCCACGTTCGGTCTGTGCTTCCTGCTGTGCTATCACTTCGCGGGCCAGATCTACTTGTTTCTCGCGCGGCCTCTGGGCGAGATCATGCGCCAGAAGGGCGAACAGCCGCATCTGATCTACACCGCGCTGTACGAGGCATTTTTCACCTATATCAAGGTCGCGTTCTTCGGCGCGTCGTTCCTGTCGTTCCCGATGCTGGCCGTGCAGGCCTGGATCTTCATCGCGCCGGGCCTGTACCGGTCGGAAAAGCGGGCCTTCGCGCCGTTTCTGGTCGCGACTCCGATCCTGTTCCTTCTGGGCGCAGCTCTGGCCTATTACTTCATCTTTCCGTTCGCCTGGCGCTTTTTCCTGTCGTTCCAGACCTCGGGCGGCGATGACGGTTTGCAGATCCAGCTTCAGGCGAAGGTGTCGGAATATCTGGCGCTGGTCATGAAACTGATCATGGCGTTCGGGGTCGCGTTCGAACTGCCGGTCGTGCTGACACTGCTTGCGCGGGTGGGCATCGTCACCTCCGCCGGGCTGCGCAAGTATCGCCGCTATGCCTATGTCGGCGCGTTCGTCGTCGCGGCCGTGCTGACGCCGCCGGACGTCATCACCCAGACCGGTCTCGCCGTACCGCTGATCGGACTGTATGAGATTTCGATCCTGTCGGCCCGCATGGTCGAACCCCGGCCGACGGACACACTCGAAGAGGCTTGAACAACCGATGCATGACCTTCGCGCGCTGCGCGCCGACCCCGCTGCTTTCGATGCCGACCTCGCCCGCCGTGGCGTGTCGCCCGTGGCCGGCGCGATCGTCTCGCGCGACGAGGAACGCCGCGCGGCCCTGACGCGCCTGCAGGAG
>NZ_JABXXR010000208.1 GCF_013376175.1 Ameyamaea chiangmaiensis
GGGCCGGCCCGGCTGCTGCGGGCACGGCTGGCGCGGCGCCCCCGCCTGACCGGCCGCCGTTCTGCATCGCGAAGTTCATGTCGTCGAGACGTTTGCCCAGCGTGGCGTTCTGCTGCTGCACCTGATTGTTCAGTTCATCGAGCTGGCCGCGCATGTCGCGGACCTGCTGTTCCAGGGTGGAGACCCGGTCGAGCAACTGCGCCGTCAGGTCGCCGTTCATCGGCGCCGGGGCGGACGAGGAGGACGGAGGCGCCATCGACGGTGCGGGCGTGGACTGCATCTGGTTCATCTGCTGGCGCAGCTCGGCCAACTGGTTCTGAAGCTCGATCGCCTCGCGGCTGGTCATCTGGGCGAAGGCGGCGGTGCTGCCGCCCAGAAGCATGGCCGCGGTCAGGATCGGCAGGCACAGACGCGCGGGACGGTGGGCATGAAAAAGACGCGAGGCGACAGACGACATGGTTCACATCCCAGAGACAAGCGGCCAGATCGGGCAAAGCCCCTGTCCGTTAAGGCGACGATCTGAAAAGCGCCGGTCCGGGTGTGCCGGGCATGCGGACCCCGGGCGCTGCGGCCCGGCGGATCGCGCAGGGCCGATGGCGGAGAACACGTGCCTACCATGGCCCTTTCATGGCCGGGCACGGCCGGACACGACGTTTTGTCAGACAGGCTGTAAAACAAAACCGGCCGGGTGATAAGTCACCCGGCCGGTCAGACCATGCCCGGGGCATGGTGGTGCAGACGGGCGGCAGACCGCCCGCGCAAGGATCAGGCCCGTATTAGCGGACGGCCGTGATCGCGTTGCGGTTCTGCGCCCAGGACTGCTCGTCGTCGCCGGTGGCGGTCGGACGGTCCTTGCCGTAGGAGATGGTCGTGATGCGCGAGGCCGCGACACCCTTGGCGACCAGATAGTCGCGCGCGGCGTTGGCGCGACGCTCGCCCAGAGCGATATTGTATTCCTCGGTGCCGCGATCGTCGCAGTTGCCGGCGAGTTCGATGCTGACCTGGGGATACTTCGCAAGCCAGGCGGCCTGACGGTCCAGAGTCGCCTGCGCGTCGCTGGACAGCGTGTTCTTGTTCAGATCGAAGAAGACGCGATCGCCAACATTGGCGACGAGGTCGGCTTCGCTGCCGGGGGCCGGGCCGGTTTCCTGCGCCGTGGCGCCCGCGCCATTGGCGGCGCCGGTGTTGGACTTGTCCGAGCATGCTGCGAGAAGCACGGCAAGGCCGATTGCACCGAGAAGCTTCAATCTCATTGGTTTTGATCCTGGGATCGGTTCCGCATAGGGAACATGAAGATAAAACAAGGGTTAAGCCGGATGGTAGCCTGGTCTCGGCTCTCGTTCGGTTCTCCGATCCGCGGGGCGGAGAGAACTTTGGCGAACGCTGGCGACCAGCGCTCGGTTAGCCATACACGCCAACGGTGGTCAAGCGATTCAGCGCCTTAAACACAAATTTCATTGCGCTAGCCCAAAAAGTGATTTTTTTGCACCAGTTAGCTCGCGTTTCGTGGTGGTCTGACCAGCGTTTACGGAACGCCGGACAGACCCGCGCCGAACGTCGGTCTCAGCCGTTGAGCGGCGACCACGCCGGATCGGAAGCACCGGTCGAGGTCGGCACCACATGTTCATGAAAGCCGGTCACGTCGACCGTTGCGACGCTGGACGCAAAGCCCGCGCCGCCCGCCCCGGCACGGGTCTGACGGCAAAAGGCGATGACGCGCCCGTTGGGGCAGAAGGTCGGGCTCTCGACCGTGAAGCCCTCGGTCATGATACGCTCGCCGCTGCCGTCCGGGGACATCACGCCCAGCGAGAATCCACCATTGGCGATGCGCGTGAACGCGATCAGATCGCCGCGTGGTGACCAGACGGGCGAGCCATACTGGCCGTTGCCGTAGGAAATGCGTCGTGCGCCACCGCCACCCGCGCTCATGACATACAACTGCGGGCTGCCGCCCCGGTCGGAGTTGAACACGATCTGCGACCCGTCGGGGCTGAAGCTGGGGCTGGTGTCGATCGCGCCCGAATTGGTGATCTGGCGTTTCGCACGGCTGGCCAGATCGACGATGTAGATATCGGACCCGGCTCCGCGCGTGGCCGAAAGCACCACCGAGCGGCCATCGGGCGAGAACCGCGGCGCGAACGAGATTCCGGAGAACTCACCCAGCATCTGCTGCCGGCCGGAGCCCAGATCGAACAGATAGACCCGGGGCCGGTTGTCGGCATAGGACATGAAGGCGATCTGGTCGCGCACCGGGTTGAAGCGCGGGGTCAGCGTCAGCCATTCTCCGCCGGTCAGGATGCGCGTGTTGGCGCCGTCCTGGTCCATCACCGCCAGACGCGTGGTCTGACGCGCGCGCGAACCCGTCCGGGCGATATAGGCGATGCGCGTGTCGAAATAGCCTTTCTCGCCCAGCATCCGCTCGTAGATCACGTCGGCGATGATATGCGCGATCCGGCGCCAGTTCGCGCCGTTGGTGGTGTAGGCCGTGCCCTGAAGCTGGGTGCCGGACAGCACGTTCCACAGACGCATCTCGACGCGCACGTTGCCCTCGCCGGCCGTCGTACCGCTGACCAGCGCGCGCGCGCCCATCGCCTTGTAGGTGGAGAAATCGGGCGTCGCGGCTGCAGGGCTGGCGGGCAGCACGCGGAACAGCCCGCAATTGTTCAGGTCGTCGGTGATCACGCGTGTGATCTGTTCGCCCAGCCCAGGACCGAAGGAGGGGATGGCGATCGGAATCGGCTCGCTGCGTGCCTGATCGACCGTGATTTCCGCGGCACCCGGGGCACCGGCCTGCTGGGCGAAGGCATGGCCGGGCGCGAACAGCGGGGCCGCCAGCAAGGCGCCGCCCGTCCCCAGCAGGCTGCGTCGTCCCAGCAGGCCCGCGAGAGCCGAGGCGTCATGATCGGAAATCAGGGGAAAGTCGCTGCGAGCCATACTCATGTTCTCCAGTGCCCGGACTTAGGGGCGGAAGACGAATTTCAGTTGCCGGGTCTGCCCCAGCAGGTTCTGCGGAATCGGAAGCTTCGAGCAGGTCGGGCTGAGCACCGCGTCCCGTGCGCGTTCCGCCAAAGCGCGGTAAGAGGGGTCGGCGTTCATTTTCGCCGCCGTTTCCGGTGCGAATTCGACAAGTCGCGCCTCGCCGGTGGCGTCGATGGTCACGATCAGATGCGCGGAGAATTGGGCATAATTACGCGCAGCCGTGTCCTCGGCATAGCAGCGCCGCACCGAGCCACCGACCGCGCGCTGGTCGGCTGCACTCAGCGCGCGCGTGATATCGCCATCGGGCGAGCCGCCGCCGTTGGGGGCGCCGCCCTGATCGGGGTTGGCGCGTGCCTTGGGGGCATGCGTCTGCTTCTGGTCGGCACGGAACGCATCCAGCGTCGCCAGCAGCGAATGGCTGTCGGGTGTCGATTTCGCTGCCTTCTCAGGCTGCGTGATGTGCGACGGAAGCTGCGTGTCCGGCAGGGCTTTGGTTTCCGTCTGCGGGGCAGGCGGGCTCACGGCCTTGCTCGGCGCGGGCGGCGCGGGCTTGGGCGGCGGGGCTTTCACCGGCTCGGCCGACTCATCGGTCACCTTG
>NZ_JABXXR010000209.1 GCF_013376175.1 Ameyamaea chiangmaiensis
ACGCGCGCGGCCCTGCTCGACGCGATGGGTGCCCTGTCGCGCGTGCGGCGCGATCCGCATGGCGCGGCCGACATCATCCGCGACCACGCCCGGCAGATACTCGATATGGCCCAGTCGGCGACCGGCCCGCACGCGGTCGCAGGCCGTCGCGTCGCGGGAGCCTTGCTACAGATTTCCTATCTTGTCGGTTCCGCGCCCGGCTTCTTCGACCGTGCCGGACCCTTGCAACGCACGCGCTCGATGCCGGGTTTCGACGATGCGCTGGTGACGCCCACAAGCTGGAGAATGGAGTCCGGAGTAATGGCGCGATGATGACCGAATTCGACCTGTTCGGCGTGTTCATGGCACCGATCGTGGTCTACGCCGTGGCGGCCATACCGCTGACCATGATCCTGCGCTTCGTGCTGTGGCGAACCGGAATCATGAAATGGTTCTGGCATGTCGCCCTGTTCGAAATCGCACTTTATACGTGCGTGCTGTGCCTGCTTGTGTCCTACGCCTGACGGGGCGCCTGCCCTGACGCCTGCCCTGGCGCCCACCGCGGCGCCGCAACAAGAACGCATCGAAGAGACGCCTCAATGTTATTGCTTCGTACTCTCATCCGGGTAGTTCTGACACTGATCGTGGTGGGAGCCGCTGTGGTGCTCGGTTTCACGTTGTGGAACACCTACATGGTCGCGCCCTGGACGCGTGACGGGCGCGTGCGCGTCTATGTGGTCGACGTGGCGCCCGAAGTCTCCGGGACGGTGGTGCAGGTGCCGGTGGTGGACAACCAGTACGTCCATCGGGGCGATCCGCTGTATGTTCTCGACCCCGTACGTTTCCGTCTCGCGATCTCCGAGGCCGAGGCTCGTCTGGCCGGCGCGGACGCCGAGCTGAAACTGCGCCAGAGCGACGCACGTCGTCGCATGGGGCTGGGCGGCATCGTCTCGGCCGAAGAGCAGGAGCGCTTCAACTCCAGCGTCGAGACGCAGCAGGCCGCCGTCGACGCCGCGCGTTCGGCTCTGGATGTCGCGCGCCTGAACCTGCAACGTTCGGTGCTCTATTCTCCGGTCAACGGCTTCATCACCAACCTCAATCTGCGCGTGGGCGACTACGCCACGGCCGGGCAGGCGCGACTTGCGGTGATCGACGCCGATTCCTTCTGGGTCTATGGCTATTTCGAAGAAACCAAGATGTGGGGCGTGCATGTGGGCGACGTGGCCCGCGTCAAGTTGATGGGTTATCGCCAGATCCTGCCGGGTCACGTCGTGTCCATTGCGCGGGGCATCAACGACCAGAACGGCAATCCCGACCGCCTCGGCCTGCAGGATGTCAGCCCGATCTTTACCTGGGTCCGTCTGGCGCAGCGCATCCCGGTGCGCGTGCATCTCGACCGTGTGCCGCCGGGCGTGACCCTGGCCGCCGGCATGACCGCGACGATCAGCGTCGGACCCGAGGCACGCGGCTCGCACGGGCGTCTGGCGACATGGCTGCAGAACCACCTGTGATGCGCATCATGACTTCCACGCGCCTGCGCAGGACGGGGCTGATGCTCGGGGCTGTCCTGATGCTGACGGACTGCACCGTCGGGCCCAACTACCAGCCCGACCGCATGACGCTGCCGTCGGGATTCACCGAGGCCGAACACGACGCCACCGCGGACGAGATCGCGCGCGCCAACCACGAGATGACGCAGTGGTGGGCGGAATTCCACGACCCGATGCTCAACGCGCTGGTCGCCAAGGCGATCTCGGGTAACTACGACCTGCAGGTCGCGGGGCAACGGATTCTGGCCGAACGCGCCTTGCACGACGAGGCGGTGTCGGCCTGGTACCCACAGATCGACGCCAACACCACCAACGGTGATGCGCGTTATTCCATCAACGTCGACAACTGGCCCATCCGCCCGGGCAATCCCCAGAATCGGCCCGGTTCGTCCTATCTGTCGTATGGTGTCGAGGCGACGTGGGAGATCGATCTGTTCGGTCGCATCCGTCGTTCCGTCGAGGCTCAGGACCGGGTGTTCGACCAAAGCATCGAGAGCCGGCGCGCCGTGCTGCTGGCCATGCTGTCCGAACTCGCGACCGACTATGTCACGCTGCGCGCGACGCAGTTGCAGCTCAAGATCGCCAACGACAACATCCGCGTGGCGCAGGATGCGCTCGACCTGACCAACCGCCTGTATGTCGAGGGCGTGGGCAACACGCTCCAGATCGCGCAGGCGCAGGCCGAACTCGACAGCCAGACCGCCGCGCGCGAGCCGCTGAAGACCCATATTTCCCAGCTGACCCACGCGATCGACGTGCTGCTGGGCCAGATGCCGGGCACGACCGAGGCGCAGCTCAAGGTCTATCAGGACCTGCCCAGCGTCCCGGGTTTTCCCGCCACCCTGCCGTCGATCGTGATCGCCAACCGCCCCGACATCCGCATGGCCGAGCGTCATTACGCGGAAGACACGGCGCGGGTCGGCGTGGCCGTGGCGCAGCTTTACCCGAATTTCGTTATTCCTCTGTCGTTCAATCCGAACGCGTCGGCCATGTATCAGCTGTTCGAGGCGGGCGCGCTGAGCTGGAAGTTCCTGATGATGGCCAGCGTCCCGCTGATGCATGGCGGGAAGTATACGGCGCAGATTCACGCGGCCCAGGCCATGGCCGAGGCCAGCCGCCTGACCTATCGCCAGACGGTGCTCAAGGCCTTCAAGGAGGTCGAGGACGCCATGGCCGCCTGGCATGATGACGAGGAGCATAACGCCCTGCTGCATCGCGCCGCCGTCGACAGTGCGACCGCCCGCGACCGCGCCGAACGCCTGTACGGCGCGGGCCTGATCGGTTTCCTGGACGTACTGACCACACAGCGGAGCACCCTGAACGCGCAGAATCTCGAAGCTCTGGCACGCCTCGAACGGCTGCGCGACGCCATTGACCTTTATACCGCGCTCGGCGCGGGCTGGCGCGGCGTTGCAGTCACCAACACTACCCTGCCGGTGTCCCTGGAATCGCAGAACGTTCTGGCCCGCGCCATTCGCCAGTGAGCGGGTACCGCGCGCGCGGGGGTAATTTTACTTGCGCGGGCAGCGCGGCTTCCGGTTTATGGCCTCATGCCCGTAACCAAGCCCTTCTGGACCACCAAATCCCTGGCGGAGATGAGCGCTGCCGAGTGGGAATCGCTCTGCGACGGGTGTGGACGTTGCTGCCTGCACAAGCTGCGTGACGACGACACCGACGAGATCCTGTTTTCCGAGGTGGCGTGCCGGTTGCTGGACGTGGCGACCTGCCGCTGCCGCGACTATCCGCGCCGGCAGGCCAAGGTGCCGGACTGCATCAGCCTGACGCCGGCGATGCTGGAGACGATCGACTGGCTGCCGCCAACCTGCGCCTATCGCCGCCTTCAGGAGGGACGGGACCTACCCTGGTGGCACCCGCTTGTCTCGGGCCGCGCCGAGACGGTTCGGGAAGCCGGGATTTCCGCAGCGGGACGCATCATCAGCGAACGACATGCCGGCGCCGTCGAGGATCATCTGGTCGACTGGCCCGGTGAAGACCCGACGCGCGGGCCGACCGTCCCGGGCCGCTGATGCGCGCGCGGGCCGCCGGG
>NZ_JABXXR010000210.1 GCF_013376175.1 Ameyamaea chiangmaiensis
CGCTCCGGCGCAGCGCGACCGGCGCGCGCTGCGGCAGGAACGCCGGCATCGTCGCGACATGGCAGCACGGCGCGTCCGGTCCATGCCGTGGGGCGGACGGACCCAGGGTGCGCATCATGCCCCCGTCCATGCCCGCAGGGGCGGTAGCGTGTGCCGCAATATGACCGGCCATCGTCATGCCACAGGGCGCGGACGCGACACGTGCCTCCACCGGCAGGGCCCAAACGCCCGCACATCCCAGTATCATCACGAACAGGCGCAGGACGCGCACCACGACCGATCTCCCCGAAGCGACGTTGCCGGAAACGTAGCGCAGAACGCGGGACGGCGAAACGCATATCAGGCACCGCGCCGGGCATGCGGTTTGTTCCGGCAACAAAATCGTCCTACTATGTCCGCACGAATGCCGGTTCGTGCGGGCGACCGGTGCATGGCACGTGTGGTGTGTGCACGACTGTCCGCAGGCGGCACGACGATGGAACGGGACAGACGCAGACGTGCAACGACGCGACTTCATCAACGGCGTCTCCGCCGCGACCCTCGCCTCGCTTCTGGCAGGTGAACGCCCACGGTCGGCGCACGCGGCGCAGACATCCTATCCGCCCACGGCGCAGGGCCTTCGCGGCCAGTATCCGGGCTCGTTCGAAATCGCGCACGCCGCCCGCGACGGCGCCTTCACCGGGCCCGTGGCGGCACAGGATACGGGCGAGCATTATGACCTGGTGGTCGTGGGCGGCGGCATATCCGGGCTGAGTGCCGCATGGTTCTACCGTCAGGCACTGGGACCGAAGACGCGTATCCTGATCATCGACAACCACGATGATTTCGGCGGCCATGCCAAACGCAACGAGTTCCATGTCGGCAACCGGATGCTGCTGTCCTACGGCGGCACCATGAGCATCGAAACGCCTTTCCCCTATAGCTTTACGGCCAAGGCGCTGCTGTCCGAACTGGGGATCGACCTGTCGCGCAAAAGCCGCATCGAACAGCCGACGCGTTTTGCCGGCATGACGCGCGGCGTGTTTTTCGACAAGGCGCATTTTGGCGCCGATCGCATCGTAGCAGGGTACTCCGAGGCGGCGACGGACACATTCTGGCAGCAGACACCACTGGACGACGCCGCGCGCCGGGCGCTGGTGAAGCTGCATGCGCGCGATGCGAACCCTCTGCCCGACATGACGCCCGAGGCGCGCCGCGCCCTTCTGGAGCGCATCAGCTACGAGACGTTTCTGCGCCAATATGCGCGCCTGCCCGACCAGGCCGTGGCGTTTTTCGCCGGAGCCGCCTACCGCAACAATATGCGCCTCGACACATGTCCGGCCTTCAGCGCACTGCGCTACGGCGCCCCGGGCTTCGCTGGCATGGCGGTCGCGCAGGACCCGATCGTGGAGTCCGAGACATTCCATTTCCCCGACGGCAATGCGTCCATCGCCCGTCTTCTGGCCGGGCGGCTGGTGCCGGGGCTGTTTGGGACGCCCCAGACCATGGAGAGCATCGTAACCGCCCGCGCCGACTATGGCACTCTGGACCGGGCGTCGTCGCCGGTGCGCATACGGCTGGGACAGATGGTCGTGCGTGTCGAGCATACAGGCAGCGCCCCGGCCGCCGACAAGGCGACCGGGCGTATCGCCCCGGTCCGTGTGGTCTATCAGAAACCTGACGGGTCCGATCCGGTGCGGCACGCCGTCACGGCGGACAATGTTATTCTGGCCTGTTTCAACAACATCATTCCCTACATCATGCCCGAACTGCCCGATGCGCAGAAAGCCGCACTGAAATACCCGTCAAAGGTGCCGATGATGTACGCCAGCGTCGTGCTGTCGAACTGGCGCGCCTGGAAACAGGCGGGTATCGAAAACCTGATGGTGCCAAACGGCTATTACCAACATCTCCTACTGGACAGCCCGGCACGCTTCGCAGCGTTCGACACCGTGCGTTCGCCGGATGAGCCGATCACGCTGCATATGCTGCGCAACCCGAACTTTCCCGGTCATCCCCGCAAGGAACAGAACCGGATGGGTCGCGCGGAGATGCTCGCCACCTCGTTCAAGACGATTGAGGCCGCAACATGCGATCAGTTACAGCAGATTTTCGGCCCCTACGGATTCGACAGCGCCCGCGACATCCTCGGCCTGACCGTCAACCGCTGGCCCCACGGCTATGCCTACACCTATGACACGCTGGGCGATCCCGCGTTTCCTGATGCCGAGCAACCGCACATCATCGGGCGCCGCCCCTATGGTCGCGTGTCGATCGCCAATGCAGACGCGGGTGCATCGGCCTTCACCAACGTCGCGATCGACCAGGCCGAGCGCGCGGTCCAGGACGCCCTGGTCAGCCGCGCCTACGACTGACCGGCGGCCCGGCGGCCGGATGCGTCAGACGACGACCCGGCCGACACCTCAGCGATACCAGCCACCACGGCGATAGTCGCCGCGCCAGCCGCCACGGTCGTCATACCAGCCACCACGGCCGCCGTAATAGCCGCGATGCCACCCGGGGCCCCAGCCGGGCGGATGGGGGGGACCGTAATAACAGCCCGAAAGAGCAATGGCCGTCGCAAGGGCGATAACAGGCCGTATGACACGCATGGCACGAACCTCCTGAACTCAATAGACGATCTGACCGCGCCACCGTGGCAGGATCAAGGCACCTTCCGCGTCCGACATCGGCGGAATTGACGCGGACGCCGCCCGATGAGACATAGCGGCGGTTCAACACAATGACGGGGCGACAGGCAAGCGTGTTCAGCGGATCACTCGGTACCCGGCGCGGCAGGCTCGCCGCCTGGAACGACAGCCTGTTCGTCGACCACGCGGTCTTCCGGCTGGTCTGGACGAATGTTCACGCTGTCATCCCTGGCAAGGTCTATCGCTGCAATCACCCCACGCCGGGCCGTCTGCGGCGGCTGGTGCGCCGTTTCGGGATCCGCACGCTGGTCAATCTGCGGGGTCATCGGCAATGCGGGTCGGACGCCCTGTCGCGCACCGCCGCGCGCACTATCGGGATCGCCCATCTGGACATGGCGTTCGAGAGCCGCGGCGCCCCGCACCGCGACCGCATCGAACGGTTCGAGCAGATGTATCGTACCTTGGCGTTCCCGATGCTGATGCACTGCAAATCGGGTGCCGATCGAGCCGGACTGGCCTCGGCCCTGGTCGTCATGTTCGAAGGGGGCACAGCCACGGAGGCCCTGCGCCAGTTGTCGTGGCGCTTTGGCCATTTCCGCCGCGCACGCACCGGCGTGCTCGATGCGTTCTTCATGCGCTACCGCCGCGACGCGGAGGGGCGGCTGCCGTTCATGGAGTGGGTCCGCACCGAGTATGACGAAGCGGCCCTGAAGCGCGACTTCGTCAGCGGGCGCATTGCCTCCTTCCTGACCGACGAGATCCTGCGCCGCGAATAATCGCGCGTCAGCCGGGCGGCCGCATCCCGCCACAGGCGCTCCACCCGATCGCCACCGCGCCCAGACACAGCGTCAGGACGGCCAGGTACAGGGCGCCGCGCAACAGAGGCAGCCAGACCAGCCGCAGCCGCGTCCATGCCT
>NZ_JABXXR010000211.1 GCF_013376175.1 Ameyamaea chiangmaiensis
CAGCCGATGCGCCAGCCCGACAATGACCGCCGCTTCCAGCCGCATGCGGCGGTCGCGCACCAGCGCGGGCAGACGCGCCGCCTCCAGGTTCAGACGATCGACCTCATCGAGCAATGCGTCGAACACGCGTCGCAGGCCCGGTGTCTCCCGCGCGCCATCGAGATCGGCCAGCGACGCCCCCGCCCGTTCCAGCCACGGCAGCGGCAGGTAGCAGCGGTCGAGCTCATGCAGGTCCTTCACGCAGTCCTGCAGGTGGTTCAGCACCTGCAACGACGAACACAGAGCGTCCGACGGGCCGAACGTGGCGACGGGTTCACCGTGCAGCATCAACAGGAAACGCCCCACCGGATTGGCCGAATAGCGGCAGTAGTCCAGCAACGCGTCCCAGGACTGGTAGCGCCCGACGACCGCATCGCGCCTGAACGCGACGATCAGGTCCGTCGCCGTCTCGACCGGCACGCCGGTGATCCGGAACGTCTCGTGCAGGGCATGCGCCGTCATGACATCGCGACGCGGAATCGGCGGCCGTTCGCCACGCACCACCTCGCCCATCGCGTCGAGCCGCGCGATCTTGGCCTCTGGCGTCAGGACGGCATTGTCGACGATGTCGTCGATCACGCGCGCGAAGTCGTAATAGGCTTTGACGTGCGGCCGGAGGCGGCGGCTGATCAGGATCGAACCGACCGGAAAATTCTCATCCCCCGCGCCCTTGCCGGACGACAGGTCTTCGGTGCCCCACACGGCGTCTGACCGGAACGACGGCCCCGGGGCCCTGGCGGCAACGGCCACGGGCGTTGTCTCGTCCATACCTGTCCTGTTCTCTCCTGCGTCACTGAGTGACGCCGCGCGATCACGCATGCGGGCGCAGCCTTACACCGTCACGGCCCGACGGTCGAGGCGCCACCCTCCGCGTAGGCGCGCCCCTTCCAGACCACGCCCCGCCCGAAATGATGGTCGACCGCCGACTGGACCGTCGCGCCGGTATAGAACAGGGCAATTCCGGGCAACGCCAGCGCATAGAGCGGCGACAGGCCGAAGCGCCGCAGCGTGGGCAGGAACGACACCGTGGACATCGCCCACGCGGCGCCGCCGAACACACGCACGCGCCCACGTCCGAACACAGACGCCACAGGCGGCACGATCCACACCAGCAGCATGAGCAACACCGTCGCCACGAGGGCGACCGGCGAATAGCGCAACTGCACATATGCCGTGCGCGCGATCATCCGCCACACGTCCCGCGCGTCCGGATAGGGACGCACGGACTTCGCCAGACGACTGTGCCCGAGATACAGGCCGCCGCCACTGCGCTTGACGTGCGCGGCCAGCGTGCAATCGTCGATCAGCGCCCCGCGCAGGACCTCGATCCCGCCGATTTCGGCCAGGCGACTGCGACGGATCAGGATCGAACCGCCCGCCGCCCCCGCCACGCGCGAGCGCGAGTCGGCCACCTTGTCGAAGGGATACAGCATGGCGAAGAAGAACACGAACGCCGGCACCAGCAACCGTTCGGGCAGGCTTTCGCAGTTCAGCGCGACCATTTCGGAGACCTGGTCGAGACCATCCCGCTCGGCCTTGTGCACCAGTGTGGCCACGTGCTCCGGCGCGTGATGAATGTCCGCGTCCGTCAGGAAGAGGAAGCCCGCCTCGTCCGGGAACGCCGCCCGGACCGCGGCCACGCCCTGATGGACGGCCCAGAGCTTGCCGCTCCATCCCGCAGGCCGCTCCACGCCGTCGATGACGGTCAGCCGGCCATGCGGGTCCGGTAGCGCCCGGGCCAGGGCGGCCGTCCGATCCGTGCTGCGATCGTTGACGAGGACGACCGACAGTGGCCCGTCATAGGCCTGGTTGAGCAGCGAGGCGAGGCAGACCTCGATCGACTCGGCTTCATCGCGTGCCGGGACGACGATATGGACGCGCGGGGCAATCGGTGCCGCGGGCCGCGCGGGGGCCAGGATCGGCCCTCCCTGCCAGAAACGGCCATGGCCGAACAGAAGACCCAGCCAGAGGAGACAGGACACGACAGCGAGAATAAGCATGACAGAGACTCAGAGACGTCCGTTGGCCCGAAACCAGTCGATCGCATCGCGCACGGCCTCGCGCGCCGGGCGGGGTGCGTAGCCCAGTTCCGCGCGCGCCTTGTCGGATGAGAAGAACATCTTCTTGCGCGACATCGCCAGCATCTCCCGCGTCACACGCGGCTCGATCCCGAACCCGCGCGACAGCCACTCCGAGACGACCGCGACCGGCCACAGCACCTCCTGCGGCAGGCTGATGCGCGGCGGTTTAACGCCCGCCAGTTCCGAGGTCATCGCGAACAGGTCGCGCAGGAGATAGTCCTCGCCACCGAGGATGTATTTCTCGCCCGTGCGCCCCCGTTCCAGCGCCAGCGCATGCCCTTCGGCCACATCGTCGACATGGACGATGTTGACCCCGGTTTCGACATAGGCCGGCATCCGGGCCGCCGCGCAGTCGAGAATCATCTGGCCGGTCGGCGTCGGCTTGATGTCGCGTGGTCCGACCGGCGTGGACGGGTTGACGATCACGCAGTCCAGCCCGCGTTCGCGCACCAGGCGCAGGACTTCCTGCTCCGCCCGATATTTCGACCGCTTGTAGATCCCGATCACGCCGTGCTCGTGCACAGGCGTGTTTTCGTCCGACACGCTGCCGTCGCCGATCAGGCCCAGCGCGGCAACGGACGAACAATAGACGATCCGCTCCACCCCCGCGTCCTGCGCGGCCAGCATCAGAAGACGCGTGCCTTCGACGTTGGCCGTCATCATGGGCGCCGGATCGGGCACCCACAGACGATAATCCGCCGCGACATGAAAGACGTACCGGCACCCGCGCACGGCCTCGGCGAAGGTCGCGGGCGACGACAGGTCGCCCTCCACCAGTTCGGCCTCGAGCCCCGCCAGATTGCTGCGGTCGCTGTTGCGGCGCGTCATCAGACGCAGGCGGTGCCCGCGCGCGGCCAGCGTACGCGCCACGGCCGAACCCACGAAGCCCGTGGCGCCAGTGATCAATGTCGGTGCGGTCATGTCGGGCGACGCTCCCTCGGTCGGAAACTGGCGATCGGCCCGCGTCGGGCCGCGAAGTTCATCCGATAGGACGCCACGACCGATCGCGCCAGTCCGCAACATCGTGAAATACCGTTAACTCCGGAATGCCTGCCCGGAGGGTGTCGGTGCTGGCATGCCACGACGCGCTGGTGTAAGTGAGCGACGACGACGAGGCAGCCCGAACGGCGCGGCCGGTGTCCCCGCCCCACCTGCGGCCTGACCGTGGCCGCCGCCAGATATGACCGGAAGTCCACGTCAGCCTTGAAGAAGATCACGCTCCTTCTGTCGATTCTGGGCCTTGTCCTGCTGACCGGCGCGACCGCATGGGTCGGCGCGGGCGCGGTGGCGCGCGCCGTCGTCTCGATCGGCGTGATCGGCTTTGCCGCCACCGTGGCGTGCCAGCTGGCCACGGACCTGATGCTCGGCATCGCCTGGAGCACGGCGTGCCGGGGCATCGGCCTGCGCCATCTGCTGG
>NZ_JABXXR010000212.1 GCF_013376175.1 Ameyamaea chiangmaiensis
CGGGCGGCGCCGGGCCTTGCGGTGGAGGTCTTTGCCTCGGGCCTGCCCTCGGCGCGGGAAATCGCGCTGGGCGCGCACGGCACGGTCTTCGTCGGCTCGATGGCCGCCGGGGTGGTCTATGCCGTAACCCCACACGCGACCGGCGCGCCGCAGGTCCGGATCGTGGCGTCCGGACTGCAGCAGCCGGTGGGTGTCGCGTTTCATGACGGGGCCCTGTTCGTCTCCGCGACACGCCGGATCGTGGTCCTGCGCAATATCGAGGCGCATCTGGACGCGCCGCCGAAGCCCGATACCCTGATCGCCGACCTGCCCTGGCGCGAGGGGGATCACGACTGGAAATTCATCGCCTTCGGTCCCGACGGGCGTCTGTATGTGCCGATCGGCGCACCATGCAACATCTGCGCCATCGGGCATGACTACGGCAAGATCATGCGTTTTTCGGCCGATGGCACGCACGCCGAATCCATCGCGTTCGGCATCCGCAATTCGGTGGGTCTTGCCTGGGACGCCCGTGGCGCGTTGTGGTTCACGGACAATGGCCGCGACTGGCTGGGGGACGACCGGCCGTCCGACGAACTCAATCGCCTCGACCATGACGGACAGGAGTTCGGCTATCCGTTCTGCCATCAGGGCGATCTTGCCGATCCGCAATTCGGCGCGGGCCACCCCTGTTCGGCCTTCACTCCGCCGGTCGTGAAGCTCGGGGCCCATGTCGCCGCGCTGGGCCTGCGGTTCGACGGCGACCCCGCCGCGCCAGCCGCGTTGCGCGGGCGGGTCCTGATCGCCGAGCACGGGTCGTGGAACCGCAGCACGCCATCGGGCTATCGCGTTGTCGCGGTCGACCCCGCAACCGGCGCACAGACCGTTCTGCTCGACGACCGCGCGGCCGACGGAACGGTGCTGGGACGCCCGGCCGACGTGCAGCCCCTGCCCGACGGATCGGTTCTGATCAGTGACGAACGACGCGGCGTGCTTCTACGCCTGCACGCCGCCCCCTGAGACGCACCTATTCCACCATCTTGCGGAAAATGCCCGGCAGAAGCACCGACAGCGGATTGACGTGCAGCTTCGGCCCCGCGATCGGCCCGGTCACGGTGTAGGTCGCCGACAGAACGCCGCCGCCGCGCTCGGGACTGAACAGACGCCCCACGCCCGGCAGACGGCCGGGCAGGGCGTTGACGGCGAACGCCGGGGTCAAGGTGCCATTCAGGTCGAGCGCATCGTGGTCGAGGTCGACATGGCCCTGCACGGTCGCGCCCACCGAGCGGTTGCCCACCTCGCCATCGTCGATGTGCAGCACGCCATCCTGGAAACGCAGCGGCACTGCGAGATGGTCGACCGGAAAGTCGGAGGCGGACTGCCCGTCGAACCATCCGAACACGGACAAATCGTTGACGAGACGCAGCATGCCCGGCGCATCGCGCATCACGAACGGCCCCACCGACAACGTGCCCGCGAACGGTGCGCTGGGCTGGCGGTCGTCAAACCGACCCTCGAGCGTGCCCACACCGCCGTCGATATGGGACATGACCCCGGTCGCACCCAGCAGCGCGCCCGTGTCGTCCACCCGCGCGCTCAGGCGCCGGCCACCCGCGTCCGGTCGCACGGTCACCGTGGCGGGCGAGGGCCCACGCATCGCGAAATCAAGGCTGGTCAGACGCACGCCGTTGTTGACCAGCCGCGCGGTCACGTCGCTCAGCGTACGCCCATCGTCATAATACAGAACCGGCGTGGCCAGATCGACGGACCAGCTCTGCCCCGGCGCGCCATCGACGCGGCCGCTCGCCGCACTTGGCAGATGATAGCCCGCCTTTTTCGGCTCCGGCGCCGGCTCCGGCGCGCCGCCGGGCTGGTGACGACCATGCAGCAGCGGTGACAGGTCGACGGCCGACGCGCGTACTGTCACCTGATACGGATCGCGCGCGTTTCGCGGCAGTCTGACCCGGGCGCGCCCGGCCGAACGGCCGATGCGGAACCGGTCGATGGCCAGCGCGTCCACCGTTCCGTCATGCACCTCGGTATGGCCGCGCACGTCCAGATCCGGGCCATCGGCGACCAGATCGTGCACGCCGGACAGATGCCCGGCCGCCATGTCGATCACGACCGACGCATTGCCCGGCCGCCCGGCGGGTTTGTGCCAGATCGGGATGTGCACGTCGGCATCCTTCATATCCAGCGCCAGCGCGATCCGTGCCGTATCGTCCGAACGTTTGCCGTAATCGACATCCACCGCCGCGCTGCCGCCGAAAAAACGCGAGGCGGGGATACGCGCGCCTTCGGCGGTCTGGGGTGTCAGATGCGCGGTCAGATGCCCCTGCTCGGTGACATGCACCGCCGGGTTGCGGGCGAAATCCATGCTGTAGCGTGCCCGGGACGGCACCCCACCCAGCAGCAGCGTGCCCGAGGCGGTCAGGCCCTGCGTGCTGGCGGACACGACGATGTTGCCGTGATCGACCGAACGTCCCATCACGGCGTTGCCCAGATGGATGTCGGTCTCCCGCGCGTGCGCGTCCAGCGTGACGTCGTCGATCGCGACCTTGTTGCGCAGAGGCAGGGTCACGCGCAGTTCGACCTCAGTGCGGCCGGACGGGTTGGTGAACGGAAAGGGATGGCGCGCGAGAAGGTTCAGCCGTTTCTCGTCCAGCAGCGCCACCGCGTCGGCCAGATCGCCCGCCATGCGGACGGTTATGTCGCCGGTCTGGAACCGCTGGTCCAGATGCTCGATGCGCATCGATCCCTGACCGGCCGTCAGACGCCCCTCGCCCGTCCGCCCGACATGATGGCCGTCGCGTTGCACCTCCTGATAGCCATGCTCGAAAGTGATCGACAGCGACGTCGGATCATCGAAGGTCAGATGACCGTCGACACCGTGCATCGGCGGCACCGGTCGCAGCCAGTGGATGTCGAGGCCGTGGGCGTCCATCCCGCCGGCGACGTCGGTCACGCGCAGGTGCTGCCAGCCGTCATTGCCCGCCACGCCGACATGCGCCGTCAGACGTTCGCCCGTGCCCTGCGTGATGTTGCGCGAAATCCATGCCCGCGCGCCCTTGGCGACGCCATAGGGCCACGCCTGCAGGATGGTCGCGAAATCGAGGCGCGGTATCACGGCGTCCAGCGTGGCGCTGACGTGGCGGGGATGCAGAAGATCGTTCGCCTCCAGCCGACCATGCGCAGCCAGCGTCACGTCCCGATCCCCGGGCGCGTCGCGTTCGGCCTGAAAGGCCGCCGCCATGTCGGTCAGATCGAGATGAGGGGCCTGTCCATCCGACGAATCGAGGTCGGCCCGGACGGCGGCATGCGCGTTGCGCAGCCACAGGATCGAGCCGTCCGCCTGCACGAACGCCCCTTGTCCCAGCGCCAGCGTCGCCTGTGCCGCGCGCGGCTGCAGCATGTCGGGATTGGCAGCCGGACGAAAATCCAGCCAGCCGTGCAGGGCAACCGGCGTCTCCAGACCGGCGGCCTCGGGCACCAGCGCGTGCAGGGCCACCGGGCGCGCGGCGTCCATGT
>NZ_JABXXR010000213.1 GCF_013376175.1 Ameyamaea chiangmaiensis
GACAACCAACGACCATTCTTCGTCTGATACGTCAGAAGGATACGGCTTCCGAACTTGCGTCATTCAGCATTACTGAACCAATCACGCACGAAAGTACATAACACCCTCTAGGTCTGCCGAGGCTCTGCAGCTTCATTTCGTGGTATAGCCGCCGTTGACGAGGATGGTCTGACCGGTCATCCACCAGCCTTCGGAAACCATGAAGCGGATGTAGGGGACGATGTCCTCTATGTCGGTCAGCCCGGTCTTGGAGAATTTCGACAAGGCTGCCGCCGTCTTGTGATAGGCGACCGCGTCCGCACCCTCGGCCGGATAGAAGAAAGGCGTGTCCATCGGCCCGGGACCGATCGCCGTCACCGAGATGCCGCGCTCGCCGAACTCCTTCGACGCAGCCCGCGTGAAATGCTCGACCGGCGCCTTGGTGCCGGCATAAGCGGCGTAGAAGGGAGTGAACGCGCCAAGGAGCGAGGTGACCACAGTCAAGACCTTGCCATTGTCGTTGATGTGCTTGCCGGCTTCCTTGAGGAAGAAAAAAGCCACCTTGGAATTGACGGCGGTCATCTCGTCATATTCGGCTTCCGATATCTCGACCATCGGCTTCTTCAGCACCTTGCCAACGGTGTTGATGGCGATATCGGGTTTGCCAATGGCAGCAACTGTATCGGCAAACAGCTTTTCCATCGCGCCAGCCGTCGCCAGGCTCGCTTGGAAGGCCACGGCCTCGGCTCCGGCCGCCTTCACCGCGGCGACAGTCGCGTCGGCATCGGCTTTGCTGGCTGCGCTATTGTAGTGGATCGCGATCGCCTTTGCCCCGTGCGCGGCGAGGTCGCGGGCGATCAGTCCGCCAAGATTCTTCGCCCCGCCGGCGATGATGACGGTTTTGCCTTTGATGCTATGATCGGTCATGAGCGGCCTCCTTTTTGCTGGTTGCGCGACCTTATTGATGTCGGGGGCGCTTCCAAAGACAACAATACCGTCTAAAATTACACGATAAAGACGGTCATTCTGATATCACTTGTCAGAAAATCCGTGCAATTGGGGTGTCGACCACTTGGATCGCATAGACCTGTTCCGCATCTTCTCCCGCGTCGTCGAATGCGCGAGCTTTTCCCGTGCAGCCGACACGCTCGGCATTCCTCGATCGTCCGTCTCGGCGGCGGTTCAGGAACTGGAAGGCCGTGTCGCCGCGCGGCTGCTTCATCGCACCACGCGCAAAGTATCCCTGACGCAGGACGGCGCGTCCTTCTATGAGCGTTGCCAGCGGGTCATTGCCGATGTCGAGGATACGGAGAACCTGTTTCGGCAGACCGAAGCGCAGCCATCGGGCCGGCTAAGGATCGACGTCCCCGGTCGGATAGGACGGCTCATCATCGCGCCGGCGTTGCCGGAGTTTCTTGATCGTTATCCGCAGATAGACATCGATCTCGGCGTGACCGACCGCGCGGTCAACCTGGTGGAGGACAGCATCGACTGCGTGTTGCGCGTCGGTCCGCTCAGCGATTCCGGCATGATGGCGCGGCCCATAGGCAAGCTACCGTTGATCAACGTTGCAAGCCCTGCCTATCTGAAGCGGAATGGAACACCACAATCGCCGGCTGGCCTGGGCCACCATTGGGCCGTCAACTATGCGTCGCCCTCCAGCGGTCGGGTCGAGGATTGGGAGTGGGTCGAAGATGGTGCGGTGCGAACTCTGCCGCTGAGGGGCCGCGTCACCGTCAACAGTGCTGAGGCCTACATCGCCTGTTGTCTCGCTGGCCTCGGCCTGATCCAGATCCCGGCTTATGATGTGCGCCTCCATGTAGAAGCGGGCCAGTTGGTCGAAATTATGCCGAATTATCGTGCGGAATCCATGCCTATGACATTGCTCTATCCGCATCGGCAGCACCTGTCTCGCCGATTACAGGTGTTCGCCGACTGGCTCGAATATCTGCTGAGGCGCAAGCTTCTTGGAGAGGCGATCTGAGGTAAATGTCGACAGCGCATATGCGGCGACAGAGAGAAATCTGCGGCTAAACGGTTCTTTAACTTGGGAAAATTAGCCAATTTGCCGCACTAGGGCTCGGACCCACAAAGGGATTCCCATTGTGAGCGGCCTGTGATTCGTTGTCTCTGAAAGGAGACGAGCGATGGACGCTGACCTTTTCTGGCTTTCGGACCGGCAGTTTGCGCGGATTGCGTCGCATCTGCCCACTGATACGCGTGGCAAGCCGCGTGTGGATGATCGACGCGTGATCAGCAGCATCATTCAGATCATGCTGTCGGGCGCACGGTGGAAGGATGCGCCGTCCGCGTATGGTCCGCGCAAGACGCTCTACAATCGGTTTCAGCGCTGGGCTGCGAAAGGCGTCTGGGCGCGCCTGTTCGAGGCGCTGGCTCAGAGCGGTGGACCGTCTGCCGAACTCCTGATCGACAGTTCTGCCGTGAAGGCCCATCGCTGCGCCTCCGGCGGAAAAAGGGGGAGCGACACCAGGCCATCGGCCGATCGCGTGGCGGGCGCACGACCATGATCCACGCGCTGACGGATGCCGCCTGCCGTCCGGTCGCCTTCGTGCTGACCGGCGGCAACGTCGCGGATTGCGCGGCAGCGGTCCCGCTGCTGGAACAGGTCTCGAACGTCCGGCTGATCCACGGCGACAAGGGCTACGACACCAACGCGGTGCGTCGACAGATCGAGGACAAGGGCGCCGCGCCGAACATCCCGCCCAAGGCCAACAGGGTCTGGAAGAACTGCTTTTCGCCGGTCCTGTATCGGACGCGAAATGCCATTGAGCGCCTGTTCAACCGGCTCAAGGACTTCCGTCGCATCGCGACACGTTACGATCGCAATGCCACTAACTTCCACGCCGCCATCTGCCTCGTCGCGACCGTCAGCTACTGGTTATAAGTCCAGACCCTAAGTGGGATTCGAACACTTACACTGAATCAATTGGCTGGAGCCTGCCTGCCTTATGAGCAAATGTTGGCTTTCAAAAAGTCTCATGGGGTATTTGAACGCCCGGAATGGGGTGAATGACTTCGCGAGGGCCGTTCATATAAATGTCCGGTTTTACTGGTCGCCCGACACAAAGCTGACCTTCCGTTTCCCCCCCAATTGCCGTCATCCCGACATAACATTGTCGCAGGAGTTTCTGCCTGCCAGAGGGCAGTGTCCCCTCCCCCGCTCTTTATCCTGCGCCCGGGTACGCCCCGCTACGCCGGAGCACGCCCATCTACGCCCGCATACAGGACAGTTGGTTGCGTGTTCATTGGACCCTGATTTGAACCTACCGACGCTAACCCATTGAAATAATGGGGAATTTGATAGGCGCGCGGTGTTGGGTGCAACAAAAAACCCCGCCAAGTCAGGGACTTAGCGGGGCTTTTTGGGTGTTTCTGGTTGCGGGGACAGGATTTGAACCTGTGACCTTCAGGTTATGAGCCTGACGAGCTACCGGGCTGCTCCACCCCGCGGGGGTGATTGTGTGTAGTATGAGTGGGTTTGAAG
>NZ_JABXXR010000214.1 GCF_013376175.1 Ameyamaea chiangmaiensis
CGACGGTCTTGCGGGCGCGCGGCGTGGCCTTGGCGGCGGCCATCTTGCCCGCCGCCGCTTTCGTGGACGTGGCTTTCCTGGCCGTCGCTTTGGCAGGCGCGGCTTTCGAGGACGTGGCTTTCGTCGCTGCGGCCTTTTTAGGCGCCGATTTCACGCCGTCCTCGCCCGTGGCGGCCGCCTTGGCCGTCTTGGGCTTGGCTTTCACCGCCGCCTTCTTGCCCTTGGCCTTCAGCGGTTTGCCCTTCTCGGTCAGCAGCGCAACCATCTCGTCGAGGGTGACGTCGTCCATCGCACGGTCGCGCGGCAGGGTCGCCACCACCTGACCATGCTGGGCATACGGCCCGAAACGCCCCTTGCGCACCAGCACCGGCTCGCCGTCCTTGGGGTGTGCACCCAGCGTGCGGATCGAGGCGAGCTTGCGCGCCAGTACGTCGACGGCCCGGTTCAGCCCGACCGTCAGCACGTCGTCGTCCTTGTCGAGCGAACCGAAGATCGCCCCCATCTTCACGAACGGCCCGAAACGGCCCAGCCCGGCCTCGATCGGCTCGCCCGTCTCGGGGTGCAGCCCCACCAGACGCGGCAGCGACAGCAAGCCCACCGCCTGTTCGAGCGTGATCTTATCGCCCTCGATTCCCTTGGGGATCGTGGTGCGGCGCGGCTTGGACTTCTTGTCCTCGGGATTGGGCTCGCCCTGCTGGACATACAGGCCCCACGGGCCGCGCCGGACGGTCACGTCCTCGCCGCTCGCCGGGTCTTGGCCGAGAACCCGCATGCCGTCCTTGAGCATGTCCGCGCCGTCGCCCTCGGAGCCGTCGACGACCAGACGGCGGGTGAACTGGCAGGTCGGATAGTTCGAACAGCCGATAAACGCGCCGTATTTCCCGAGCTTGAGCCCAAGCCGCCCGGTGCCGCAGGCGGTGCAGACACGCGGGTCGGACCCGTCGGAGGGCGCGGGGAAGAAATGCGGGCCCAGATCCTCGTCCAGCGCCGAGATGACGTCGGAGATCTTCAGGTCCTTGGTCTGGTCGACGGCGTGCGAGAAATCGCGCCAGAACGCGGCCATGACGTCGTGCCAGTCCACCCGGCCATCGGAGATCTCGTCGAGCTGTTCCTCCAGCCCGGCGGTGAACTGCGTATCGACATAGCGCTCGAAGAACGAGACCAGGAAGGCCGTGACCAGACGGCCGCGATCCTCGGGCACGAAACGCCGGGCCTCGAGCCGCACGTAATTGCGGTCGCGCAGCACCGTCAGGATCGAGGCATAGGTCGAGGGACGGCCGATGCCGATCTCTTCCATCTTCTTGACCAGCGACGCCTCGGAATAGCGCGGCGGGGGCTGGGTGAAATGCTGGTCGGCCGCGACGTCGCCACCCTTGAGCGCATCCTGCTCGCGCATCGGGGGCAGCATGCGGCTTTCGTCGTCGTCGGCGTCCGAGTCGTCGCGCCCCTCGGTGTACAGCTTGAGGAAGCCATCGAACGCGACGATCGAGCCGGTCGCGCGCAGCACCAGGTTCCCGCCCGGATTGGCGACGTCGACGGCGACCTGGTCCAGTTCGGCCGACTGCATCTGGCTCGCGACCGCGCGCTTCCAGATCAATTCGTACAGACGGCGCTGCTCGTCGTTCAGATGACGCGCGACCGAGGCCGGCGTACGGCTGACGTCGGTCGGACGCACCGCCTCGTGCGCCTCCTGCGCGTTGCGGGCCTTGGTGGCGTAGTGCCGTGGCGACCCGGGGAGGTATTGCGGGCCGAACTCCGTGCCGATATGGCCGCGGATGGCCGCGATCGCCTCGGACGCCATCTGGACGCCGTCGGTTCGCATATAGGTGATCAGACCGGCCGTCTCGCCGCCGATGTCGATGCCTTCATACAGCTGCTGGGCCGTGCGCATGGTCGCCTGCGCGCCCATGCCGAGCTTGCGCGACGCTTCCTGCTGCAGGGTCGACGTCGTGAACGGCGGCGGCGGATTGCGTTTGACCTTGCGGCGCTCGACGCTGCGGACAGCGAAGGTCGACGCCGAGATCGCGTCGCGTGCGGAGAAGGCTTTCGCCTCCGTGTCCAGATCGAACTGGTCGAGCTTGTGGCCGTCGAGATGGGTCAGACGCGCGGTGAAGGTCGCGCCGCCCGGCGTGGTGAAGCGACTGGTGACGGTCCAGTACTCGCGCGGGCGAAAGACCTCGATCTCCGCCTCACGCTCACAGATCAGGCGAAGGGCGACGGACTGCACACGGCCCGCGCTGCGCGAGCCGGGAAGCTTGCGCCAAAGCACCGGCGAGAGGGTGAAGCCCACAAGGTAGTCCAGCGCGCGGCGGGCCAGATACGCCTCGATCAGCGGCTGGTCGAGGTCGCGTGGGGCGGCCATGGCGGCCTTGACCGCGCTCTTGGTGATTTCGTTAAACGTCACGCGCTGGACGTCGATCCCCTTGAGCAGGTTCTTCTCCGCCAGAACGGCGCGAACATGCCACGAGATCGCCTCGCCCTCGCGATCGGGGTCAGTCGCCAGATACAGGTGGCGGGCACCCTTCAGCGCCTTGGCGATCGCCGCGATCTGCCGGGAGCCCCGTTCGTCGGACTGCCAGTCCATGGCGAAATTCTCGTCCGGCCGGACGCTGCCGTCCTTGGGCGGCAGATCGCGCACGTGACCGAACGAGGCCAGGACCGTGTAGCCATCGCCCAGATACTTGTTGATCGTCTTGGCCTTCGCGGGCGATTCGACAACAACGACGTCGGTCATCTTCTCTCCAGACCCGGGCCCTGGGCGCGGACCTTATTCTTATGTCGGGGTGGCCACCACGGCGGCACCTCCCGGGGCGAACGCGCACAGCCCCGCCAATTCCAGTTCGGTCAGCCGCGCCAGCACGAACGGAATCGAGAACTGGCAGCGCCGCGCAAGCTCGTCAACCGGCATCGGCGCAAATGACAACAGCGCGCGCAACACGTCTCTCTGCCGCGTGGCCTCAGCGTTTGATACATCCCACGGCATATCAGGCTCCGCGAACCCGCCCGGAAACAGGGCCGGATGCAGGCTTTCGGGCAGCGTGCGCAGGACGTCGGCCCCGTCCTCCACCAATGTCGCGCCGTGTCGCAACAGGTCGTTGCTGCCGCGCGCACGCGGATCGAGCGGCGATCCGGGCACCGCATACAGCACGCGATCGTACGCCAGTGCCAGCCGCGCCGTGATCAGCGTGCCCGACCGCAACGCGGCCTCCACCACCACACAGCCGAGCGACAGGCCCGCGATGATCCGGTTACGTCCCGGGAAATGTCGGCTCTGCGGCGTCGTGCCCAGAGGGGCCTCGGTCACCACGACGCCACACGCGCCGATCTCGGCCTGCAGATCGGCATGCTCGGGCGGGTAGACACGATCCAGGCCACCGGCCACGGCGGCGACCGTCACTCCCGGCACGCCGCCCTCACGCATAGCGAGCGCCCCGCGATGGGCTGCGGCGTCGATCCCGCGTGCCAGTCCCGACACGATGCCG
>NZ_JABXXR010000215.1 GCF_013376175.1 Ameyamaea chiangmaiensis
CGTGTCGCCGTCGATCAGGGTCGCGCGCAGGAATGCCACGGGACCGCCCATCAGCGGTAGGGCAACCCCGGCGCCCACAGCCTCGTGCGCGGCCTCGCCATGCAACAGGCCGACCGGTTCGATCAGTCGCGGCAGCGCGGTCATCGGGCGGTCGTGTGCGCGCACGGGGCGCGGGTCATGGTGTACCGGGCGAAGGCCGCCGGCGGTGCCGTTCCGTCTCGGCTCTGGATGTCCCAGTGCAGACGGTCGGCGTCGAGCCGCCAGTGGTTGGCGAACACGACGCCGCCGTTGCGGTAGGTGAGGTCGAAGCCGCCCGGCACGGTCTGCCCGGTGCCCAGCGTAATGTAGCCTCCCCCGAAACTGTCGGCCCAGACGCCGGTCAGGGCCTGGGGCGCCGTCCGCGTGGTGGTGTCCCGGCCGCCCACCAGAAGATGCGCGGCATAACGGTCCCTCGCATCGCCCGTGGCGGTGCTGTCGGCGTCGAGGGCGAACAGGGCGTCCAGCACCATCGGGTGTGCGCTCAGGCCAATGTCCACAGGCTTGCCCATCACGGTGCCTGTGCCATGCCAGCATCCGGCAAGGGCGCGCACGACCGCCGGAACCGGCGCGGTTCCGGGCTCGGCCGCCAGCGCCGGAGGGAGCCCCAACACCATGACAAGAAAGGCTGGAACCGCGCCGCGCCGCAAAGTGGGCGGGATCACGTTGGACCACGAGGGTGACGACGCCATGCAGGACCGATCAAAAAGGCATAGAAACAAAACGAGAGGCCGAAAGGCCTCTCGTGATGAGCAGATCAGCCGGGCATCGGAGCCGGATCGAGGCCGCCGCCGGGGGGTAGGGAATCCGGCCCGGGACGGCGTGCCGTCTGCGGGACCGACGCCCGGCGCCCGTCCTGCGCGGGTTCGTCGACCACGACCCGTTCGATCGGCTCGCCGCGCATGACCATGCGGATTTCCTCACCCGAAAGCGTCTCATGCTCCAGCAGGGCGTTGGCGAGGCGATGCAACTCATCGATGTGCTCGATCAGCAGCGTGTGCGCCTTGCGATAGGCCTCGTCGATCAGGGCCTTGATCTCGGAGTCGATCTCGCGCGCCGTTTGTTCGGAGACGTTCTTGTTCTGCGTCACGGAGTGGCCGAGGAACACCTCCTGCCCGTTGTCGCCATAGGCGATCATGCCGAGCTTGTCGCTCATGCCCCACTCGGTGATCATCCGGCGCGCCTGATCGGTCGCCATCTTGATGTCGCCCGAGGCACCCGTGCAGACATTGTCCTTGCCGAAAATGATCTCCTCGGCCGCGCGGCCACCCATCGCCAGCACCAGTTCGGCCAGGCACTTAGCCTTGCTCTTGGAGTAGCGATCGCCTTCGGGCAGGCTCATGACCAAGCCCAGCGCGCGGCCGCGCGGAATGATGGTGGCCTTGTGGACCGGGTCGCAGCCAGGGGTCAGGATCGCGCACAGGGCGTGGCCGCCTTCGTGGAACGCGGTCATGCGCTTTTCATCGTCGCTCATGACCAGCGAGCGTCGCTCGGTCCCCATCAGGACCTTGTCCTTGGCGTTCTCGAACTCGGCCATCGCCACGGTGCGCTTGGACAGGCGGGCGGCCAGCAGCGCCGCCTCGTTCACCAGATTCGACAGGTCGGCACCAGAGAAGCCGGGCGTGCCGCGTGCGATCACCTTCGGATCGACGTCGGCGGCCAGAGGCACCTTGCGCATATGCACGCGCAGGATCTTCTCGCGGCCCAGCACGTCGGGGTTCGGCACGACCACCTGACGGTCGAAACGGCCGGGGCGCAGAAGTGCGGGGTCGAGCACGTCGGGGCGGTTGGTCGCCGCGATCAGGATCACGCCCTCATTGCTCTCGAAGCCGTCCATCTCGACCAGCATCTGGTTCAGCGTCTGTTCGCGCTCGTCATTGCCGCCGCCCAGACCCGCGCCACGATGGCGGCCAACGGCGTCGATCTCGTCGATGAAAATGATGCAGGGCGCGGCTTTCTTACCCTGTTCGAACATGTCGCGCACGCGCGATGCGCCGACACCGACGAACATTTCGACGAAGTCGGAGCCCGAGATGGTGAAGAACGGCACGTTCGCCTCGCCCGCGATGGCGCGCGCCAGCAACGTCTTGCCGGTTCCGGGCGGTCCGACCAGCAGCACGCCCTTGGGGATCTTGCCGCCCAGCCGGGTGAATTTCTGCGGGTCCTTCAGGAACTCGACGATCTCCTGAAGCTCGCCTTTGGCTTCGTCGATGCCCGCGACATCGTCGAATGTCACGCGACCCTGTTTTTCGGTCAGCATCCGCGCCCGCGACTTGCCAAAGCCCATGGCGCGGCCGCTGCCCGACTGCATCTGGCGCATGATGAAGATCCAGGCGCCGAACATCAGCAGGATAGGCGCGTAGTTCACCAGATAACGCAGGATCGGGTTGGTATCGCTGTCTTGCGGCTTGGCGACGACCTCCACACCTTTTTCCGTCAGGCGCGGCACCAGCGTCGGATCGGTGGGGGTGTAGGTCTCGAACGATGTGCCGTCGGTGAGCGTGCCGGAGACGTTGCGGTCCTGGATGACGACCGAGCGCACATGCCCGTTATTCACGTCGGCGACGAAATCGGAATAGGCGAGCTGCTGGGAGGCATGCTGGCTGGTTCCGGGCTGGAACACGTTGAAGAGCAACAGCAGCAACACGATGATTATGACCCAGAGGGCCAGGTTGCGGCCGAAATTGTTCATCTTGCCCATTGCATCACACTCCGGCCTCGCTGCCGGTCCCACGGTGCCGCATCCGCGTGGAACGGCTCCAGACAACTCATAGACCTACAACATAGGGCATGTGGGAGCCATTCCCAGCCCCGTGAGCGCGGATTCGCATGCTTTTTCGTCAGTCCGGCCCTTCGCGGCCCCCTGGTGCGCCTGTTTTTTCCGCTCCGACGGGCCTTCGGGGCCCCTGTCCCGCTTGCCCCGGCGGCGTGGAGCCTGCAGGTATCGGGCCCGGGTGTCCTGTCATGGGTGGGCGATGCGGTATCTCTATCTGGTGGTGGCGATCCTCTCGGAGGTGTGCGGCACGACGTTCCTGAAACAGTCCGACGGGTTCTCGAAACTCGTCCCCAGCCTTGTCGTCGTCGTGTCGTACGCCGTCACGTTCTATTGCATGTCGCTGTCGCTGAAGTCGCTTCCGACGGGCATCGTCTACGCGACATGGTCGGGGGTCGGGATCGTCCTGATCGCGCTGGCGGCCCGGCTGTTCCAAGGGCAGCGCCTCGACCCGGCGGCACTGGTCGGCATGGGTCTGATCGTCGCGGGCGTGATTGTGATGAACGCCTTTTCAGCCTCCGGTCCGCATCAGGACCCCTGATCGGCACTGTTCGCCATCGCCTCAGCGGGAAGCCAGAGCGCTGAGTCCGCCACCGTCGACGGCGGGGTCAGGTCCAGCCGCACGCCGGGCGGCAGCGACAGGCCGCGCGCCATGCTGCCGATCA
>NZ_JABXXR010000216.1 GCF_013376175.1 Ameyamaea chiangmaiensis
CTGCGGCACCGGCAGACGCCCGACCCGCGCCAGCGCGTCCTCCACCGACATGTCCCGCGCCAGTGCATCGCGCAGCGTATCGAGATCGGCGGAGGGAACCGCGTAGTCGGCAAAGCCCGCGCCCAGTGCGGCCGCGCCCTCGATCCGCCCCGCGGTCAGGGCCAGACGGAGACCGGTAAAACCGGGTGCGCGCGCCAGCAACCACGAACCACCCGCGTCCGGCGTCAGGCCGATCAGGGTTTCGGGCATGGCGAGGATCGAACGTTCCGTGACGATGCGATACCGTGCGTGACCGCCCAGCCCGATGCCGCCGCCCATCGCGATGCCGTCCATCAGGGAGATGACCGGCACGGGGCTTCGCACCAGATCGGCAAACAGGTCATAGACCCGCCGGAACTGTGCTGCGGCGGCATCGGCACCGCTGCCGAGCAGACGATCGCGTATCTGGCGCAGGTCGCCGCCGGCGCAGAAGGCACGCGGTGCGCTGCTGTCGATAACGATGCGGGTGATGCCTGGATCAGACCACCAGTCCTTGAGGGCGTTTGCGATGGCGTCGGCCATGGCCAGGTTGATGGCGTTCAGCGCGGTCGGACGATCGAGGACCAGAAAGGCGGTCTGGCCCATGCGGTCGGTGCGGACGGGCGGTGGGGTCTGCGTCATGCGCACTCCCGGGACGGAATAAGGGCATTCGTCATCCCACGGTTGAATTGCGGGAAGCAAGGTGGCAACACATCACAGTTCACCTCTCGTCCGCGTAAAGGGATGTTTGTCGCTATGGCCTCGATCGATTCGTTGCGTTTTCGCGACGCCATGGCGCGACTGGGCGCGGCCGTGAACATCATCACCACCGGGACACTCGAAACCCCGGTGGGTTTTACCGCTTCCGCCGTCTCGTCGGTGACGGACTCACCGCCGACGCTTCTGGTGTGTATCAATCGCAGTTCGCGCTCGCGCAGTGCCTTCGAGGCCGGAGGCGCCCTGTGCGTCAACGTCCTGTCGGGCCTGCAGCAGGAACTGTCTGGCATATTCGCCGGCAAGGCGGAAATGGCCGAACGTTTCACGCACGGACACTGGAGCACGCTGGCGACCGGCGCGCCGGTGCTGGCCGAGGCCGTGGCGTCGTTCGACTGCCGGATCGACAATGTCGTGGAAGTCGGAAGCCACAGCGTGATGTTCTGCGTGGTCGAAGACCTGCGCATCAACGAGGGGCAGGCCGGTCTGGTCTATTTCAACCGTGCCTACCATGTCCTGCCGCACCCTGGGCTCTGAAACGCGGCTGCGGGGCTCAGAAGGAGTAGTTCATCACTATGGCGACGCCAAAGCTCAAATCTGATATTCCGGTCATCACGGTTCGCGCCCTGATCTGGATCCATGTCGGCCTCGTGATCTTCATGGCCTTTACTTACTGGCTGCTGACCCTGGTGAAGGACTGACGGCGCGCAGAAGCCGGCCGCCACCGAACATCACGGCACACAGCACGCTGATCCAGAAAGTCACGGGCGCGTCGGTGATCCACGCCAGCAACAGGCCGCCCCATGCGCACGCGACCGCCAGCACCGCCGACAGCGCGGCACCGGCACGCGGCGGCAGCCCCAGTTCGAGCGCCGTCGCCGGTGGGGCCACCATCAGCGTGAACACCAGCAGGACACCGGTCACCTGCGCGCACGACGCCGTCGCCAGCGCGACGACCAGCAGAAACACCGTGCCGACCGCCCCGACCCGCACGCCCCGTGCGGCGGCATTGTCCGGCATCAGGCTGGCGAACAGCAGCGGCCGCGCGATGACGCCCAGAACCAGCAGGCAGACGACCGCCATCGCCGCCAGCGTCATCAGCGTGGCGTGCGACACGCCCAGCACATTGCCGAACAACAGCGCGGTCACGCCGCTGGCCGAGCCGCTGACCAGATGCAGGAACAGCAGCCCGAGCCCGAGGGAGACGGACAGCACGAGGCCGATCGCCACGTCCCGTCCCTGCGCCCGGTCGGCCAGCGCACCGATCCAGCCGGCACCGGCCAGGGCGGCGACGATCAATCCGGCCAGCGGCGGCGCGCCGAGCCACAACGCACCGGCGGCCCCCGCGAAGCCAATATGGGCCAACGCATGACCCGCGAAACTCTGCCCGCGCACGACCACGAACCAGCCGACGAGCCCCGCCAGCACCCCGGCGATACCGGCCGCCGCAAACGCGGTGCGCATGAAATCATAGGCGAGCATCCGACCCTCCGCGCGTCTGTCTCTTACCGGACCGCACCAGCCCATCATCATCCATGCGCACAACACTCTCCCCCGGCGGCCGGAACCGTGCCGGCCATCACGAAGACATGCCCCCGGGCGCGCACCACCTCGACCGGCACGCCATACAACGCCGAAAGGGACTCGGTGGTGATGACGGCCTCCACCGGGCCGAGGCGGGCGGTCGCGTTGGCGACATAGAGCACGGCATCGGCCGTGCCGATCAGCGGGTTGATGTCGTGGGCACAGAACAGCACCGTCAGTCCCAGCGCGTCCCGCAGATCGCGGGTCAGGGCCACCACGTCGCCGACGCGCGCGGGGTCGAGACTGGCCAGAGGCTCGTCCAGCAACAGCAGTTCGGGCCGTCCGAGCAACGCCTGCGCCAGGGCCAGCCGTTGGCGCTCGCCTCCCGACAGGGTGCCGATGGGGCGAGGCGCGATGTCGCGCGCGGACACGAGGTCGAGCACGCGGTCGATCTCGTGCGTGTCGCGGCGAAGGGTCAGTCCCCAGCGCGCTCCGTGCAGGGCCGCGCGCAGATAATCGGCGCCCGACAGGCTCGGCACGGTCAGGGCGCGAGCCTGGGGCATGTAGCCCACGCGACCGCGTGCCGCCCGTGGGGAGGCACCCAGCACACGGATTTGGCCCGTCCGCGTCGGCACCAGACCCACCAGCGCGCGCAGTAACGTTGTCTTGCCTGCGCCGTTTGGCCCCAGAAGGGCGACGAACTGTCCTGTCCGACTTTCGAATGTGGCGTTGCGCAGGATATCGCGGCCGCCCACGCGCAGGGTCACGCCAGCGAGGCTGAAGGCCGGAGCGGTCATGGGCGGGAGGCCCCCGCCGGCGGCAGCACCGTGGCGATCTGGTCGACGACGTCGTTGAGCCACGCCTGATAGTGACGCCCGTCGGGCAGCGTTTCGGTCACGTTGATGACCGGTACGCCGGAGGCGCGCGCCAGAGCGCACAGTCGCCGCGTGGTCGGCGCCTCGATCTGGGCGTTGTTCAACATCAGCACGACCGCGCGGGCGCGCAGGTCGTCCTCGAACGCGGCGACGTCCGCCGGTGCAGGTTCGGTGTCGTTCTGGATCGCCTTCTGGAAGGCGAGATGGCGCAGGCGCAACCCTGCGGCGCCCAGCAGCGCGTTGGCCAGTGGCTCGGTCGCCGTCGCGGACAGACCGCTGGTGCGGGCCCGCAGGGCAGCGAGACGGCCGGAGAGTGTGTCGAGATCGG
>NZ_JABXXR010000217.1 GCF_013376175.1 Ameyamaea chiangmaiensis
ACCGCCGGTCGCCATGCCCAACTGCCGGGCGCGCAGGAGAACGAACCGCGTCAGCCGCGCGGCCTGATGAGCCGCTGACCATGCCGCCTGCCCCTATCGCGCGCGGCGCCCCCGCAACGCCGGGTCTGGCCGCCCGCTGATGCGGCGGTTGCCCGTCAACAGCCAGGTCGGCCTGGATTGGCTCAACTTTTTCGTTGCCAATCTTCAGGCCGCCTTCGGTGCGTTCGTCGCTGTCTATCTGACCGGCGCCCACTGGACCCAGGGTCAGATCGGCGTCGCGCTGAGCATCGGCTCGATCACCGGTATGGTCAGCCAGGTGCCGGCCGGCCTTCTGGTCGACGCATTACACAACAAGCGTCTGGTGGCCAACGCGTCGATTATCGCCGTGATCCTGTCCTGCTTGCTGCTGGGCATGTTACCGCAACAGATTCCGGTGGCGGTGGCCGAAATTCTGCACGGGCTGGCCAGTTGCACGCTCAACCCGGCTATCCAGGCGATCACACTGTCTGTCGTGGCGAGTGCCGCGTTGCGTGCCGGGGTGTCGGTGCAGCCGGGCGCGCTGGGGCAGCGGTTCGGTCGAAGCGCGAGCTTTGCCTCGGTCGGCAACGCCATTGCCTCCGGTTTGATGGGCGCGGTGGGCTTTTACGTATCGCCGCGGGCCACGTTCTTTCTGGGTGCGCTTATGGCCGTGCCGGGCCTGATCGCGCTGCAGATGGTCGAACGGCCGCCGGCGAAGGAAGAAGCGGCGCCAAGCGTTGCGGCCATCGCCGAAGGAACCCCGGAGCCGGCGGCGCGCGGATCGGTGGTGGCACTGCTGTCCGACCGGCGTCTGCTGGGGTTCGCCCTCTGCGTCATCACGTTCCATCTGGCCAATGCCGCAATGCTGCCGCTGGCCGCCGGTCAGGTCACGAAGGAGGCGGGCCGAACGGCGGAGCTGGTGATCGCGGGGTGTATCCTGCTGCCGCAGCTGGTGGGCGCGGCACTGTCGCCGCTGATCGGGCGCTATGCGGAGGTCATCGGTCGTCGTCCCATCATGCTGCTGACCTTCGCCGCGCTGCCGCTGCGCGGGCTTTTGCTGAGCATGACCGCCGATCCGGTGCTGGTCGTCGCCATCCAGCTGCTGGACGGCATCAGCTCACCGGCGTTCGGTGTGATGATGCCACTGGTGACGGCGGACCTGACGCGCGAGAACGGTCGGTTCAACCTGTGTATGGGGGTGCTGGGCCTGGCCATGGGTGCGGGGGCGAGCCTGAGCACCACGGTCGCCGGTTTTGCCGCCGATCATTATTCCACCCGGATCGCCTTTCAGGCCCTTGCGGGCTGCGGTCTGCTCTGCGTTGTGCTGGTCGCCCTGCTGATGGGCGAGACCGCGGCGGAACGGGCCGCCAAGCGAGGCGAGGCCGCCCCGGCACCGGATGCCGAGAGGGGACCGGGTCACGATGACCGTGCCCTGAAACCCTCCGCCGGCGCGGACTGACGCCCGGCTCGGGGCCACCGCGTCGGTCGGGGGCTCAGGGCTTAGCCGCTGCGTGGGCCGAACAGGATCAGCGCGCTTCCCGCCAGGCAGACGGCGGCCCCACCGATATCCCAGCGGTCCGGCACGACGTCGTCCACCCACCACGACCACAGGACGCTCGCGGCGATATAAATGCCGCCATAGGTCGCGTAGGCCCGGCCGGCGTTATCGGCTGGGCTGAGCGCGAGAAGCGTTGCGAACGCGGCCAGCGCCCCGGCGCCGGGTATCAGCCACAGGGCCGAGCGCCCCAGACGCAACCAGGCCCATAGCGCGTAGCATCCCGAAATCTCGGCAATGGCTGCGGGGAGGTAGACGAGGGCGGGGCTTATGCCAGCCATGCGGGGACCGGCAGGTTCCGGTCGCGAAGAAAGGTCGGGTTGAACAGCTTGGACTGATAACGCGCGCCGCCGTCGCACAGGATGGTGACGATCGTCTTCCCCGGGCCGAGTTTGCGGGCGGTGCGGATCGCCGACGCGACGTTGATGCCGGACGAGCCGCCGACCGACAGGCCCTCCTGGATCAACAGGTCGTAGATCAGGTCCAGGGCTTCGGCGTCGGGAATGCGTTCGGCATCGTCGATGGTGATGCCCTCGAGGTTGCCCGTCACGCGCGACTGTCCGATTCCTTCGGTGATGGAGGAGCCGGACACGCTCAAATCGTTGTCCTTGACCCACCCGTACAGACCTGATCCTTCCGGATCGGCGAGCACGATCCTCGGCCGTGCCACGCCGGCCGCAACGGCGGCTTCGCCCAGGCCGAGGGCGACGCCGGCCAGCGTCCCGCCAGTCCCGCAGGCGCAGGTGAACGCATCCACCCGGCCGCCGGTCTGCTGCCAGATCTCGGGCGCAGTCGTGGCGCGGTGGCCGTCGCGGTTGTCGGTGTTGTCGAACTGGTTGGCCCAGAGCGCGCCGGTCTCCTCGGCGATACGGCGCGAGACGTGTACGTAGTTGCCCGGATCGCGGAACGGCTTGGCGGGCACCAGCCGCAGGTCGGCCCCGATCATGCGCAGGAAGTCGATCTTCTCCTGGCTCTGCGTCTCGGGCATGACGATGATGCTGCGGTAGCCGCGGGCATTGGCGACCAGCGTCAGGCCGATGCCGGTGTTGCCGGCCGTGCCTTCGACGATGGTCCCACCGGGTTTGAGAGCGCCTCGCTGTTCGGCGGCGGTGATGATGGCCAGCGCGGCCCGGTCCTTGACCGACCCACCGGGGTTCATGAACTCCGCCTTACCCAGGATCGTGCAGCCGGTGGCGTCGGAGGCGCGGGCAAGACGGATCAGCGGCGTGCCGCCGATCGCGCCCGCCATATCGGCGCTCGCCGCACGCCAGCCGGGAAGGGCGGGGTTTGCATCATGGACCATATGGCATCACCTTGTCGTCGTTCGCGGTCATGGGGCGCGCATCGCGGTGTCTGCCGCGCTGCGCATCCGAGGCCCGTTACCATGTTCATTCTGCCGACGAGAAACAAGATGATCGAAGACGTATCGCCCTTGACCACATGGCAGGCCCTGAAGACCGATCCGCAGGCGCAACTGGTGGATGTGCGCACCGACGCCGAGTGGACCTTCGTGGGCTTCGCCGACCTGTCGGAGATCGGCAAGCAGATGGTGCCGGTCAGTTGGCAGTCTCTCGACGGCCGCCCCAACGGCAGCTTCGTCGAACAGCTCGCGGCTGCGGGCCTGCAGCCCGGCATGCCGATCTATTTCCTGTGCCGCTCCGGCGCGCGGTCCCGCGCGGCGGCTCTCGCGGCGCGGCAGGGCGGCTTTACGCAGGTGTTCAACGTCGCTGACGGGTTCGAAGGGCCGCCCGACGACCAGGCGCATCGCGGCACGGTCGCGGGGTGGAAAAAGGATGGTCTGCCCTGGCGTCAGGGCTGACACACGGCACACCCGGCCCGGCGGCTGCGGC
>NZ_JABXXR010000218.1 GCF_013376175.1 Ameyamaea chiangmaiensis
AGCTGGGCGGCCGGGCGCTGCGTGTCCAGACTGGCGAGGAGCACGCGCTTGCGCTCGCGCCGGGCCAGCCGCAGGGCGATCTTGCCCGACGTCGTCGTCTTGCCCGACCCCTGCAAACCCACCATCAGCACCGGAACCGGCGGCACGGCGTTCAGGTTGAGGGGCACCGCGCCAGCGCCGCCCAGAGCGTCGATCAGGGCGTCATTGACGATCTTGGCGACGGCCTGACCGGGCGAGATGCTGTCCAGCACCTCATGCCCGACGGCACGCTCGCGCACCTTGGTGACGAAGTCCTTGACGACGGGCAGAGCCACGTCCGCGTCGAGCATCGCAAGGCGAACCTCGCGCATCGCCTCGGCGACGTCGGCCTCCGACAGGGCGCCCCGCTTGGAGAGCCCGTCGAATACGCCGGAAAGCTTGCCTGAGAGTGCTTCGAACAAGAAGGCCTCATCCCAAAAGATAACGCGCCACTGCGCGAGCCTTCGCGGTGTGGCGTGACATGGATATGGGGGCGGTCTACGCGCCCGGCGGGTGGGATGTCAAGCACTGCGCACCCGCGCCGGGCCCGCGACGCGGTGTCGCACTCCATATTTCATTTCGGTTTTTTGACGAAACGCGCTTCGGCCCGTTAAGGGGACAGCACCCGTGCCCGTCGGCGCGCGCCGTCATTGCGAAGGAGTCCCGCCGTTGCACCGCTTTCGCCTCCACTGGCTCCTGCCCCTCGCGACCGTCCTGCTCGGCGCGGGCGGGGCGGCTGCCGCTTCATCGCCCAGCGCCGACAGCGTGCTGGAAAACGGCTTTGTCTATACCGTCGACCCGGCGGATCACGTCGCGCAGGCACTGGCCGTCCGGGACGGCCGGGTGATCTATGTCGGCACGACCGGCGGGGTAAAGCGTTTCGTCGGCCCCTCGACACAGGTGATCGACCTCAAGGGGCGCATGGTGATGCCCGGACTGGTCGACGGGCATATGCATCCCCTGGCAGGTGGCCGTCTGCTGATCGGCTGCTCCCTCGATTACCAGCCCCTGACCGTGCCGGACTTCCAGAACCGGATTCGCGCGTGCCTTGCCGACCCGCGTCAGCCCAAGCCGAAGGGCTGGCTGATCGTCAACAGCTGGTTTCAGGAGGCCATGCGCCCCGCGGGCACGGTGCTGGACAAGTCGGTCCTCGATGCGATCGCCCCGGACACGCCTATCATGGTCCAGTCCTCCTTTTTCCACTCCTTCCTGCTGAATTCCGCTGCCCTGAAGAGGGCCGGCATCACCGCCGCCACCAAAGCCCCTGCCGGCGGGGCGATCCTTCACGACGCACAGGGCGCGCCGACGGGATTGCTTGAGGACACCGCGGCCACGCTCGTGAACGCGGTTTTGCCGGCCCCGTCGGACGAAGACGACGTCCACGCGGCCGACGCCGCCCTGCGCGCGATGCGCCATCAGGGCGTCACCAGCTTTCTCGATGCCTGGGCCGAGGACCCCGACCTGAAAGCGTTCACGGCCCTCCAGCGCCAGGGGCGCCTGACCGCCCGCGCGCATTTCGCCGTCTGGGTGGACCCCAAGGACGCCGGCGATCCCGCCAAGGTCGTCGCGCATCTGCGCGAACAGGCGCGAAGCTTCGACCAGGGCGCCCTCGGGACGACACCGGGGATTTCCGTGCGCAACGCCAAGCTGTTCATGGATGGCGTGATCGCGGCACCCGCCCTGACGGGCGTGGAGATTGACCCGTACTACGTCAATCGCGGCACCGTGGACCATCCGGACTGGCAGCCCGGTACCTCGCGCGGCCCCGCGCCCTACTTCCCGCCCGCCGAGCTTGCGCCGCTTCTGCGCGCCATCGCGGACGCCGGGTTCGATCCCCACATGCATGCCGACGGGGACGGCGCGGTGCGTATCGCGCTCGATGCCGTGGCGGCCGTGCGCAAGGCGGAACCGGGCGTGGACATGCGACCGGCGATCGCCCACGACGAACTGGTCGCCCCCGCCGATCGTGGACGTTACAAGCCGCTCGATGCGGTCGCGGTGCTGTCCTTCCAATGGGAAAAGCCCGCGCCCGATACGATCGACTCCGGCCGGGATTATCTGGGTCCCGAGCGCTTCGCGGACATGGAGCCGGCCTCCCTTCTGGAACGCACCGGCACCCGGATCGCCTATGGCAGTGACTGGCCGGTGGACAAGCTCGACGAATGGTTCGCGCTCAAGGTCGGGGCCACCCGCCGCAACGCGCCCGACTCCGATCCGCGTTACCGTGGCCAGCTCGGTGCCCAGCCGCCGCTGTCGCGTCCCAGCGTCCTGCGGGACATCACGATGAATTCGTCGTGGGAACTGCGATCGGACGACCAGACCGGCTCCCTCGAGAGCGGCAAGCTCGCCGACCTGATCGTGCTGGACCGCAACGTCCTGCGGGTGCCGGCCGATGACATTGCCAACACGCACGTCATGTTGACGATGGTGGGCGGCCACATCGTCTACAGCGACGGGCGTGTCGCCCCGGCCAGAGACTGACGGCGGCCGGCCAGACATAAAAAAGGCTCCGACGGCGCAATCGCCGTCGGAGCCCGAACGTCCCCCGGGGGGTCAAGGCCGGGGGTGCGCGCAATGGCTCACTCGCCGCCATGATCCATCGGCGGATGGGGTGGCCGCGTCAGGACATCGAGCTGTTCGGTCAGGCTGCGGATCTTGGCCTGGTTCTGCTGGGCAAGCTGCAGCTGCTCAGGTGTCAGGACGTCGTGGATCTTGATGGCGATCGCCAGACGATCGGCCTCTTCCTGCGTGTGGAGCGCGTCGATCTGGCGGCTCAGGTCCTGAAGTTTCGCCTCATCGACCTTGCCGGGCGTGAACAGAAGCGCCTCGATTTGCTGATGCAGCGACTCGGCCTGCTTCCATGATGCCTCGTCCGGGTGATGGGCCGACTTCATGATGTCCTGAATCTGCTTATGCTGGGCGGGCGTCAGATCCACGCCCTGCAGCAGCGGCATGAACATGTGGCCGTGCGGCCCGAAATGGCCGTGTCCACCCATCCCGCCCGGTGGAGGTGGCGGCGGCGCGGCATTGCCCCCCTGTACGCCCACAAGGGCCAGCCCCGTAAGAACGGTCGCGGCAGCCCAAAGGTTTTTGCGCTTCATCTCTGTCATCTCCAAAGGATCACGCGGAAACCACGCCCCGCGTTCAGGAGACTATAAATAGGGCCCAACCGCCTGAAATCAGGCGATGATGATACGAAATGTAAGGTTTTCCACCCGCATTATCACACGGATGGCGCGTCGGCAGTACCCGTTCCATCGCCCGTTGCCGCACCGCGCCGCCGAACACCACGCGGCCGCATGGTGGGCAGCATGTTTCCCGTGGCGGCGTAGAAGACACGTTCGGCAATGTTGGTGGTGTGATCGCCGATGCGTTCGAGGTTCTTGGCGATGAACAGCAGA
>NZ_JABXXR010000219.1 GCF_013376175.1 Ameyamaea chiangmaiensis
ACCCTGGCCGAACGCTGGGCCGGCGGCGAGTCCGCTATGGTGACCGTCCAGGTGCCTGATCCCGACGCGCCCGCTGCCAACACCCCTGCCCCGAAAACCCGTGCGGCCGCGGTGCAGGAGGCCCTGACCCACCAGCCGGCCTTCGCGCGCATCCACATGCTGGACACGACAGAACTCGACCAGTTGCTGCGCCCCTGGCTCGGCGGGGATGCCCATTTCGCCCTGCCCCTTCCCGCCGTGATCGAGGCCACACTGGCATCGGGTGGTACGATCCCCGACGCCGTCACCCGCACACTGGAAACGCAGGCCCCCGGGACCCTGATCGAGCGCAACACGGTCTGGAGCGAACGGCTTGGCGCGCTGGCCGACAGTCTTCAGGCGTGCGCCGCGCTGGCCATCGTCGTAGTGGCGGCGATCGTGACCCTCGTGCTGATGATCGTCACGCGGGCGGGTCTGCATGCACGGCGGCGCACCATCGACATCATTCATGGCCTCGGCGCCACGGACAGCTACATCGCCAGCCGCTTTGCCCGTCGGACCGGCGTGCTGTCGCTGATCGGCGGCACGATCGGGGCTGCGGCGGCACTCCCGCTGCTGGGCATACTGGCGCATCTGGCCGCGCCGTTCGTCGCCGCCCCGGTGACGGCCATCGACCCGGGGTGGAGCCACGCCCCGTGGCTGACGCCGGTTCTTGATCTGCCGCGCGCTTTGCTGCTGGCGCTTGCGTGTCTGCCGCCCGGGGCTGCCGTCATCGGGTGGGGCACGGCGCAGTTTACGGTGCGATCGTGGCTGCGACGCCTGCCGTGAGCCGTGGTGGTGGCCCGTGGCGGCGTCTGCTGCGCCTCTTCGTCGTACTGGGTGCGGCGTCGATCAGCGTATGGCTGGCGGGATTCGTGTGGTTCACGCTCGACGCGCTGCGCCCCACGGCGGAGGAGCGACTGCCACAGGTCGACGGCATTGTCGTGCTGACGGGCGGCCAGGGGCGCATCGAGGCAGCCGCCCGGCTGGTCGAGGCCGGACGCGCGCCCCGTATTCTGATCACCGGGGTTGGCAGCCACGCAACCGCCAGCGAACTCGCCGACCAGACGCCCGCGCTGGCGGCGGGCGGCATCAACGGGCACCTCACGCTTGGCCACAAGGCCGTCTCGACCGTCGGCAACGCGGTGGAGACGCGCGACTGGGTCCGCAGCTTCAACCCGCGACGCCTGATTATCGTGACCGCTGGCTATCACATGCGCCGCGCGCTGCTGGAGATCGGGCGCAGCGTCCCCGGCGTGGCACTGATACCATGCCGGGTCAGGCCGCCTGCGCTGCGGCATCCGTTCCGCCGGGCCACGCTGCGCTTGATGGCACTGGAATACGACAAGTGGATCGGCGCGCTGCTGGGGTTGCAGCGGCAGGTCAATCTGGTCGAGGCCGGCTGAATCCGCGCGGCGCTTGCCTAGGCGGGGTTTTTCTGGTGTGCAGGGCGCGCACGCCCCGCATCGGCCGTGCCCGTTCGTGACATCAGAGGCAGCAGCTCTTCATGACATCTCCCCTGGTCGTTCTTCGGGCCTGCGCGTTCAACGTGACGTTTGCCGTAGTGACGCTGGTCATGGGAGTGGTCTCGCTACCGCTGCGCGCCTTCGCCCGCCCCTGGGCGCTGGGCTACGCTCAGCTGTGGACACGCGTCTCGCTGGCCTGCCTGCGCGCGCTCTGCGGGATCGAGGTCCGGGTCAGCGGTCTCGAACACCTGCCGGCCGGCACGCCGTGCGTTATCGCCTCGCAGCACCAGTCCGCCTTCGACACGCTGGTCTGGATGAACCTCGTCCCACGTCCGGCCTACGTGATGAAGCGCGAACTGACGCGCCTGCCGCTGGTCGGTCCGATGCTGCTCGCTTCCGGGATGATCGCCGTGGAGCGCACGGCCGGCGCGAAGGCAATGCGGAAGCTTCTGTCCGACACGCGTGAGGCGGCGGCCGACGCGCGCCAGATCGTCATCTTTCCCGAGGGCACGCGCACCCGACCGGGCGAGATCGTGCCGCTGCAGCCGGGCCTGGCGGCCATGGCCACCCACGCGCATCTGCCGGTCGTGCCGGTGGTCACCGATTCCGGGCACTGCTGGGGGCGCAACGCGTTCATCAAACGTCCGGGGATTATCCACATCGTGATCGGCGCGCCGATCGAGGCAACACGTGAACGCGGCGCGTTATTGCTTGCGGTCCGCAACGCGTGGACAAGGCTGGAAGCCGACAATCCGGTGCTGACCCACGTCCCCCGCGCGTGACACCCCTGTGGATAACTCTGTGGGCGCTCGTCCTTCCAGCACGGATGGAAGCGACCCGCGCAACGGGCCCCTCTTATCCGTCAGGGCACGCGCAGCCTGCAAGATCTGCCGCGACAGACAATAACTTTATCTTCATTTCAAAAAAATCGTTATTACAGAATTATCTTTCTCTACACTGATGCCAGTTCCCGGTCGACCTAAAGATATTTCCCGCCGCCATCGTCGCGTCCACACCATGAGCAGCACCAACTGTGGATAACTTCCCTGACCGCAGCATCACGATTCGACGACGCGCCATCGCGGCGCTGGCCGGCGTGGGGCTCGTCCTCGTTGCCGACACATGTCTCTGGGCTCTCGGCCTCCAGGCACTGCGTCACAGGCTGGACGCCACGATCGGGACGATCCGCGACGCCGGGGGTCAGGCGGACTATGCCGAGGCCCGGCGCGGGGGCTGGCCATTCGCGGCGACGCTGACACTCGTCAATCCGCGCGTCATCGTCCGCATCCCCTCAGCCGGACACGTGGGGTGGGGTGCACCAACACTGCGCCTCGCACTTGGGCCGTTCAGCCCGACACGGCTGCGCCTGTCGACGGATGGCCCGCAGGCGGTGTTGCCTACCGCCGACGGCGACGCCTCCGACCACACCGGGTTCTCCGGATGGCGCGCGGCGTTTCGGGCGCTGGGGCCACAACGCGTCATCGCGCGCGCTCTGGTCGTGACCGTCCCATGGACCGGCCACGGCACGACGCGGATCGACGTGCGGGCCCGGTCATTGGATGCACCGGCATGGCCGGTGGCGCTTCAGGGAGTCTCGCTGGCCATCCGTCCGGATCCGATCGCGGGCACCTTCACGCTGCGGCTGACGGTGAGGGACGGGACATTCCCCGACGGGTCGCCGTCGCCCTGGCCGCTACACGACCTCGACGCGGCGTTCGGTGTCTCGACCGACACGCAGCAGACGGCCGCGGTGGCCCTGCGGACCGCCGTCACGCACTGGGGGCCCATGACCCTGCACATGGCCGGCCAACTGCACCGTTGCTGCGGGCCCGACGCGGTCGGGGATGCGACGCTGATCGCAAGCCATGTGCGCGACG
>NZ_JABXXR010000220.1 GCF_013376175.1 Ameyamaea chiangmaiensis
ATGGGACGCGCGTCGGGGGAGCGCCGCGCGTCCGGCGGGTTCAGGCGTGGCCGGCGGGCTGCGGGAAGTTGTCGGCGCGGCGGGCCTGCCACAGAGCTACGAAATCGATGGGCTGCAGGACGATGGGCGGGAAGCCACCGTCGCGGGTCACGTCACCGATGATGTTGCGCGCGTAGGGGAAGATCAGGCGCGGCACTTCGACCAGCAGCAGCGGCTCGACGATTTCGTCGGGCGCGTTGTTCAGCGTGACGATCGCGGCATAGGCCAGCTCGGCGATGAACACCACGCGGCCCGTCTTGCCGCCTTCGTTTTCCGCCGGCTCCGTGGCCTCGCACTTGATGGCGAGGACGACTTCATAGACCGGCTGCGCGTCCTGAAGACGGTTGACCTGCACGTCGATGTTGACCGCGATGTTCGGCGCGCCGCGCAGGGTCGCGAAAATGTCGGCGCCCGCCGGAACCTCGAACGACAGGTCCTTGGTGTATTGCAGATTGACCGCCAGCGGCAGTGTCTGCGGCGCGTTGCGGCCGTCGTTGGCGGGGATCTGGGCGGTGTCGGACATGAACTCTGGTCTTCCCTTGGCGATCCGGACCCTGCCGTCCGGAGCTGAATGGTGCATACCGCCGGTAGCATGGGCACGCGCGTACGCCAACCGCCCGTGCGGCCTTTGGCCCGTCGTCGCCCGCCTTGCGATCAGGGGCGCCCGATGCGCGGACGGGGGCGACGATGGAGCGGTGGCGGGGGGGCGACGTCGTCGGCGGGATCGAGCGTGATCCAGCTGCCATTGGGCATGGCGCGCCCGGCGAAGGCGCGCAGAAACGCCCAGTGCGAGATCAGAAGCGTAGTCTCGTGCGGCCCCGACGCGCGCAGCTCGGCCCGCAGCCGGTCGGCGCGGGCGACGGCCGCCGCGTCGCTTTCCGGATCGCTGGTCCACCACACCTCGTCCAGTGTGGAAAAATCGATCGTCGGCCATTCACGGGCCAGACGAGAGGCCGGGCTGCCGATGTCGCAGGCGAAAAAGGACTGTTCGCGCGCGAGGGGGGCCAGTTCGGGTGTCAGCCCGAGACGTGCGGCGATGGGGGCGGCTGTCTGCAGGGCGCGGGTGTAGGGCGAGACCAGGATCCGCTCGATGCGCTCGCCCGACAGGGCGGCCGAGAGGGCGCCTGCCTGCCGGCGTCCCTCGACCGACAACGGGGCGTCGGGGATGCCCGGATCGATGCGCGAGACGGTGAAGAACCGGTTGAACTCGCTCTGGCAGTGCCGCAGAATGATCATGATGCACGGCTTAGAGGGTTGTGGGCCGGGTCTCAAATGAAACCTGCCCCCCGTCCCGCCGACACACCCGTCTGCCGGAGCCCGCGTCGCGGATTCCGTGCCGAGGCGATTGTCGGGGCGGGCCAGCATGCTTATGTGTAGGGCCGCGTCGCATGCTGGTTTTGCGCTTTCGGAGGTTCCGGAGGCTGCGCGTGTGCCGGTCGATGGTATGGATAACCCGATGGATTTCTCGCTGGACCGCCTGCCGGTCGATATCGTCCTGTTTGCTCTCGTGGCCGGCTTTCTGGTGCTGCGCCTGCGCAGTGTGCTGGGCCGCCGCGTGGGCCTGCAGGCCGCGCCGCAGCCACAGCCCCGGCCTGTCGAACGCCCCGGCCCCGTCATCGAGGGCCGTCCGGTGCCCCCCACCGCCGGCGCGAAGATCGACATTCCGACACCCGAGACGCGCGTCGGACAGATCCTCACCCAGATTCGGCAGCGGGAGACGACGTTCGATGCCGCCGATTTCCTGCGGGGTGTCGAAACGGCGTTTCGTCAGATCATTCTGGCCTATGCCGCCGGCGATCGCGCGACCCTGAAGGACTGCCTGACCGCCGACGCGTATGCCGCCTTTGACGGGGCGATCACGACCCGCGAGGGCACGGGTGAGAAGCAGCACACCGAATTGCGCGCGATCGACAGCCTGGCCATCCTTGACGCGCAGCTCCAGCCCGACGGACGCGCCGCCGTCGAGGTGAAGGTCGTGTCGGATCAGGTCAACTACGTCACCGATAAGGACGGCGCCGTCCTGTCCGGCGCGGACGCGGTCACCGAATTTTCCGACCTGTGGGTGTTCGAACGCCTTCTGGGCGCGAACATGAGCGGGGCCGCCTGGCGGCTGTCGTCGGCGCGCAGCGCCTGAGCACAGAGGTTTCCAGACGCGGTAGCTGTCCATGACTCGACTGATTTCTTCCCGTCGCCTGTCGGCTATGGCGGGTGTGTGCGCTCTGGGCGCGTGTTCCGTGGTACCCCCCGGCGGTGTGGCCTTTCGCCCCACGACATACGACTCGCTCCCGGGGTGGAGTGGTGAACCCCATGCAAGCCTGCTGCCGATGTTCCTCGATGAATGTCGTACGCTGGGCGCGCGCCCCCCGGAGAGCGCGTTGGGGGGAGCTTCGGACACGCTGCCGGCCGGCGCGCATGTGGCCGACTGGCTGCCGGCCTGCGCGCAGGCTCGTTCGGTCCCGACGGGTGACGAGGCGGCGGCACGTGCGTTCTTCGAACAGGCCTTCACGCCCTATGTCGTGGCGGGCGACTCCGGCGAGACCGCGACCTATACCGGATATTTCGAACCCGAGATCAGGGGCGCCACGACGCAGGGTGGCCTGTTCCAGACGCCGCTGTATGGACCACCGAGGGATCTGGTGAGGGCAAAGGCGACGAACGGCCAGACGCTCAGCGGGCATTGGGTGAACGGCGCGTTCCAGCCCTATGACACGCGCGCGCAGATCGACGCGGGCTCTCTGGCCGGACGGGCGCCGGTCCTGCTCTGGCTGGCTGATCCGGTCGACCTGTTTTTCCTGCAGATACAGGGGGCGGGGCGGGTGCGTCTGCCCGACGGCACCGTCCGCCGCGTCGGCTACGCCGCACGCAACGGGCAGGCATATGTGCCCATCGGGCGTCTTCTGGTCGAGCAGGGTGCGCTGAGCGCCGACCAGGTCTCGATGTCGTCCATCCGCGCTTGGCTGGCCGCCCACCCGGATCAGGCGCAGGCTCTGATGGAGCGCAACCCGAACTATGTTTTCTTCCGCATTCTGGACGAGACGTCCGATGCGCGTGGCGCACCGGGTGCGCTGGGCATCGCCCTGACGCCGGGGCGTTCGGTGGCTGTGGACAAGACCTATCTGCCCCTCGCCGCGCCCGTCTGGGTGGAAACGCAGATCACGCTGCCGAGTGGTCAGGCGGGTCAGTGGTCGCATCTGGCGTTCGCCCAAGACCTCGGCTCGGGGATCAACGGGCCGACGCGTGCCGATCTGTATCTCGGCTGGGGCGAGACCGCGGAGCACGAGGCCGGCGGCCTGCACGCCGGCGGGCGGCTGGTCGTGCT
>NZ_JABXXR010000221.1 GCF_013376175.1 Ameyamaea chiangmaiensis
GTCCTCGCGGCCCTGGCCCCGACACCGTCGCACCGTCGCCCGCGCCGCCCCGGGGTCATGCGCGTCTGCGTCGCCGGCGCGATCGGACGGGACAAAGGATTCACGCGCCTGCTGGACATGGCGCGTCACGCGCGCACCGCAGCACTTCCCCTGGAATTCGCGATCGTCGGGCACACGATCGATGACGATCTGCTGATGCAGACCGGACATGCCTTCGTCACCGGCGAATATGTCCGCGACGAAGCCGAGGCACTGATCCGCGCGCAGGACGCCGATATCGGGTTTCTACCGTCCATCTGGCCGGAAACCTGGTGTCTGGCACTGTCGTCACTGTGGCGAGCCGGGCTCCCGGTCGCCGTGTTCGACTTCGGCGCGCCGGCCGAGCGCGTGGCCCGCACCGGACGGGGCTGGAGGCTCTCTCCGGCCCTGACGCCCGAGACGCTCTGTACACACCTTCTTCAGTGCCGCGACAACAGTTTACCTTTTTCCACGCTCCGATAAGATCGCGCGGCGCAGTCCCGTGTATCTCCAACCAGTTGGAACCGTCTTGATGTCTCAGAGTGGCCAAACAGCAAATCCGAACAGGATCGTGGACCTGAAGGTTTCAGGCCACCTGATGACGCTCGATTCGGGGCTGTATTGTATCTTTCACGCTCCGGGACAGGCACCCGACACCACCAGTGGCTTTCCCGGCCTGCGCCTGTCGAACGTGCCCGGACATCACGATGATGGCGTGACGATCGCAACCTTCAACAATGAAGGCTGGCTCGGCGGCAATCATAGCGCGGCACTGGTGCGCGTCACCGCCGCGACCGGCCAGATCATGGTGACCGTCTATCAGTCGCAGGACTCACAGCAAAACGCCCCGCATCTTCAGGTCGTCCGCCTGAACGACGCCGGCACGCAGGCCATCCCGGCCACCGCCGCCCCGGCTCAGACCGCGCCACGCCCGGCCGCCCTGACCAGCGCCCCACCCAAAGCGCCGTCCCCGGCGTCGATCCCCAATCCCGAAATCGCCGCCCATATCGAAAAACGCGGCGATGTCGGATTCCTGCTGGGCGAGTGGGTGGGCGTGCCGGGAAGCCAGGCATGGATCGAAGGCTTCAGCATCGCCCCCCATGATGTCGTGGCACCGGCCGATGTCGAATATCAGGCCGTGCTCGGCAAGGGCTGGCTTTCGCCCTGGTCCCCGGGCGGCCAGTTCTGCGGCAGCCGGGGCATGGCGCTGCCGATCCTGGGTCTGCGCGTCCGCCTGACAGGCGAAGCCGCCGCACAGTATGTCCCGGTGGTCGAGGCAACGTTCACCGACGGCTCGAAAGCCGGTCCTGTCGATGACAGCCTGACGGTGGAGGCGGAATCGCTGGCGCCGCTCGAAGCGTTCCGAGTACGGATCCTGCCCCGCGCGGAGGCCGGCAAAGCCCTGGCGGGCGAGCCCGCTTCCGGCACAAAGACCGCTGCCGTCACAAAACGCACATCGAGCAAGACAACGGCCAAAGCCAAGACGGATGCCGAGGCTCCCGCCGCCGGGACCGACGCACCACCCGCCGGGACTCCGACGAAATCCGCGCCCGCGGCACCCGTCAAGGGCCGTCGGAAGCGGCCGGCCTGACAGCGACGCCACCCGCTCCAACAATGCCGGCAGCGGTCTCCTGCGGCGCGACGGCCGCAGGACGTCCCATACGCGAAAGCGAACGCCCGCGACCGGTCCCGCGACCGACAGGTGGTTCTTGAAATATCTCTTCGTACATCAGAATTTTCCCGGACAGTTTCTTTACCTGATCCAGCGCCTCAATGCGCGTCCGGGAAACGAGATCGTCTTTATCTGCGAACCCAACGAAAGCGTCATCCCCGGCGTGCGCAAGGCCATCTATCGGCTGCCGCCCAAGGATATGGACGCCATCCATCCCGGCGCGCATGAACTCGAAAAGGGCCTGCGCCGGGCGGAATACGTCGCCCGCACCGCTCGCTCCCTCAAGCAGCTCGGCTTTGAGCCCGATATCATCATCGGACACCACGGATGGGGGGAGCTTCTCGATCTGGTTGACGTGTTTCCGACCACGCCAATCCTTGGCTATTTCGAGTTTTTCTACGCCACGCATGATCTCGACGTCGGCTTCGACGACGAATTCCCCCAGGCCGCGAATCTTCTGGCCAATGTCCGCGCCAAGAACGCCATCAACCTTCAGGCCCTGATGCTCGGGCAACACGGCCAGACCCCGACGCAGTTCCAGCGCGACACCTATCCCGACTGGGCACAACCGCAGATCCGCCTGATCGCGGAAGGCGCGGACCTCGACAAATGCCGACCGGCACCAAAACGCGCTCGCAAGGATCAGGATATTTGCGGTGTGCATGTCGGCGCGGATGAAAAGCTCGTGACCTATGTGTCGCGGGATCTCGAACCCTATCGCGGCTTTCACGTGTTCATGCGCGCCCTGCCACGCATTCTGGACGAACGACCCGACGCACGGGTCATTCTCGTCGGTGGCGACGGCGTCAGCTACGGTGCGCGGCTGGTCAATGCGACATGGCGCGACACGATGCTGCGCGAACTGGGCGACAGGATCGACCCCAGCCGCGTTCACTTCGTCGGCAAGGTGCCGTACGACTCATTTCGGGCACTGCTCAAGCGCTCTGACGCGCACGTCTACCTGACCTATCCCTTCGTAGCCTCGTGGTCACTGCGCGAGGCCCTCGCGACGGGATGCGTGGTCGTCGGCAGCGATACGGCACCCGTAAGCGAGTTCGTTCAGGACGGGAAAAACGGACTGCTCGTCCCGTTCCTGCAACCCGAGCGGATCGCCCAGGGCGTGCTCGAGGTGCTGGAAGACCAAAAGCTGGCCCGTAAACTGTCGAAAGGTGCGCGCGCCTACGCGGAAAGCCACCTCGATCAGGAACGATGCCTCGACCTGTATGAACAGGAAATCGCGCGGATCGTCGGGCCGTAACGCAACCGACCGCCGTACGACTGACCCGAACATCCGGCGCCTCCACCGGCCATCCGGGGCCACGTGCCCCCGCAATCACGAGCCCCAAAAACAGCTGTAGCCGGCTGGCACACGCCAACCGGCTACAGCAAATCTCCCTGACGCGGGGGCCGCCGGTACTACCGGCGCCACCAGCCCGTGCGGCGGGAACCGGCCGGCGGCGCGTCTTCAATGACGATCGGCTGAACCACGCCCTCGTCCGCCGCCTTCGTCTTGCGTCGGGTCTTGGCGACCGGCTTTGCCTCGTCGGTCTCGGCAACGGCAGCAGCCTTGGTCGTGCGGCGTGCACGCGGCTTCTTCACTGGCGCCTCGTGCTCCGCGACTTCGGGGGCCGACGCGGCAGCCTTGGCCGTGCGTCGCCGCGTG
>NZ_JABXXR010000222.1 GCF_013376175.1 Ameyamaea chiangmaiensis
GGTCTCGATGACGACGTCGGGCGCGGTCCCGGTCACGTCGTCAGGCGCGGCCTGTGTCTTGGGCGCGGCTTTGGTGCCCTTCGTCGCGCGTGCGCGGGGCGTCGCGGCCGCCTTGCGAGGGCGGGGAGAACGGGGTTTGCGGGCGGCGGCGTCGGATGGGGCGGTCAATAGTCTCTCGAACGTGTCAGTGGTGATCCGACCCGTTCGCGCCATATCGTGGCTGTGGGATTGCCGGGACCACCGGTTGCCCCGACATCGGACGCGGGTACGCCGTATGGCGGCGGGCTCCTCGGGGTGCCTGTCCGTATCGGCAAACTGCCCGCGAATCAAGCTTCGTGGGTTAAATTAGTTCCAGCTTTCGTTGATTTTCGTGGGCTTGTCCCGGTGTGCCGGACTATGAGGGGCGAAAGGGATGTGCCCGACACGTCCCCAAGAGAAAGGGGCGGCCCGCGCGTCGCCTGAACACGGAAGGACGCCCATTGACGTATTTGCCTCTGCCGATCGAGTCGTATGGGCTGATCGGTGACTGCACCAGCTGCGCGCTGGTCGGAAGCAACGGCTCCATCGACTGGTTGTGCTGGCCGCGTTTCGACAGTCCGGCGTGTTTCGCGGCACTTCTGGGCGACGATCGCAATGGCCGCTGGCAGATCGCGCCCGAGCGCGTGGTGCACGCGGAGGCGATTGACAGGCGTTCCGGCGACGGCCCGGCGCCCGTCACGACGACCCGCAGCTACCGCCGCGACGGCATGGTGCTGGAGACGGTTTTCACCACGCCCGACGGCGAGGTCGCTTTGATCGATTTCATGGTCATCGACGCCCCGGCGCCGACGATCGTGCGCATCGTCGAGGGAAGATCCGGCCGTGTGCGCATGAGCATGGATTTCATCCTGCGCATGGACTACGGGCTGTCGGTGCCGTGGCTGACCCATCTTGAACAGGGGGAGGGGATCAGTGCCATCGTCGGTCCGTCGCGCTGCGTGCTGCGCAGCCGGATGCCGCTGCACAGCCGCGACCTTCGCACCACCGCCAACTTCACCGTCGCCAAGGGCGAGCGGCAGACCTTTTCACTGAGCTACAGCGAGTCGCATCTGCCGGTGCCCGCCGCGATCGACCCGATGGCGGCCCTGCGCGACACCGAAGGGTTCTGGGACGGGTGGATCGCCCAGAGTACGTTCGACGGGCCGTATGACGCACCCGTCCGGCGTTCGTTGGTGACGCTCAAGGCCCTGACCTACAAGCCGACTGGTGGCATCGTTGCCGCGCCCACCACGTCGCTGCCGGAATGTCTGGGCGGAAGCCGCAACTGGGATTACCGCTATTGCTGGCTGCGCGACGCCACTCTGACGCTGATGGCGTTCATGGCAGGCGGCTATTTCGAGGAGGCTCGCGACTGGCGCGACTGGCTGCACCGGGCCGTGGCCGGATCGCCCGAGCAGGTGCAGATCATGTACGGCCTCGGCGGCGAACGACAACTTCTGGAGTGGGAAGTGCCATGGCTGGCGGGGTATGAGAACTCGACCCCGGTGCGCGTCGGCAATGGTGCCGCCGGTCAGTTGCAGCTCGACGTCTACGGCGAGATCGTGCTGGCGCTGCATCGCGCCCGCCACGATCATCTGCGCCCGGTGACGGCGGGCTGGACCCTGCAGGTCAGCCTGCTGGAGCATCTCGAGACGATCTGGCGCGAGCCTGACGAGGGGATCTGGGAAGTGCGCGGCGGGCGCCGCCATTTTGTCCTGTCGAAAATCTCGTGCTGGGCGGCGTTCGACCGGGCGGTGGCCGATGCCCGGCAGTATGGCCTCGAGGGGCCGGTGGAGCGCTGGGAGGCGCTGCGCGACGAAATCCATGAGACTGTGTGTCGTGAGGGGTTCTGTCCCGAGCGCAACAGCTTCGTGCAGTATTTCGGCGGCCGCTCGCTCGATGCCTCGCTGCTGCTGATCCCGCAGATCGGGTTCCTGCCGCCCGACGATCCGCGTGTGATCGGCACGGTGGAAGCGATTGAGCACGACCTGATCCGCGACGGTCTTGTGCTGCGCTACCGGACCGAGGAGGTCGATGACGGGCTGGACCAGCAGGATGAGGGTGCGTTCCTGGCGTGCTCCTTCTGGCTGGTGAACACCTACGTCCTGATGGGGCGCCGCGACGACGCACAGGCGCTGTTCGACCGTCTGCTGGCGTTGCGCAACGATCTTGGCCTGCTGGCCGAGGAATACGACACGGTCCTGCGGCGTCAGATCGGCAACTTCCCGCAGGCGTTCTCGCACCTCGCGCTGGTGGCGAGTGCGGCGTATCTGGAACACGGAACGTTCCGTACTGCCGGGGACGGGGGCGCCTGACCGGCGCCCCGGCCTACCGGGATGCGCGCTCAGAAACCGTGATTGAGCGACGCGCTGAGGATGGTCACCATACCCAGGACGGCGACCAGACCGACGCGCGTGCGCACGGCATCGAAAAGGGCCGGCTGGGGACGCAGGGCGCGGCGCGCCTTGCGGTAGGGGCCGAAGAACGCGCTGGCGAAAAGGCCGGCCATCACCAGCCCGAGCAACTGCATCAGGTTGACGGGCCACGGCGTGTTGGCAAAGCCGCCCTCGTGCAGGACCATGGCCCAGCCGCTGGCCAGCACCATCGGCATGACATGCCATACGATACGGAAAAAGCGGTTGAGCGTCTGCAGGTGCACCGAACTGCGCTGCGTGGTGTCCAGAAGGCCCAGGCTGGGGCGCAGGACCAGCACGGCATAGGCGGCGCCCCCGACCCACAACGTCATCCCGGCGATATGAATGGCGAGCACGAGGCTCCACAAGAGCGAATGCGACATGATTTCTCCGGGGGTCTTCGTTGCCTGCCGGCATCGGGTCTCACGCCCGGCGCTCCCGGCAGGGCAGCGTGTGCAAAAGAACGCGCACTAGATCGCCAATTCCGCGTTTCCATGCAAGCGCTATGGCGCATCGCCGCACCCTGACGCGGCATCCGACCGGAGACAGCATGACCAAAGGCCCCTCTTCGCAAGCGCGCCGACGCTTCGGATCTTCCTCGCTGCCCGGCGGCAGCCCGCAGGCGCTGTTGCTGCCCTCGCCTTCAGAGATGGCCGCGATCGACCGCAGCGCGGCGCGCACGGTGCCGGTGTCGGTGTTGATGGAGTACGCCGGTCGGGCCGTGGCGCGTGCCGTCCGGCGGTTCCTCCCCCCCGGCCGCGTGCTCGTCCTGTGTGGTCCGGGCAATAACGGTGGGGACGGGTATGTCGCCGCGATGGCGTGCTCTGCTCGAATCCCTTGCGGCGTAGGGACGCGGGCTGCGTCGAATCGTTACAGGAATTTCGGTTGCCGGGTGCTTGGCTTTTCGCGCGAACGCAG
>NZ_JABXXR010000223.1 GCF_013376175.1 Ameyamaea chiangmaiensis
GCCGCACGCGCTCGCCCTGGCTGCCGAGGCGGGCGTGGAACACCACGGCGTCCAGCGCCGACACCCGGTCGGCCAGCCGGGTCGCGCGGTCCAGATCCCAGAAATGGCGTGCGTCGGCAAAGCGCGCGCGCAGAACGCGCTCGTTCCCCGCGATGACCAGCGCGCCGCCGTCGGCGGGTTCGGTGTTGGCGACGAAGGCAAAGCGCGGGGCGGCCGAACCGTCCGATGTGCGCAGCGCGAAGTAGCGCTGGTTCACGCGCATGGAGACCTGCATCACTTCGGGCGGCAGATGCATGAAGCTGGCGTCGATGGAGCCGAGGAACGCGACCGGCCATTCGACGAGACCAGCGACCTCGTCCACCAGTCCCGCGTCCGGCACGACGCTGAGGCCTTCCCGCGTGGCCAGCGCGGTGACGCCGTCGTCGACCAGAACGCGGCGTTCCCGCGCGCAGGCGATCACCTTGCGCGCGCGCAGTCCCGCCAGCCAGTCGTCGCCCGTGCGCACCGCGAACGCGCCGGGGGCAAGGAAACGGTGGCCTTCGCTCAGGTCGCCGGACGCCAGCCCATGCCCGTCATCCTCGCCGTCCATCAGCGAAAACGGGACGATCGCGCCGTCGAACAGACACACGATCCGGCGCAGCGGCCGCACCCACGTGAACGCGCTGCCATTGCCCCACCGCATGGATTTCGGCCAAGGAAAGCGGCGCAGCAGGCCGGGCAGCAGCTCGGCGATGCGGGCGGGGGCCGGGATCGGGTCGACCGTGCGGTTCAGCACCCAGAAACCGCCCTCGAGTATCAGATCGTCGCGCGTGGCGCCGTGTTTGCGCAGGAAGCCGGCCAGCGCCTGTTCGGGCGCGCTCTCGCGCGGGCCCCGTTCGGACAGGGTCGTGCCGGGAACGATCGCGTCGAGGTCAAGCATCAGGGCGATGCGGCGCGGCCCGGCGAAGGCGCGTGCGTGGCGCGGGTTCAGGGGCGCCAGGGCCTCGGTGACCAGACGGTCCAGATCGGCCGCCGCGCGCTCCTGCATGCGGGCGGGGATTTCCTCGCAGAACAGTTCGAGCAGGAACTCGGGCATGTCGTTTACTCCCCCGCCAGCCAGGCTTCGCAGCAGGCGCGGGCCAGAGTGCGCACGCGCCCGATATAGGACGCGCGCTCGCTGACGCTGATCACGCCGCGCGCGTCGAGCAGATTGAACAGGTGGCTGGCCTTCAGGCACTGGTCATAGGCGGGCTGGGCGATGCCCTGCTCGACCAGTGCGATGGACTCGCGTTCGGCATCGATGAAATGCCGGTGCAGCATCGCCGTGTCGGCCAGTTCGAAGTTGTGCCGCGAATAGTCGCGCTCGGCGCGCAGGAACACGTCGCCGTAGGTCAGCCCGTCGTTGTTGAACGCAAGGTCGTAGACGTTCTCGACGCCCTGCACATACATCGCCAGCCGTTCCAGCCCGTACGTCAGTTCGGTCGACGGCATGACGACGGGAATGCCGCCCACCTGCTGGAAGTAGGTGAACTGCGTCACTTCCATCCCGTCGCACCAGACTTCCCAACCCAGTCCCCACGCACCGATGGTCGGGTTTTCCCAGTCATCCTCGACGAAGCGGATGTCGTGACGGTCGGGATCGATCCCGATCGCGCGATAGGAGTCGAGCAGAAGCTGCTGGCTGTCGTCCGGCGTCGGCTTCAGCAGCACCTGATACTGGTAATAATGCTGAAGGCGGTTCGGGTTTTCGCCGTAGCGTCCGTCGGAGGGACGGCGGCAGGGCTGGACGTAGGCCGCCTTCCACGGGCGGCTGCCCAGCGCGCGCAGCGTCGTGTGCGGCGAGAGCGTCCCGGCGCCAACTTCGGTGTCATAGGGCTGGAGGATCGCGCAACCGCGCGCCGACCAGAACTCATGCAGCCGCAGGATCAGGTCCTGAAACGAAAGCGGGGCGGGTGCGGCCGGGGACATGCGCGTAGACAACTCCGTCGTCGGAAAAAGGGTGTCGGCAGACGGGCCGAAGCCCGTGGGAGGCGCACCATACAGCCACATCGCGCGTGGCGAAAGCGACCCTGTGCCGTGGGTCCACTGTGCGCCCGGCCCCGGGACCGCCCGCGTCGCGTCAGCCCGGGTGACCCGGGCGCTGTGCCTCGACCAGTCGCAGCACAAGCCGCGCCAGCCTCTCGGCGCCGGATCGGGTGGCGGTGGCGATGCCGATCAGCAGCCCGGGTCGTGGATCGGCGATCGACAGGGCCGACAGGGCACGCAATCGCACGCCACGTTCTTCCAGCGACCGCACGATCGCGGTGTCGTCGATGGCGGGATCGCGGAACCACGCAGCGAGTTGCAGCCCGACGGCGCCCTGGCCCACGTCCAGCTCGGCACCGCACACGGCGCGCAGCGCCTCGGCGGTGACGCGCATCCGCTCCGCATAAACGGGGCGCATCCGGCGGACATGCGCGCGCAGATGACCTTCGCGCATGAAGTCGGCAAGGGCGGCCTGCGTATGGACCGGCACCATCCCGGCTGTGTCCTGCAACAGGGTTAGCGCGGGGCCGAGCAACCAGCGCGGCACGATGGCGTAGGCCACGCGCAGCCCGGGCGCGAGCACCTTGGAAAACGTGCTGAGGTAAGCCACGCGCTCGGACCGGTCGATCCCCTGGAGACAGGCCAGAGGGCGGTCGTCATACAGAAACTCGCTGTCGTAATCGTCTTCGAGGATCAGCGCGCCGTGCTGCGCCGCCGCGTCGAGCAGCGCCAGGCGGCGCGGCAGGCTCATCGTGCCGCCGGTCGGATACTGGTGTGAGGGCGAGACGTAGATCAGGCCTGGTCGTCCGACAGGCGTGCGCGAAATATCGATCCCCTCAGCGTCGACGGGCACGGGGATCAGTTCCGCCCCCGCACCGCGCAGCAGCCGTTGCGCCACCGGATAGCCGGGGTCCTCGACCCACGCGCGCAGACGGTTGTGACCCCGGTCCTGATCATGCTGCTGCATCAATCGGGCCAGAAGATCGATGGCCATCGCTGTCGAGGGGAGCACCAGCACCTGATCGGCCTGTGCCAGAACCCCGCGCGAGGCTGCGGCGTGCTCGACTATCGCGGCGCGTAGTTCCGCAAGGCCGGCCGGTTCGGTGTAGCCGAGATCGTGAATGCGCAGGCCCCGTGTCCGTGCGCCCAGACACCGTGCCCAGATCGGCGCGGGAAAAGCGGACAGGTCCGGAACGCCGGGCCGGAACTGGCCGCTGGGCTGGGTGATGTAGGGTTGGGGCGGTTCCGACACGGCGGTCGTCGGGGCATGCGGGAAGGGCGTGGGGCGCAGGCGGGCGACGCGCGTCGGCGCGCCGGGTGCGGT
>NZ_JABXXR010000224.1 GCF_013376175.1 Ameyamaea chiangmaiensis
AGCCCGTCCACCGGCGTCGCGTGCGGCAGGTCAGCGGCAACCGCGACCCCGCGCGCGTGCCAGACAGGCACCCCGAACCGCTCCCGAAGTGCGCACGCACGATCTTCCGACGCGTAAATCTGCAGGACATCCGGCGTCACCCGACCCAGCAGCCGCGCCACCTCGTCATCAGTCGGCTCGACAAACAGGACGACGCTGCGCGCGCGCCGGTCCATATGACGGACCAGAGTCGCAACACGGTCGGGCGTGATATAACGCGGGCTGCGCTCGAACTGCTGAAAACCGATCCAGTCCGCCCCGGCCGCAAGCGCCGCGTCCAGAGTTGCCTCGTCACGCAGGCCGCAGATCTTGACCCGCACCGGCGGCCCTTCGGCAGCGGGCGTCGTCATGACGCGGCCGACAGTTCAGCGGCGATGGACGCGGCGGCCGCGCCCGGATCGTCGGCACGGGTGATCGGTCGTCCCACCACGATCCAGTCCGCCCCGGCGCGCGCGGCCTGCGTCGGGGTCATGATCCGGGCCTGGTCATCGGCGCTGCTGCCGGCCGGACGAATGCCGGGCACGACCAGCACGGGCGTCGTGCCCAGCCGATCACGCAGCGGCGCGATTTCATGTGCCGAACAGACCAGTCCGTCGGCCCCCGCGTCCATGGCGAGCGCGCCAAGACGCAGCACCTGGTCGCGTGGCGATGCGTCCACACCCGTTTGGCGCAGACCATCGGCATCGGTACTCGTCAGCACGGTGACGGCCAGCAATATGGGCCGATCGGCCGGCGCGAAGCGGCGTTCCAGCGCTGCACGGGCGGCGGCAATCATCGCCGCCCCGCCCGAGGCGTGAACCGTCAACAGCTTCGGCGCCACAGGCGTCAGGCTGTCCACCGCCGCACCCACGGTGTTGGGGATGTCGTGCAGCTTGAGATCAAGAAACAGCGGATGCGATTTCGCAAAGGTCGCGGCCGCAGCAAAGCCATTGGCGTAACAGAATTCCAGCCCGAGCTTGTAGGCCTGCGCGCTGGCGCTGGTCTGACCGACCCAGGCCTGCGCCTGAGCGGGGTCGCGCGTGTCGAGGGCGACGATCAGTCGTGTCACGAATACAGGCCCGCACGCGGGCCTGCCGCCGGAGCAACCGGTGCCGGGGTCACCATCGTGCTCATCTGCGTGCGCAGCGTATCGATCTGGGTCTCGAGTTCGCGCACCCGGGCCTCGGCCCGGCGTGCCCGCCGGCTCTGGCGCAGTTCGACAACCCAGACCGCGAACGCGCCCAGCAGGAAGAACGCGGTCGAGGTCGCCAGGGCCAGCACGCCCGCTGACCACTGCCAGCCATACGTGACCAGCCACATCTGGACCGGATCGGGATTGCTGACACTGAACACCACGAGGGCGAGGACGAACGGAATAATTATGACAAGACGGATCATGAATGCCTCCTAACGCGCCATAGCCGAACCCTGCAAGCATGTGCCGCCGGCCCCTTCGCGCCCTAACGCCACGGAACGCAGCGAAGTCGCATCACACATTGCCCCGCGTAAGGGCGCCCCGGTTTGCCACGGCCGTTGCATGTTTGTAGCATGGCACACGCGCCCGGTCGTCCTCGGGCGACGTCCGCCCCGGTCAAGGGAGGCACTGATAGACAAGGTCGTGACCCTCCGCCCCGCTGGCAGACGCGATGAGGTGCTCTGGGCCGTCATCGCATCGCTCGGCAAGACCGACCGGATCGCGGAACTGTTCTCCAGCCGCGAGGCCGCGCTGGCCGACCGCGACTGGCGCATGCAACAGGTTCGCGAGTATGCCCACTTCCTCCGGCAGTCGCGCCAACCTGCGCCGCATTACAGCATCGCCCCCGTCCGCCGGGCCGACGTGCCGCGTTCGTGGCGCCCCCTGCCCGCGCTCGGCTTCCTGCGCGGGCAGTTCATCTAGGCGTGGGCGCCACACACGGCATTGATGTCGGCGCCCGGAGGCGATAGCACGTGAACAGAGACAGCAGACAGGCGCGCGCATGATTCGCGATACCGAAATCCGCGCCGACGTGATCGCGCCCGCCCCGCCGAGCCAGACGGCCCCCGACCTGTCCCACCTGCAGCAGGCGATGCTCGACATTACACCGGACTGCATCAAGGTGCTCGGGGTAGACGGGACGCTCATTACCATGAACCGGGCCGGGTGCGTCGCGCTGGGCGTCCCGGAACATTCCGGTTTCGGCATGCCATGGCTGTCCCTGCTACCCGAGACGGTGCGCAAGGCGGGCCACACCGCCCTCGGCCAAGCCGCGCGGGGATGCACGGCGCGCTTCGCCGGACAGAGCGCGTCCTCTGCCGGCACGTCGTACTGGGACAATCTGCTGACCCCTGTTACAGACGCGTCCGGGCAGGTCGTCTCGATCCTGTGCGTATCGCGCGATGTCACGGCCCAGACACGTCTGGAGCAGCAGCTCGAACGCGCGGTCGCACGGGAAAAGCTGCTGGCAAACGAGATGCAGCACCGGATCAAGAACCTGTTTACGGTCGTGGCCGGCCTGATATCGCTTGCGGAAAAGGAGTCCACGGCGGCACCGCCCGGGACATCCGCGACGACCATCCTGCGCGACAAGCTCGCGGCCCTTGCCCGCGCGTCGGACGCGGCGTTTCTCGATACCCCGGAATGCGGCGACGAGCGCGCCGATCTTGCGACGGTCGTCGCGTCGGTCATGCAACCATATGGCGCGCGGTGCACGACCGCCGGGCCCGTCGCAACCGTCCTGCGCAGCGTGACGACGACACTCGCACTTGTCCTGCACGAGCTGGCCACCAATGCGGTCAAGTATGGTGCGTTGAGCGGCGAGAGCGGACAGGTGTCCATCACATGGACGCTGTCGGGCGGCGCGCTGACCCTGACATGGGTGGAGGCCAACGACAGGCGGGACCGGGACGAACCCTGCCAACGCGGGTTCGGCACCACCATGGTCGACCGCATCGTGCAGGCGGTCGGTGGCACGGTTGACCGGTGCTGGACCGACCAGGGTCTGACCGTCACGATTGACATGCCGGATTCGGTCGCGACCGCCTGACATCCCGGGGGGTGTGATACCGCCGTCGCCGGGCTTATTCCCCGCCGGTTAACGGCATACCCATCTGGCGGACGCGCCATGTCCTGTGCCGCACCAGCACCGTCCGCGACAGCGGGGCGACATCCAGCGCGTGCTCCATGGACGCACCGCCGCCCAGAACGGCAAGGACCAAGGCGCGCACGATGACCGGTTCCGCGACGACCACGCACGCCGCGCCCGGACCGTCACGCGTGGCCAGCCACGTCCTGACCCGGTCCAGCACGCAACCTCGGCTCTC
>NZ_JABXXR010000225.1 GCF_013376175.1 Ameyamaea chiangmaiensis
CGTCCATGTCCACCGACCATCGCACCCCGCGTCCGTCCGGCAACGGTGCCCCCTGCGCGCGCACGCGGGCTTCGTCATCGCCGAGGACGAACCGGGCGCCCGCGTCACCCACGGCCCCGAAACGACCGCCGACGTGCAGGACCGTCAGGCGCGCATGCACGCCCTCGACCGCGTAAGTCAGGTGGGTCAGCGCGTCGGCCAGCGTGATTCGCGTGTCGTCGAGGGCAAGCGCATGCAGCCGCGACAGATCGACCGGCATGCCACCGCCACCCGGCCTGGCACCCGGCAGGTCCAGCATGACGCGTCCGTCCGCCTGACGGGCCAGACGCATCCGCGCGCCCGATACGCGCACGCCACGGAGCACGACGCGGCCGTGCCACAGATCGTGCATGCCCAGCGTCACCTCGCCCCGGGCGATCCGGTCGGCAACCGCGCCGGTACGGTCGAGCACCGCGATATCGTCGAGTGTCACGACAAGCGGCGCGCCCCAGCCCATCGCGCGGACGGGCCACGCGACGTGGGCGCGTTGCGTGGTCAGCCGTCCCGGCGGGATCTCGCCGGGCGGCACGTCGGACAGAGCCACCGGCATGACGTGGCGCAATAGCGACGAGACATCCAAAGGCGCCGCCGCGAGGCGCACCAGAACCGCGCCCGCGATCACGACGGGCACGGCGATGACCGCTGCCGTGGTCAACAGCATGGCCCGCGCCAGACGCACGCACACGCGCCCCACGCGGGAGCGTTCGGCTCCGGCGTCGCTCATCGGGGGAGGCGTGTGCCGCGCATGCTATGGCGCATCGTGCGCGACCCCGTCGTCCCGGCGCGCGGGGCCGCAGCAGGCCGGGCAACCGTCGGTTCTGGCAGGCGGGCGGGCAGGACGGATGCTCCTCGTGTCTCGACGTCAGGCGTGAAAGCCGCAGGACGCGACCCCATGAGTAATGGGCTGATCCCGCAGCGCAAGAGCGCGCGCGTGACAAAAGCTGGCTATCAACGCGCGGGGACGTCGAAAGCTTCTCTTGCCACCGATCGTCGCGTCAGGGCACCCTGCCGGGCATGACCGCCACGCACCCCCAGGTCGGCGACGCCGCCCCGCCCTTCCGCCTGCCCGCAAGCCATGGACGAACCGTCTCCTCCGACGCGCTGTCGGGGAAGCCGTACCTGCTGTATTTCTACCCGAAGGCGGATACGCCGGGCTGCACGACCCAGGCCTGCAGCCTTCAGGAGGCCTTGCCCTCACTGGGCAAGCTGTCTCTGACGGTCATCGGCGTGAGTCCCGATCCGATCAAGGCGATCGACAGGTTCGCCGACAAGTTCGACCTGACGTTCCCGCTGGCCAGCGACGCCGACCACACGCTGGCCGACGCCTATGGCACCTGGGTGGAGAAGTCGATGTACGGCCGGACCTACTGGGGGATGGAGCGCAGCTCCTTTCTGGTGGACGGGTCAGGCGTCATCCGCGCGGTGTGGCGCAAGGTCAAGCCCGCCGAGCATACCGCCCTTGTGGCCGCCGCGGCCGCGGCCCTCTGACGGCGACACGGTACCAATCAGTAGTAGGAATAGGCCGGGGGCACCGCGTAGACGACCGGCGGCGGGGGCGGCGCATAGACGACACGCGGCGGCGGCGCGTAGTAAACGGGCGGCGGCGGCGGAGGTGCGGCATAGGCGCCCGCGACCGACGCACCCGCGGCACCGATCAACGCCCCCGCGACCAGTCCGCCGACCAGCGCGCCACCCACACCGGGCCCGTGGCGATAATACGGCCGCCCACCATACCCACCGTGATAATAGTAGCCGTGACCACCGCCCCAACGCTGGGCATGCGCGCCCGGGGTGGCGAAGGCCAGAGTGCCCGCAACAGCCGGCACCAGAAGCAGGGCGCGAGAGAGTGTGCGCATGACGACGTCCTCCTTGAACGACGGGTATGCCCGTCTGATCGCGCATCTGACCGCCCGCTCATGGCAAATTTAAGGATCGCTCCGCCTTAATCCGGCCGAGCGGCTTTAATTTTTATTTAAGCGCGGTCCTACAGGCCGAGGTCGTCCAGCGACGGATGTCCCTCCGGACGGGGACCCTGCGGCCAGTGAAACAGGCGTTCGCCCACAGTGATCGGCCGATCGTTAATGGACGCGAGACGACGGCGCATCAGCCCGTCAGGCGCGAATTCCCAGTTCTCGTTGCCATACGAGCGAAACCACTGGCCGCGCTGGTCGTGCCATTCATAGGCAAACCGCGCCGCGATCCGGTTGCCGTCGAACGACCACAACCCCTTGATCAGGCGATAGCCCTGCTCCTGCTGCCATTTGCGGGTCAGAAACGCGACGATCGCCTGACGCCCGGACAGGAACTCATCGCGGTTGCGCCACACCGAGTCCGGAGTATAGGCCAGCGACACCCGGGCAGGCTCGCGCGTATTCCACGCATCCTCCGCGGCACGCACCTTGGCGAGTGCCGACGAGTGATCGAAAGGCGGCAGCGGAGGAAGGTTCATCGTGTCTCTCCTGCAACCCGACCGCCCGGATCCTTACGGGGCCGGCGCATCATGCGGCGCCACGCCACGATAGCCCGACGGCACCGCGAACACATCGGCCGCCTGCGCCGCGCGCGACAGGCGGACAGCCCGCGAAACGACCATTTCGCCGCGCCGCGCCGCCAGCAAAACCCCGTCCGGGGTGTAGCAGAAGCGGGCCTCGTGACCTTCGTTATCGCCCGAACGCCACCAGCGGCAGGGCTCGCCCGCCACCGTGTCGTCCGACTCGGCATGAAACTCGCCCGGCGCGGGTTCTCCCGGAGGGGTCAGCGCGCCGCCTGGCGCGGGCATGCGGGAATAGGTCCGATGCAGCGTGTCGACCACCTGCAACACATGCGTCCGATAGTCGGTGAGCATGAACGTTGCCGACCCGTCGAGATCCACACGTTGGGCCAACCCCGACGACGACCACCGCATCCGCTGTCCACCCGACGTCCCGTCAGGCATCGGCACGGCATAGAGCACATCGACATCATGTTGCGGCGTCACGAACGGGGCTTCAGCCCACGCCGTCGCGGCCAGCGCCAGCGTCATGCCCGACGCCAGGCACAGGCCGGCCGCCGCCCGCCGGAACGGACGGCTCAATTCGTCCCCGTCGCGGGTGCGGGCTGGG
>NZ_JABXXR010000226.1 GCF_013376175.1 Ameyamaea chiangmaiensis
GGTGCTGCGGCGGTCGCGCGGCGTGAGGTCGGCCAGCGCGGCAGCGATCGCCTCGCCACGCCGCTCTCCCTGCTGGAGATCCTGACGCAGGGCGGCGAGGTCGTTTTCCTCGTTTTCCTGCGGAGCCAGCGCGGCGAGGTCGTCGGCCGACTGGCGCAGCCATTCCTCTTCACGCTCCGCTTCGGCCATTTCGGCACGGGCGGCGGCCAGAAGGGCCGTTGCCTCGATCCAGGCGCGATAGGTGCGGGCGCAGTCGTTACGGAGCGCTGGCGTCACCCCGAAGGTGTCGAGCAGATCGAGATGCGTGGACTGGTCGGCCAGCCCCATCTGTTCGTGCTGGCCCTGAATTTCGACCAGAAAGGCGGCCGCGCGCCGCATCAGCGTCACGCCGACCGGCTGGTCGTTGATGAACGCGCGTGACCGGCCGTCGGTCGTGACGATCCGCCGCAGGACCAGAGGCTCGTCCCGATCCTCGAGCGCGATCCCCTGTTCTTCGAGAAGCGTGTGCAGCGGATGGTCGACGGCGATTTCAAAGCTCGCCGCGACGCTCGCCTGTTCGGCGCCCGCCCGCACCAGACCCGCGCTGGCGCGATCGCCCAGCGCGAGGCCGAGGCTGTCGAGCAGGATCGATTTGCCCGCGCCCGTCTCGCCGGTCAGGACAGTCAGCCCCGGCGCAAGTGCGAGATCGAGACGCTCGATCAGGACAACGTCGCGGATGGATAGGTGTCTCAGCATGGCCGCGCGCCGCGACGGGGCGCCGGAACGCTCAGAAGATCAGGTTCAGCGCGCGCGACACGACGCCCGGTCGGGGCCCGGTGGGCGCCTGGGTGTGTGCGTCGACCAGATGCGCGCTGCGCAGATCCGCATAGGCGTAGCCGTACCATTTGCTGCCCGGATAGTTATATCCCAGAACACTGCCGGCGCGCTTGGCCTCGTCCCTCAGGCCCAGTGCGAGATACACCTCGACGAGCCTCTGCAGCGCCTCGGGCACATGGTTGGTGGTCTGGAAGTCCTGCACCACGCGCTGGTAGCGGTTCAGGGCGGCCTCATAGTTGTTCTGCTGCTCGTAGAAGCGTCCGACGAGCATTTCCTTGCCGGCCAGATGATCGCGGCAGAGGTCTATCTTGAGCTGCGCATCACGGGCGTAGGCCGTCTGGGGGAAGCGCGAGACGACTTCCTGAAGGGCGTCGAGTGCCTCGACCGTACCCTGCTGGTCGCGCTGCACTTCGGCAATCTGCTCGTAATAGCACAGGGCGCGAAGATAAAAGGCGTACGCGGCATCGTTGCTGGTCGGGTGCAGAAGAAGAAAGCGGTCGAGCTGCTGCACGGCCTCGGGGTACTTGTCCTGCAGATAGTAGGCATACCCCTCCATCAGCTGCGCGTTCGCGACGTAGCCGGAATAGGGATAGTTCTGTTGCAGGGCCTCGAATTCAGCGCTGGCGAGCAGGTAGCGGTTCGTGCGCAGGGCGTCGATGCCGTTGTTGTACATCGTCTCCGGCGGCGCCAGCGGCGGCGGCTTCTGGTCGCCCTTCTTGAACAACCCACAACCGCCAAGCAGCAGCAGAGTCGCGAAGGTCAGACCGCGCGCGGACAGGGCGGTGGCACGTCGCGGGAAACGGGGTGGGGAAAAAGCAGGGGACATGCCGACTCTCTCAGTGACGGCAAGCGTTATATCACGGGTTGCGTCGGGGTGAAGCCACAAGCGGCGGTTTCCTGCCGTAGTCGGCGAATTGGCCGTCAAGACCTTATGCCGCTTCCTCGACAGCGACCCTGGCAGACGCCGAACGTGCGCCGTCACCTGTCAGGGTCCAGGCCGAGGAATCCGCCATCAAGGCTCGCAAAAGCCTGTTGTTCAGGGCGTGACCGGACTTGTGGCCGATGAAGCCTGCCTGCAGGGGGTGACCGGCAAGATAGAGATCGCCCACGGCGTCGAGCATCTTGTGGCGCACGAATTCGTGCTGATGTCGCAGCCCGGCGGGATTGAGCACCCGCTCGCCGTCCACCACGATCGCGTTATCCAGCGAGCCGCCGCGCGCCAGGCCGGCTGCCTGGAGAGCGTCGATTTCATGCCGCTGCGTGAAGGTGCGACTTGACGCCAGTTCACGCACGAACGAGTCGGTGGACAGTTTCATGGCGAAATTCTGCCGCCCGATAACGGCGGCAGCGAAGTCGATGGACAACGCCAGCGACAGGCCGCTGCGTGGCGCGGGGCGCAGTTCGGCGAACGCGTCGCCGTCCTCGACCCGTATGCGGCGCAGAACCTTGATGGTTCTGCGGGGGGTGGGCTGCACCTGACGACCGGCGCAGGACAGCAGGAAACAGAACTCGGCCGATGACCCGTCGAGAACCGGCAGTTCCGGGCCGTCCACCGTGACGCGAACATTGTCGATGCCGCAGCCGCTGAGGGCCGCCACCAGATGTTCGATCGTCGCAACGCGCAGACCGCTGTCGTCGCCGACGACAGTGCTGAGCCGGGTGTCGACGACCGTGTCGTAGCGGGCCCGAACGGTGGCGCCCCCTAGATCGGACCGACTGAACGTGATGCCGCTGTCGGCGGGGGCGGGTGCCAGCCGCAGGGAAATCGGCAGACCCGTATGCAGGCCTATGCCGCGGCAGCCGATGGGCTGCGCCAGTGTGACCTGGAAACGGGAGGCGTTGCCCACGCCACCATCAGCCCGTGTGCCGCGGAGAACCGGTATCGCGTCGGTCTCCAGAGGCCGCATCTGTTCCATCGTCGTGCCCTTCGTTTTTCTTGTCGTCATCGGCGTGCGGATCGCAGGCCGGCACTGGCATCCTGAGCTTTAGCGGCAGGGCACGGCGACCGCCAGTCAAGGTTTATTGCCAACTATTACGGCCTATCCGCTTGAAATTAAGTCATAAAAAAGGCCCCGCGATCAGTATGATCGCGGGGCCCTTCCTGAACGGAGCTTTTAGTTCGACTGGCGGCGCAGGAAGGCTGGAATATCCAGACCGATCTCGTCCGCACCGCCTTCCTGAACCGAGACGCCCGGCGCGGGGGGCTCATGCGGGTGGATCTCAGGCTCGTTACGCTGGGGCGCGGGCGTAGCCTCGGCAGGCGGCCGCCCCCGGAAGGCGCCCGTCACGATGCCGAACAGGCTGCGCGACGGCTGCGGTTCCG
>NZ_JABXXR010000227.1 GCF_013376175.1 Ameyamaea chiangmaiensis
CGTCGCTTCCCGCCGACCTGCAGTAACGCCGGAACGCGACCCGCGCACCCCGGCGCCGCGCCTCAGGGACGACCGATCGAGTGATACGCGAACCCGGCGGCGCGCATGGCGGCGGGTTCGAAGACATTGCGCAGGTCCAGCACCACGTTCCCGGACATCCGTTCACGCAGGGCGGCGGGAGCCAGCGCCCGGAACACGTTCCATTCGGTCAGCACGACAAGCGCGTCCGCCCCCTGCGCAGCGTCGAGCGCATCGGCGCAATACTCCAACCCGTCCGGCAGGACGCGCCGGGCCGCCTCCATGCCCACCGGGTCGAACGCCCGCAGCGTCGCCCCGGCTTCGGCCAGCCGATGCACGATCGGCAGCGACGGGGACTCGCGCATGTCGTCGGTCTCGGGCTTGAAAGTCAGGCCCAGCAGGGCGATCGTGCGACCCGCCACCGACCCGCCGCAGGCGGCGATGATGCGCGATCCCATGCTGGCCTTACGGGCCTCGTTGACCTGAACTGTGGCCTCGACCAGCCGCGACGGCGCGCCGGCCTCCTGCGCGATCCGCGACAGGGCCAGCGTGTCCTTGGGGAAGCACGACCCGCCATAGCCCGGACCGGGGTGGAGGAACTTGCGCCCGATCCGGCCATCGAGCCCCATGCCGCGCGCCAGATCGTGCACGTTGGCACCCACCTTGTCGCACAGATCGGCCATCTCGTTGATGAAGGAGATCTTCATCGCGAGGAACGAGTTCGATGCGTATTTGATCAGCTCGGCCGATTCGAGACTGGTGAACACGATCGGCGCCTCGATCAGGTAGAGCGGCCGATACAGGGTGCGCATGATCTCCTGCGCCCGCGCCGGGTCGTGATCGGTGTCGAGCCCGATGATCACGCGGTCGGGGCGCATGAAATCGCCGATCGCATTGCCTTCACGCAGGAACTCGGGGTTGGACGCCACATCGAAATCGACGTCCGGGCGGGCCTCGCGGATGATCTGGGCGATGCGGCGCGACGTGCCGACCGGCACCGTCGATTTCGTCACCACCACCGCGTAGTCATCCAGCGCATGGGCGATCTGGCGCGCGGCCGTGTGCACATAGGTCATGTCCGCCCGGCCGTCGCCATTGCGCGGCGGCGTGCCGACCGCGATGAACACCGCGGTCGAACCGCGCACGGCGGACGTGATGTCATCTCCGAAGGTCAGCCGGCCAGCGGCGACGTTCTTGGCAACCAGCGTGTCGAGCCCAGGCTCATAGATCGGGATCCGTCCCTCCCGCAGGGCTTCGAGCCGTGCGGGGTCGGCCTCGACCACAGCCACATCGATCCCGAATTCAGCGAAACAGGCCGCGGAAACAAGGCCGACATAGCCGCCGCCGATCATGGTGATACGCATGGTCCATCCTCTGCTGTTCAGTCCGGAGGTGATGGAGGCGGACTATGGGCGGGTTGGCCCGATTTGACCAGTCAGGCACAAAATTCACGATCGGGTGAAGGCTGGGTACAAATTTTCTTGACTCAAACACCCCCGGCCAGCGATATTTCTCTTCGAAGCCCGGCCTGCGAAGGTCGTCTTCATGGACGTTTCCTCCCTAAACTTCGGCGGCGCTCAGGCGCCGTCTTTTTTTTGCCCTGCGATCGGGCAGACGGGCGGTTTTCCGCCTTTTCCCCGGCGTGGCCGTCCACAAAAATAGGCCCTCCGCGCGGTCGCCCTATCGTTTCACCCAGACACGCTTTGACCCGCCGCCGCGGCCGCGCTACGGCAGAAGCATGATGCATCTCCCCTCGCCGCATGGCGCGACAGGTCTTCACACGGGGTTCCAACGCCCGTGAATGCCGTCCTTGATTTTGTCGCCGCCATCGGACGCGGGGTGCTCGATCTCGTACGGATGGCCGGCACGCTCGCGCTGTTTGCTGTCGACGGCCTGTCCCACCTGTTCCGGCCGCCCTTCTATGGTCGGGTGTTCCTCGCCTCGCTGCTGGAGATCGGGTTCTTCTCGCTGCCGGTCGTCGCGTTGACGGCCATTTTCTCCGGCGGCGTCATCGCGCTGCAATCCTATACCGGGTTCGCCCAGTACCATGTGCAGAGCGCCATCGCCGGTATCGTGGTGCTGTCGGTCACGCGTGAACTCGGGCCAGTGCTGGCCGGGCTGATGGTTGCCGGGCGGGTTGGCGCCGCCATGGCGGCGCAGATCGGCACGATGCGCGTCACCGATCAGATCGACGCCCTGACGACCCTGTCGACCAACCCGATGAAATACCTCGTCACACCCAGGCTCCTCGCCGGGATCGTAGCGTTGCCGTTCCTGGTGGTGGTCGCCGACATTCTGGGCGTTCTGGGCGGCTTTACCGTGTCGGTCGTCAAGCTGGGCTTTTCGCCCGAGGCGTACGTCACGGCCACGCTGGCGGCGGTCAAGCCGATCGACGTGACGGTGGGTCTGGTCAAGGCCGCGATGTTCGGCTTCCTGATCGCGCTGCTCGGCTGTTATCACGGCTATCGCAGCAAGGGGGGCGCGGAGGGCGTCGGCGCGGCCACCACGTCGGCGGTTGTCGCGGCGTCGATCCTGCTGCTGGCCTTCGACTACCTTCTGACCGATCTGTTTTTCGCCCAATGACCGGCACGCCAAAAATCCGCATTCGCGGCCTGCGCAAGGCCTTCGGCAGCAAACAGGTGCTCGACGGCATCGATCTGGACGTCGAAGCCGGGACGTCGCTGGTCGTGATCGGCGGATCGGGCAGCGGCAAGTCGGTGCTGCTGCGCTGCATTCTCGGCCTGATCCTGCCCGATGACGGCACCATCGAGATCGACGGCGTGAACGTCCTGACCGCGCCGCGGCGCCAGCGCGAGACCCTAATCGAATCGATCGGCATGCTGTTCCAGAACGCGGCACTGTTCGATTCGCTGCCGGTCTGGGAAAATGTCGCCTTCGGGCTTCTGGCCAAGAACCGCGCCCGCCACGGCGCCGCGCGGCTGAGCCGTGCACAGGCCCGCGACCGCGCGGGCGAGATCCTGGC
>NZ_JABXXR010000228.1 GCF_013376175.1 Ameyamaea chiangmaiensis
CTACGCGACTACGCGCGCGGCCGCGATCTCCCGGCCGAGGACGGCACGTCGCGCCTGTCGGCCGCCCTGCATGTCGGCCATCTGTCGGCCCGGCAGGTCTGGCACGCCGCCCACGCCGCCGTTCATGGACGGCACGGGGGGGCCTCGGGGCGCGATCTCGAGAAATTCCTCGCCGAACTGGGCTGGCGCGATTTCGCCGCAGCCCAACTGTTCGACGCGCCCGATCTGGTGGAGCGCAACCACCGCCCGGAATACGACGCCATCGGCTGGCGCGACGACGACGACGCGTTCGACGCCTGGGCGAAGGGGCGCACGGGCTATCCCATCGTCGACGCGGGGATGCGGCAGCTCTGGACCACGGGCTGGATGCACAACCGCGTACGCATGGTCGTGGCCTCGTTCCTGACCAAGCACCTGCTGATCGACTGGCGTCGGGGCGAGCGCTGGTTTCGCGACACGCTGGTCGATGCCAACATCGCCAGCAACGTGGTGAACTGGCAGTGGGTCGCGGGCTGCGGTGTCGACGCGGCGCCCTATTTCCGCATCATGAACCCGGTGCTTCAGGGCGAGAAATTCGACCCCGACGGACGTTACATCCGCGCGTGGGTGCCCGAACTGGCCGACCTGCCCGACAGCGTGATCCATGCCCCCTGGAGTGCGACGGCCATGGAATGCGAGCGCCACAAGGTGCGGCTGGGACGCGACTATCCCGAACCCATCGTCGATCACAAGGCCGCGCGGCAGCGGGCACTGGAGTGCTTCGAACGCGTCAAGCGACGCCAGCGCGAGGGGTGACGCGGAACGCCGCAGGACACACAGGCGTTAACCAGAGCCCACGGATCGCGTCGGGCAGCGCACAGGGGATCCTTCATGCACGGCACACCCGACCCTAACGCGGACGACACACCCGCATCAGGCACCCAGCGCACGGATGGCTTTCTGCCGCTGGCCTCCTACGGGGCTCTGGGTGATGGCCGTTCCGTCGCGCTGAGCGGTGCCGACGGCGCGATCGACTGGTGGTGCGTGCCGGCCATCGACTCACTGCCCCTGTTCGACCGGCTGCTGGATGCCGACGAAGGCGGCACGTTCGCGCTGACCCCGGAGGGCCCGTTTCGCACCACGCGCTGCTATCGCCGCGACAGCAACGTGCTGGAGACGACCTTTCATACGCCGACGGGCGTGGCTCGCCTGACCGAATCCCTCAACAGCGGTCATGCCGGCCGGCTTCCGTGGGCCGAACTCGCGCGCCGTCTGGAGGGCATTGAGGGCAGCGTCCGCTTTCGGCTCCATATCGTGTTCAGCCACCAGTCCGGATCCGCCAGCCCGTACCGGTCGACGATCGACCGATTCACCGTGTTCCACGTCCGCCATGTGATCGGCCTTCTCCTGCACAGCGACACGGTGACCTGCACGCGTGAGGACGGCGGCATCACCGGCCATGTCACGCTGCGCGCGGGCGAACGGGCCGTGGTGGCGATCGTGGCGGGCGAGGACGAACCGCTGGTCGTGCCCCCGATCGACGCTATCGACGCCCGCATCGACCTGTCCGATCAGGCATGGCGCAACTGGACCGCCGCCATTACCTATGACGGGCCGCGACGCGACGCCTTCGTCCGCAGCGCGCTGGCGCTGAAGCTGCTGGTCTACTCGCCCTCGGGCGCGATCGCGGCGGCCGCCACCACATCGCTGCCCGAAAAGATCGGCGGCGCCAAGAACTATGACTATCGCTACGCGTGGGTGCGCGACGCCGGCTACACGATAAAAGCATTTCTGGCCGTCGGCGCACAGGCCGAGGCCAAGGCGGGCTTCACGTGGCTGCTCCGCCAGTACCGACACCATGGTCCGGCCGTGTGCTATCGTCTGGACGGCGGTCTGGTGGGCGATGTGGAAGAGCGGGACGTGCCGGGTTACCGCAATACGGGCCCAGTGGTGGTCGGCAACCTGGCGACGCGGCAGCACCAGCACGGCATCTTCGGCGACATCTTCGGCACGGCCTGGTACTTTGTCGATAACGGCAATATCCTCGACACACGCAGCGCAAACCTGCTGGCCGAACTGGCCGACGAAGCCGCCGACCGGTGGCGGCAAAAGGACGCAGGCATATGGGAGCTTCCGCAGAGCGAGCACTATACGTTTTCCAAGATCAGCTGCTGGCAGGCGCTGGCCCGCGCCGTCGAACTCGCCGATCGCGGACAACTGCCGACCATGTGCCGCGATCGCTGGGCGCGCGAACGCGACCGGATCGAAACATGGATCAACGAACACTGCTGGTCGGAGGCGCGACAGGCCTACGTCATGTTTCCGGGTTCGACGGCACTGGACGCGGCGATGGCCATGGCGGTGCGCCTCCGGTTCGGCAATGACGACCGGATGCGCGGCACGCTGCGCGCGATCGACGCGGCCCTTGGCGCGGGGCCGTTTCACTATCGCTACAGCGGCATGGAGGCCGAGGAAGGGTGCTTCATCGCCTGTTCGTTCTGGATCGCCGAAGCCTGGGCGCTGCTGGGCGACAGCGACCATGCCGAGCGCGCGCTGGACGCGCTGACGCCCTCCCTCGACCGTGGCGTAGGCGTCTACACCGAAATGATCGACCCGCGCACGGACGACTTTCTGGGCAACATGCCCCAGGGCCTGTCGCATCTGGCCCTGATCGCGCTTCTGGAATCGCTGGACGCGCTGCGCCGGGGAATCGCCGATCCTCCGGGCAACGGCCAGCGACAAAGGGCCGGAGCCCTTCCGCCCAGCCCCGCGACACCGGGCTGACGGGCGGCCCAGCCTAGACGTGTCGCGAAGGGGCACGGTATGGTCGACGACGTCTCCAGCCTGTTCCAGTCTTCCGCGCCCGCCCGCAGCGGCCGCACCAGGAGCCCGGATTTCTCTGATGAGCCTTCAGCCCGCCGCCCGCGTTTCTGACCCTTTCGGCCACGCGGCGACGCTCGGCGGCCTCGCGGCCGGGATGGCCGTGGGCGCG
>NZ_JABXXR010000229.1 GCF_013376175.1 Ameyamaea chiangmaiensis
CGACAGCCGTAGCTGGCTGGCCAGCCGGTGCAGAAGCCCGGGGCCGTCCGCCACGACCGGGCGATGGCCCGATGCGGCCACCGGCAACGTCCGCGAACGCGGCGTTGGAAGGGGGGAGGGGTAAAGCTGTCGGATCGCGGCCCTGTCCGAGACCTGATCCCGGGCGTGGGTCTCGTGGCCGTCCACGCGTTCCAGCAGCGGATTGCGTTCGAGTTCGCCTTCCACGAAGGCCGCGGCGTCAAGCGTGCTGAACTGCAGCAGCGCGATCGACTGACGCAACTGCGGCGTCAGGGCAAGTGTCTGCGCCTGTCTGAGCTGAAGCTTGGGCGCAAGTGTCATGGACTGGCCGCCTGCCACCGAAACCGCCGGAACCGCTGTCAACACCCACGTCCGGACGCTAACGCCCGGACACGGATGTCAGAGCGAGAAATTCTCGCCCAGATAGACGCGGCGCACATCCTCATGGGCCACGATCTCGTCCGGCGTGCCTTCCATCAGGACCTGACCGCCGTGCATGATATAGGCACGGTCGATGACTTCCAGCGTCTCGCGTACGTTGTGATCTGTGATCAGCACGCCGATGCCCCGATCCTTCAGATGCGACACAAGATCGCGGATTTCACCCACCGCGATCGGGTCGATACCGGCCAGTGGTTCGTCGAGCAGGATGTAGTGCGGCTGGCTGGCCAGCGCGCGCGCGATTTCCAGCCGTCGACGCTCGCCACCCGACAGGGCAAGCGAGGGGGAGCGCCGCAAATGCGTAATGCCGAATTCGCCCAGCAGGCCGTCCAGCATAGCCTCGCGTCGTTCGGGATCGGGCTCGACGACTTCCAGCGCGGCCAGAATGTTCTGTTCGACGTTCAGGCCACGGAAGATGCTGGCTTCCTGCGGCAGATAGCCAATTCCCAGCCGCGCCCGCCGATACATCGGCAGTTGCGTGATGTTGGCGCCGTCCAGCGTGATCGTCCCCGTGTCCGGCTGGACGAGGCCCACGATCATGTAAAAGCTGGTCGTCTTGCCCGCGCCGTTCGGGCCCAGCAGGCCCACGGCCTCGCCGCGATGCACCTCCAGCGACACGTTCTGGACCACGGCGCGTTTCTTGTAAGTCTTGCCGATTCCGCGCGCATACAGCCCCTCGGGATGCGCCGGAGCGGGTGCGATCCCCGATGGCACCACGGCCTCGGTCATCACGGTATCGTCGTTCATGGGGCGCCTCCCTGCTGGGCCGGGCCGGTCGGCGCGGGCTTGGAATTCGCCTCGTTCGGCACCACCAGTCCCTGAACACGCGTGCCCGGGTCCTGCGTCATGGTCGCCAGACCGGTGTGCATGTTCACGATCGCCGCCGAACCGTTAAGCTGGTTCGCGCCACGCGTGATCTTCACCCGTCCGACGATCCGGGCCATGCCGGTGTCGGGCACATAAACCCCCCGGTCGCCGGTCACCGTCTCGGTCTGCGTGCGGACCATGACATGGCCGAACGCGTTGACCTTTTCCAGCTTGGTCGACCCGTTGTTCAGCGGATCGCCCGTCTTGCTCGGGTCGGTGCCCACTGGCGGCGCGGGGTTGGTGGCGTTGGGCGTCGTGGTGTCCGACGGCTTGCTGTAGGCGACCAGAACGTCCGCGTTCACGCGTCGTCCGTCATTGGTGGTGACGGTGGCGTTCCCCCGCCCGATCGAGATGTGGGTCTGGGAGTGGTATTCCATCACGTCGCGCGCGGTCATCACGTCGTTGGGCGTCGTGACCTTCATGGCCGAGCCGGTCATCAGCAGCGTCGCCTGGTCCATGTCATAGACCGCCTTGTCGCCCCAGGCCTGGTCGGTGTCGGTAAAGATATGGACGTGCCCGATGGCCTGCAGACGATAGATCTCGTTCGAGCCGGAATCGTCGCCGCCCATCACGTTGTCGCTGCCGCTCTTGGGTGCTGCGGGCGGTACGGGTGCCGGCGCGCCGGATGTGGCCTTCTTGCGATAGAACGCGATCAGCCGGTCGGCCGTGACGGTGACATTGCCGCGGATGGCCTGCGCGTGATCGTAGGCGGTGACGGTCTGGTCGTTCTGGTTCCAGTCGAAGCCGCCCAGCGAGCTGACCTGGATCTGGCCGCCGTGCGACAGGTCGATCCCCTCTGCCCGGGCGTGGCCGCCGCCGACAGGCAGCAGGGCTGACAGCAACGACGCAAGTGCCACCGTGCGAGGCGCCATGCGCCGTGGCGGGAATACCGGAATGCGGATCATGGCTGGGTGCCTGTCGAATGTGGCCCTGAAACGGTCGTCCCCGCGGGGGCCGAACGGGCCGACGCCGCACTCTTGTCGGCGCCCGAATCGTCATTGAGGATCAGGCGCCCCGGCCCCCGGAATTGCGCCAGTCCTTCGTGTTGCGCCAGGAACCACCCCTGCGCGTCGAGCACACCGAAGGGCCCTTCCGCATGCACCCAGGTGTCTGACGCGACGATCCCGCGTTTGAGGTCGATATCAGCGGTGGGGCCGTACATGATGATCCCGTCGTTTCGATAGAGCGTGACGTTGCCGGTCAGTTGCAGCGTCTGTGCGTGTTGCATGTACACGCCTGTATCGCCCGTGACCATGACCCATCCACGCCCCGACAGCAGCGTGTCGGCCACGGGACGGACCAGATCGACCCGTTCGGGATCGACCTGCACCGCGCTGTCCGCCGTAATCATGTAGGGTCGCTGGTGCGTATCGAGACCGCGATAGATCGCCCCGCTCATGTTGCCGCTGCGGATGCGCAGGCGCGCGGCCTGCGTCAGCGCGATGCGGTTCGAATTGATCAGGTGATCGATCTCTGGCCACACCGCGATCGACACCAGCAAGAGCAGCGCGCAGCCCGGCAGCACCCACTTCGCCCAGCGCAACAGCTGCCGCCGCCGGGCGAGCTCGGATTCGCCGGGGATGGCGCGGGTCGAGGCACGCGCCGCGCCAAGGGCCGCGCGCTGGC
>NZ_JABXXR010000230.1 GCF_013376175.1 Ameyamaea chiangmaiensis
CCTGCGGCCGTCTCCGCCGCGCCGGAGCCCGAAGTGGTCAACGTCACGGGCCGCACCGCGCTGACCCGCTCGCCGGGCGCCGGCCTGATGCGCGTCGAGACGGCCCCCAAGGCCGTGCAGACCATCACGCGCGACTTCATTTCCAAGCAGTCGCCGACGACCAACATCCAGCAGATCCTGAAGATGCTGCCGTCCGCCAACGTGCTGGACCAGGACTCCTTCGGCCTGTATTCGGGTTCGACCTACGTGCGCGGACTGGACCAGAGCAACATCGGCTGGACGCTGGACGGGATGCCGTTGAACGACATCGGCGGCGGCCAGTTCTATTCGAACGAAGTGCTGGAAGCTGAAGACCTCGAGACGGTGTCGCTCGAACCCGGCTCGGTCAATCTTGACAGCCCGATCGTCAGCGGCGCCGGCGGCCTGGTCTCCGCCACGATGAGCAACCCGTCGCACAAGATGGGCGGCCTGCTCGATATCTCGTTCGGCTCCTTCGACGCGACGCGTGAATTCCTGCGCCTGAACTCGGGCGATATCGGCAATAGCGGCATGCGCTTCATGTTCGCGTTCAGCCACACCAAGGCCAACAACTATCGTGGTCCCGGCCAGGCCGAGAAGTTCCACTACGACTTCAAGCTCGTGAAGGACTTCGAGAACGGCAGCCATACCGGCCTGACGGTTTCATACAACGATCAGGTCAACGACTCCTACCTGAACCCGAGCCTCACCCAGTACCGCGCCAAGGGCTACAGCAACAACTACGACGCCAATTACACTGGCGTGGCCGACACCAACTATTACCGCCTGCACGTCAATCCGTTCCGCAACGTCGTTGCGATCGTGCCGTCGCACATCGTCGTGACGCCGCGTTTCTCGATCGACGACACGGCGTATTTCTGGCACGGCATCGGCAATGGCACGGGTGCCGCGACCATGACCGAAGGCAGCACCTATTACGGCGGCTCCTACGTGCCGATCGACCTGAACGGCGACGGTCGCGTCACGCCGGGCACGAAATATCTGGCCCTGACGCCGTCGAACCAGGAACAGTTCCGCCCCGGTAATACGCTGAAGTTCAACTACCAGCTCGGCAGCCATCATCACCTGACGGCCGGCTGGTGGTATGAATACGCCAACCTTTTGCAGTTCTCGCCCGTCGGCGCGGTGGATCAGGCAACGGGCCAGCCATATAACGTGTGGGGCACGAACGCGCTGGTCCAGATGCCGAACGGGCAGCCGTACTACACGCGCAACTTCCTGAGCCTGTCGCAGGTCAACATGCTGTTCATTGGCGACAGCATGGACTACTTCAACCACAGGCTACACGTCGACCTCGGCTTCAAGGAAGCCATGATGACCCGGCGCGTCTATAACTACATGCCCGGCCCCGGTGGCACCTATAACCGTAACCTGCATGTGGCCGAGCCGCTGCCGCAGGTTGGCATCGCGTGGAACTTCAACCGCCACCACCAGATTTATGTCGATGGCGCCACCAACTTCAAGGTTCCGTCGAACACCTCACTGGTCGATTACTACTCCTCGACGTCCCGCGCCAGGACGCAGGTCGGCGGCAACTCCGCGACGCAGTACACGATCTCCGAAGAAATCGGCTACCGCTATAACGGCGATGTCGTGGTCGGCAGTGTCTCGTTCTTCAACTACAACATGACCAACCGCCTGCTGACGCTGACACAGTATGACGGCGCCGGTGGCGCGAGCTACAGCCAGACGGTCAATGCCGGCGGCCAGACGTCACGCGGCGTCGACGTTCAGGTGGCGACCCGTCCGATCTGGTTCCACCTGCGCCCCTATGCGACGTTCGAGTATCTGAGCGCGAAGATCGACAACAACATCGCGACCACCGGCACGCTGAACGGCAAGACGATAAACGACCTGCTGCCGACGGCGGGCAAGACGCAGATCAACAGCCCGAAGGTCATGGCGGCGCTTGGTCTGGACTACGACGATGGTCACCTGTTCATCGGCGGCCAGCTGAAGTATGTCGGCAAGCAGTACTCCACGCTGATGAACGACAACGCCATCCCGCAGTATCTGACCAACTCGGTCAATATCGGCTATCGCTTCGGCAACCTCGGCTTCATGAAGTCGCCGCAGATCCAGCTCAACATGTCCAACCTGACGAACGCCAAGTTCCGCAGCGGCGTCTACACCTTCCAGAACAACGCCAATGCGGTGCGCGGCGTGTATGGCAGCTCGATCTCAGGCAGTGCGCCGGTCTACTACCTCCAGACCCCGTTCACGGCGGTGGTGACGCTGTCGACCGGTTTCTGATCGATCAACCGACCGCACCGAAACGGACAGGGCGACGCTTTCGGGCGTCGCCTTTTTTTATTCCGCGATCAGGACGCCAAAAGCAGCCCGGATCTCGGTCGCCGCTCCATAACCTGACCCAAAGGTCAGGTTTTTTGTTGCGATCCGGCAAAAGAGTCTGCCACAGTGGCAACGACCCGATGCTTCCTGTCGCGGAGACCCCGACACGTGACCATGCAACCCGACATCGCCCCCGGACGCCTGTCCGTAGACACCTTGTGCCGCCACTTCTCCGATGCCCACCCGCCGCTGACAGGGTCGCAGGCCGTCGTCGAAGCCGAACGCTGCTTCTTCTGCTACGACGCCCCCTGCATCGAGGCCTGCCCGACCGGCATCGACATCCCTGGCTTCATCAAGAAGATCCAGTCCGGCAACCTTGCCGGGTCGGCACGCACCATCCTCAGCTCCAACATCCTCGGCGGCTCCTGCGCGCGGGTGTGCCCGACCGATATCCTGTGCGAGGGGGCGTGCGTGCACGTCGCGGCGGGCGATCCGCCGGTCGCCATCGGCGCGCTGCAACGCCACGCCACCGACTGGCAGATGCAACAGGCCACCCACCC
>NZ_JABXXR010000231.1 GCF_013376175.1 Ameyamaea chiangmaiensis
GGCTTTTCGACGGGCGCCGCAACCGGGGCAGCGACGACCTTGCGCGCACGGTTCGCCGGCGCCGCGGCAACTTTCACATCTTCAACCGGAGCGGCGGCTTTCGCGCGCGCGGGGCGGCCCACGGGTGCGGAGGTCTTTGCCGGCGCCGCCACTTTCTTCGCGCGGCTGGTGGTCGTTGTAACTTTCTTTGCCATGATCACATAGTCCTATCGTTCAGGTGAATCGCTGAAGGCGGTAACCGGTTCACACACGGGCCTGGGTCTCGACCGTCATCCGGACAAAACCGGCGCCCGAGAAACCGGCGAATCGGATTCGGCAGTCCCCATGCGCCTTCTCTTACGCGATGTGAAGATCATTTCCGCCGCAAATGCAATAAAAACGAAATACGTCACGTAATTTTACTGTTTCGACCCGCCGTTTTCGCTACCCGCGAAGAGAACAAAAGAGGATCAAGCACTATAAGCGACGACATATCGGAAAGAACGTATTCGATATTTTCCTTTTCCTATCGCCAACCTTGCCGATACCCTTCACCGGCGCTCATGCCGTTAGCCGCCGGTTTACCATTTTTCTTGCGCGCGACGGCCAATTCCGGCAAAGCGCCCGCATCCCCCTTCCGTGACCGCAGGCCCGACCGGCTGCTGCCATCCGCATGGAGTGTAAAGCATGAAGATCGACGGCGTTCCCTATCGCAGCGTATGGGTCGACGAAACCGACCGCTCCACCGTCAGAATTTTCGACCAGACCCGAATCCCGGCCACGCTCGACATTCTCGAACTGCGCACCCGCGACCAGGTTGCGGACGCGATCGTGACGATGCAGGTGCGCGGCGCTCCGCTGATTGGCGCTGTTGCAGCCTATGGACTTGCGCTGTCGCTGCGCGTCGATGCCTCTGACGACGCTATGGAGCGCGACGCCGCGTTCCTGGCGGCAACGCGACCGACCGCGATCAATCTGCGCTGGGCGATCGCACGCATGCTGGAGCATCTGCGTCCTCTCGATCCCTCCTTGCGTGTTCAGGCAGCGTATGAAGAAGCCGGCCGCATCTGCGACGAGGACGTCGCTCAGAACGAAGCCATCGGCCGGCATGGCCTTGGGCTGATCACACAAATTGCCGGTGCCAAGACCGGGGATCGTAAAACGGTCAATATCCTGACGCATTGCAACGCGGGCTGGATCGCCACGGTCGACTGGGGCACGGCCCTTGCCCCGATCTATATGGCGCACGATGCCGGCATCGATGTTCATGTCTGGGTCGATGAAACCCGTCCGCGCAACCAGGGCGCGGCGTTGACCGCATGGGAACTGGGCCGGCACGGGGTACGCCACACCGTCGTGGTCGACAATGCGGGCGGCCACCTGATGCAGCATGGCATGGTTGATCTCGTGATCGTGGGTACCGATCGGGTGACGCGTCAGGGCGATGTCGCCAACAAGATCGGCACCTACCTCAAGGCCCTCGCGGCCGCCGATAACAACGTTCCGTTCTGGGTGGCTCTCCCGTCCACCACGATCGACTGGACCGTGCGCGACGGCGTCGCCGAAATTCCTATCGAGGAACGGTCGGAAGCCGAAGTCACCATGGTTCATGGCGTCGACGCGCACGGTAACCCGGCAAGCGTCCGCGTCACCCCGGCAGGCAGCGCAGCGGCGAACCCGGCGTTCGACGTCACGCCCGCGCGTCTGGTGACGGGCCTGCTGACCGAGCGGGGGACCTGCGACGCGACCGAGGCCGGGTTGCTATCCCTGTTCCCCGAACACGCCTGAGACGGCGCCACACCTCGCAGGGACGGCATACGACGCGGGGCGGTCCCGATCTCCCCCCTTTGCGACGGCCTGACAACGCATTATGGCTGAGGGGAACGCGCCGCCGCTGCCGTGGCGCAGCTTTTCGGATCAGACATGCGATGACGCCACGGCTTGTGTTTCCTTCCCTCGCGCTGCTCGCCCTCGGGGCGTGTGCCGCCCCGGCGCCTCAGCCGCATCCGGTTCCGACACCCGTCGCCCAGTATCGGCAGGGTCAGGGCCCGCTGATGGCCGACGACCACGTTCCCGACTTCGCCACGCGCAACTTCGTGCCGTTCAACCGTCAGGACGTGGTGGCCATCGCCGTGCGGGAATGGCGGATGTTCGGCCAACCGATCGCCGACGATGATCCCGTTGACCGGCCCGAGCCCTCGGTGGCGTCGATCAAGCCCGAACGCGCGCCCGGTCTGTGGCAGCGCATCGGCGAATACTGGTGGATCGGCCAGGACCCGCAGGAGACCGAAATCGCGTGGAGCGGCAAACGCGACGAAAACGGCACCAGCTTCGCCTTCGAACACGACGCGCGTTTCGCATGGTCGGCGGCGTTCATTTCCTATGTGATGCGCGTGGCCGGTGCCAACGACCGCTTCCCCTACTCGCCCAATCACTCGACCTACATCAACGCGGCCGCCAGCGGGCAATCGAGCGGCCTGCGGGCGCATGATCCGGTCGAGTACGCGCCCAAGGCCGGCGACCTGATCTGCGTCGGTCGCGGCGCATCGAAATCCGTGCGCTTTGCGTCACTGCCCACGCGCTACGGTTTTCCCGCCCATTGCGGCATCGTGGTGGTGACGAACCAGTCCGGCGCGCCGTTCGGCCACCAGATCGGGATTATCGGCGGCAATGTGGATGACAGCGTCACGCTGACCCATGTCCCGGTGGATGCGAATGGCCGTCTGGCCAGCCCGGACGGTACGTCCTACGACCCTCGCTATCCGTGGTGCGCGGTCCTCGAAGTGCTGTACGATGCGGACGAGGAGCCGGACGCCGGCGGCTGACACGTCCGGCGGCCGGGGCCGCCTCCCGCCGCAGCC
>NZ_JABXXR010000232.1 GCF_013376175.1 Ameyamaea chiangmaiensis
CGCGCGCCGCACCGGCCCCGACGGCCGCCGACGCAGACGCCCCCCTGCCGCCGCCACCGGACGGCTATACCCCGGTTCAGGACATGGACGAGGCCATCATCGCCCACAGCCCCGCCGTGCTCGCCCATACCGGCCCGGGCCTTCCGGGGGGCGAGGCCCAGCAGATCACGCGTCAGGACCAGAACGTCCCGTCGCATTTCAGCGTGTTCGGCCTGCCGATCAAATTCAACGCACCGGTGCCGCCGCCATATAACGCCGAATTTACCTATCGCACCTTCGGCGGCCAGCCGGGGAACGGCCGGGGCGACGCCACTGCCGCATGGGGCACGGCCGGCGAACCGTAAGGGCCGGACACGCCCTGCCCCGACGTCCGCGTCCTAGCGTCCGCGAAGGACAAGCGTCGGCGGGGGAAGCGTGACGGTCGGCACCGGTTGCAGCGCCACCACCGCGGGCGGCGCAGGCGGAACGCGACGCGCCGCCTTCACGACATCGACCGGAATGGTGACGATCTCCATGGGTGGGCGTTTGGGGTGGTGCGTCAGCACCAGCGTGACCGCGCCATACACCAGCACAAGCCCTGCCAGCACCGCGATCTTCAGGCGTCGCGGCTGCGGCAGACGCGGCAGGGTGGGCGGCGTGGGGCGAAGGGACATACGAAAAGCCTCAGGAAAGACGTAGCGCAAAAACGTGGCGCGGTGTGGCCGTGGCGGAGGGCCGATCTGTGCCAAGTTCCGGTGTGGGGCGCAATCAGGTATGGCCTTTTCACCCCCGTCCGCGATAGATAGGCACTTAATATAATTTATTAACCGAACCGGAGGCCGGTCATGACCACGCCAGCACAGTCCGCTTCACCCGATTCCGTGATGGAGCACGCCCGTCTGCAGGTGCTCGACGCCCGGTCGGACGCAGCACGTTGCCCGGTTGTCCGATCGTTTTTCGACGAGACCACGTTCACGGCCACGCATGTCGTCCACGATCCCGTCAGCCGGCAGGCCGCCATCATCGATTCCGTGCTCGACTACGACCCGGCGTCCGGCCGCACGCAGCACGGCACTGCCGCGCGGATCGTGGACTATGTCGTGGCCGAAGGGCTGACCGTCGCATGGCAGCTCGAAACGCATGCGCACGCGGATCATCTCTCGGCCGCACCCTGGCTGCAGACCCAGGTGGGTGGAAAACTGGGTATCGGTCGCGACATTGTCCGGGTGCAGTCGGTATTCGGCAAGATCTTCAATGCCGGCACCGAGTTCGCGCGCGACGGATCCCAGTTCGATGCCCTGTTCGACGATGGCTCGCAGTTCCATCTGGGCACGATCCCGGTCACGTGCCTGCATGTGCCGGGCCATACACCGGCCGATATGGCGTACATCATCGGCGATGCGGCGTTCATCGGCGACACGCTGTTCATGCCCGATTACGGGACCGCACGCGCGGATTTTCCCGGCGGCAGCGCGACGACGCTGTTTGCCTCCGTCCGGCGCCTGCTGACGCTGCCTGACGAGACGCGCGTCTTTCTGTGCCACGATTACAAGGCGCCGGGCCGTGACTATTTCGCGTGGGAGACCACGATCGGCGCCGAACGGGCGAGCAACGTCCATGTCCATGACGGCGTGGACGAGGCGACGTTCGTGGCCATGCGCACCCAACGGGATGCGACACTGAACCTCCCGACGCTGATCATGCCCTCGGTGCAGGTCAACATACGCGGCGGCCGCCTGCCGGAGCCGGAAGACAACGGCACCTCATACATCAAGATACCGATCAATGTTCTCTAAGCTCCGCTCCCTGCTGCACGGCCGGACGCCGGCACCCGACCAGCCCTTCAAGGCCCGTCCCCTGTCCGACGATTTCGCGGTCTGTCCGCAGATCGCGGCCGACGACGCTGCCGCTATCGCCGCCGCCGGATTCGCCACGGTCGTGTGTATGCGCCCCGACCATGAGGAGCCGGGGCAGCCGACGGCGGCCCATATCGGGCAGGCCTGCGCCGACGCGGGCCTCGCCTTCGCATTCCTGCCGACCCCGGTCGGCGCGTCCGGCGATGTGCAGGAACTGCGCGCGGTGCTGTCCAGCCATCCCGCCCCTGTTCTCGCCTATTGCCGCTCCGGTGCCCGCGCCGCTCGCCTGTGGGAAGCCGCACGGACCGGCGAACGTTCATGACCCTGTCCGCCGGGGCCGCCTCGGTCGTCATGCAGATGGGCGCCGAAGCTGGCGTGGCGGCCGTTCTGTGCGGTGTCGTGGTCGGGCTGGTGCTTGGTCTTGTGGGTGGCGGCGGGTCGATCCTGGCGGTGCCGCTGATGGTCTATGTCGTGGGGGTTCGCGATCCGCACGTGGCCATCGGCACCAGTGCCCTGGCCGTGGCGGTCAACGCACTGGTCAGCCTGGGGGGGCATGCGCGCGCGGGCACGGTCAAGTGGCGCTGCGCCAGCATCTTTGGTGCCTGCGGGATGGCGGGCGCGCTGCTGGGTGCCGAACTGGGCAAGGCCGTCGACGGCCAGCGGCTTCTGGCGGCGTTCGCACTCCTGATGATCGTGGTGGGCGTGCTGATGCTGCGCGGACGACGGGATCTGGGCAACCCGGGGGCGGCCTGCAATCGCGACAATGTCGGCAAGGTGTGCGCGTGCGCTCTGGGCACAGGTGGTCTGTCGGGGTTTTTTGGCATTGGGGGTGGCTTTCTGATCGTGCCCGGCCTGATCGCGTGCACCGGCATGCCGATCCGCAACGCGATCGGCACGTCGCTGTTCGCCGTGGCGGTCCTCGGCCTGACGACGGCGCTGTCCTATGCCCTGACCGGGCTGGTGGACTGGCCGGTCGCGGCCCTGTTCATCGCGGGCGG
>NZ_JABXXR010000233.1 GCF_013376175.1 Ameyamaea chiangmaiensis
CGCCCACAGCGGTGCCGCGACGTCGCCGCGCGTGATGGCACGCGCCACCGCGCCCTCATCCGCGTCAACGGTACTGCCCACCACGTCGGTGTGGTCGGCGGGATTGAGCACGCGGCGCGACGCACCGTCCGGTTCGCCATCCGACACGACGTCCTGCCGCGCGACGAACGCCATGGAAAAACGTGTTTCCAGATCGGCGAGAACACGCTCGTCCGCGATATTCAGCCCGCGCGCGTTGGCGCGGCCATCGCCAAACAGGTCGCGCGGCAGGACGATCGAGGGATGCCGGGCACCGGGCACCGGTTCGGCGCGCACCAGCGCCACGGGGTCGGCCACAAGGTCATCGACCGGTACGGACGGATCCTGAATCCGGTTGACGAAAGACGAGTTCGCCCCGTTTTCCAACAGGCGCCGCACCAGATAGGCCAGCAGCGTTTCATGCGTGCCGACCGGCGCATAAATCCGGCATGGACGATCCAGCCTGTCCGCGCCCACGACCTCATCATACAGTGTTTCCCCCATGCCGTGCAGGCACTGGAATTCATAGTCTCCGACACAGAAGTTCGCACCCGCGAGTGCATGGATCGCCGCTAGGCTGGCCGCGTTATGCGTCGCGAACTGCGGGAACAGGGCGTCACGCGCTCCCAACATGGTGTTCGCGCACGCCAGATAGGCGACATCGGTGTGCGCCTTGCGGGTATAGACCGGATAGTCAGCCACACCCTCCACCTGTGCACGCTTGATTTCGCTGTCCCAATAAGCGCCTTTGACAAGGCGCACCATGATTCGTCGCGACGTGCGCCGCGCGAGCGCGATCAGCCAGTCGAGAACCGCCGGCGCACGTTTCTGGTAAGCCTGCACCACAAGCCCCAGCCCGTCCCACCCCGAAAGGTCGGACAGCTCGCACAAAGCCTCGACTATATCGAGCGAGAGATCGAGTCGCTCGCTCTCTTCGGCGTCGATGTTCAGCCCGATAGCGTAGCCGCGCGCCAGCCGCGCCAGTTCGGCCACGCGCGGCAACAACTCGGTCATCACCCGCCCGTGTTGCGCGCGGACATAGCGCGGATGAAGGGCCGATAATTTGATGGATATACCAGGACCGTTGTAGATACCCCGTCCGGAGGCGGCCTTGCCGATCGCATGGATCGCCGTTTCGTAATCACGAAAATAACGCGCTGCATCGTCGGCCGTCGCCGCTGCTTCGCCCAGCATGTCATAGGAATAGCGAAAGCCCCGTGCCTCCAGCGCCCGGCTGTTGCGCAACGCCTCGGCAATCGTCTGACCGGTGACGAACTGCTCGCCCAGGATGCGCATCGCCACGTCGACGCCGCCCCGGATCAAGGGTTCGCCGCCACGGGCGATCAGGCGGTTCAGCGCGCCCGCCAAACCCGCCTGATCGATCGTGCCGAGTACGCGGCCGGACACGACCAGCCCCCAGGTCGCCGCATTGACGAACAGCGACGCCCCCCGACCCAGATGCGCGCGCCAGTCCCCACGGCCGATCTTGTCGCGGATCAGTGCATCGCGCGTGGCTCGATCGGGGATGCGCAGGAGTGCCTCGGCCAGGCACATCAGCGCCACGCCCTCCTCCGACGACAGGTCATATTCCCGCACCAACCCTTGCACCGCGCCGCGCACGCCCTTGCGTCGCATGGCCTCGACCAGTTGCACGGCGCACGCCCGCGCCTGCACGGCCAGCGGCGCGGGCAGTTCCGCGCGGGCCAGCAAAGGCTGCACGGCGAGGGGCTCCGGCACGTCATACATCGCCGTGATCACCGCGCGACCGGGCGTGGAGCGTGCGGGCAAAGGCCCGAGAAAAGCGGAGAACGGGGTGGGTGGAACGGTGACCATCGGCGGCTTTTCTGCTGGGCTTCGTCCTTCTCCGTAACGAAACGCGCGTCATTGATGTGATGGTATTGGCGGGTATGTTAAGATGACTCTTCGGATCAACCGTCACGTCACGGAACAATCAACGGCCATGATCGACGACATAGATCGCAAGATACTGAAAATACTTCAGAAAGACGGGCGCATCACGAATGTCGATCTGGCGCGGCGCATCAATCTCAGCGCCGCCGCGACGTACGAGCGTGTCCGGCGCCTCCAGGCCGACGGCGTGATCGACGGGTACGCGGCGCGCCTCAACCCCGAAAAGCTCAACCGTGCTCTGCTGATTTTCGTCCAGATCACACTCGAACACACAAACGAACAGGTGCTGGAGGAGTTCGCACGGCTGGTGCGCACGATCCCCGATATCCTGGAATGCCACATGGTCGCGGGCGGATTTGACTATCTGATCAAGACACGTGTCCGGGACATGGCGGCCTATCGCATCTTTCTCGGCCGCACGCTCTCGCGTCTGCCCGGAATTCGCCAGACACACACCTACTCCGTGATCGAGGAGGTCAAGACCGGCACCGACCTGCCGCTCTGAGCCATGGGCCGGGGTTCACGCGCGACCGGCGATCCGATAGACTGCAGCTTCTTGCCGAACCGAAAGGATCCGCGCGGCCCCCACCCCGGTCGACGACGGCCTTCCCTGCCCGAGGATTCCGAACATGCCCGATTATCCCGACACATTGCTGCTGATCGACGGTGCGTGGGTGCCCGCGGCCAGCGGCGCGCGTGACGATGTCGTCAACCCGGCGACCGGGCAGGTGATCGGCACCGTCGCCCACGCCGGGCCAGCCGATTTCGACCGCGCGGTGGAGGCCGCCGTCCGGGGCTTCGCACGCTGGAGCGCGATGTCGGCCTTCGATCGCTCCCGCATCCTGCGCCGCGCGGCCGACCTTCTGCGCGCGCGCGCGGACAGCA
>NZ_JABXXR010000234.1 GCF_013376175.1 Ameyamaea chiangmaiensis
CGTTCCGGCCGCGGCGCCCCAGCCCGGCGCACCGGCGTCAGCGACAGCGCCGAGCGGGGGTGACATCGGAATGGGCGGCCTGTATTGACCGCCCGACGCGGCGTCCGGGCGGACGCCGGTTTCCAGGCAGCAAGGAGAGACCGTCATGTCTGCGGAAGCAGAGGCGCTCAACGAACAGATCAAGCAGTCGGTGGCGCTGCTGAGGAGGCATCTTTGACTGGGATGTCGCTCTTGGCCGCCTCGCGGAACTGAACAACCGGGCCGAAGACCCCGACCTCTGGCAGGACGCCGAGGCTGCGCAGAAGATGATGCGTGAACGCACGCTGCTGGCCAATCAGGTCGAGGGTGTGCAACGTCTCGAAACCGATGTGCGCGATACACTCGAACTCATCGAGCTTGCCGAAATGGAAAGCGACGAGGGCGTGGTCGCCGATGGCCTTGCGCTTTTGCGTGCCCTGGCTGACGACGCCAAGCGGCGGGAGACCGAAAGTCTTCTGTCCGGCGAGGCTGACGGCAACGACTGCTACCTTGAAGTCAATGCAGGGGCAGGCGGCACGGAGGCGCAGGACTGGGCGGAAATGCTGCTGCGCATGTACACTCGCTGGTCAGAAGCGCACGGCTATAAGGTGACGCTGATGGAGACGTCCGAAGGGGAGCAGGCGGGCATCAAGTCCGCCACCCTTCAGGTGTCTGGTCCGAATGCCTACGGCTGGCTCAAGACCGAAGCGGGCGTGCACCGCCTTGTGCGGATATCGCCGTTCGACGCCGCCGCGCGACGCCAGACGTCGTTCGCATCGGTGTGGGTGTATCCGGTGGTCGATGATTCGATCGAGATCGAGATCAACGAAGCCGACCTGAAAGTGGATACGTTTCGTGCCTCTGGCGCGGGCGGTCAGCACGTCAACAAGACGGAGTCGGCCATCCGTATCACGCATGTGCCCAGCGGCATCATCGTCGCCTGCCAGACCGACCGATCGCAGCACCGCAATCGCGCGACGGCGATGCAGATGCTGAAGGCACGGCTGTATGAGGCCGAGCTGCAGAAGCGCGAGGCGGCGGCGGCTCAGACGGAGGCCGCGAAGACGGACATCGGATGGGGGCACCAGATCCGTTCCTACGTCCTCGCGCCGTATCAGCTGGTCAAGGACCTGCGGACCAACGTCGAAAAGGGCAATCCCGACGCGGTGCTGGACGGTGCTCTGGACGACTTCATGGCCGCGGCTCTGGCGGCCAGGGTAGGAGCGACCCGGTCCGAAGCCAGCGCATCGGCGCAGTAACACCTCGAACAGGCGGCCTTCGGGCCGTCTTTTTTTTTGCCCGAAGTACAACGCGACCGGTTCGCCGGCTGCACGTATGGTCAGTTCCTGATGCGAGAGTCGGCGGCCGTTCGTGAATCGGCGGTAATGTTTCAGACCCGCGTCTGGTGACACGTTCGTCTTCGAGGCAGTTTTCTGACAAGCCGCACATTTGAGCGCTTTTTAACGATCGGCGTCCGAATTTGGCAGATTTTGGCGGCTCGGGGCGCCTTGGGCAAATGAGTAAAAATTGGGCCTCTGATGAGAATTTGGCCCCTTAATTTTACGAAAATATCTTCCTTGACATCACGGGGTTGTAATAGCCCAAATCGCTCACCAACCGGGTGTTCGGTCGGTGAACGCGACAGAAGCGTCTTCTCCAGCGGGAGGGACGGGGTCGACCGTGATTGTTTTTCGAATGGTGGCCCGCGCCGCTGCTCGAAGAAGTCGCGGGAGGTCGTTCTCATGCGTGTGGGCCCCGATGGGGGCGACTGTATGGCGTTGAGAGTGCCGAAACCGGCGCGGGCGACATGGTTAAGGAGGTTTCGACATGATGGACTACGCTGCGCAACAGCGAAATCCGACAAAGCACATCATCGGTATTACCGTTGTTGTGCTTCTGCACATTGTCCTGATCTGGGCGTTGATGAACGGTCTTGGGACGAAGATCGTGCAGGAGTTTCATCCCCCGATCAAAACGAAGATCATCAGCGAGCCGAAACCGCCGCCGCCGCCGCCGCCGCCGCCACCCCCGCCGGTGATGACGCAGCCGCCGCCGCCGTATATTCCGCCGCCGAAGATCCAGATCCAGCCGCCGCCGCAGCAGCATGTGATCCAGCAGGTCACGCATACGCCGCCGCCCAAGGCCATGCCGCCGGCTACGCCGACGCCGCCCGCACCGGCAGCACCGGTCGGTCCGCCGGTCCCCGATCACCTGGCAGGTGCGCGTCCGGTGAACAACGTCAAGCTCGACTACCCCGAGGAGATGCTTGAGGAAAACCGCGAGGGTCGCGTGACCGTGGTGTGCGACGTCGAGCCGTCAGGCCAGACGAGCAACTGCTCTGTGACCAGCGTGCAGGGTGGGCAGGCGTTCGCCGCCTCCGCACTCGATTATGTCCGTCGTGCCCGGTATCAGCCGGCCGTGAAGAATGGTGCTCCGATCAAGGAATTCCACCACCCCTACACGATCACCTTCAAGTTGAGCGACGACTGAGTTTCGTAATCAGCCAAGCTTCACAGAGGCTGGTTACGGAAATATCGACTTCCGGTAACGGGCCGATTTCAGAGGATATGGAGTTCATGACCAGACTGTACCGCCTTCCCGCTCTTGCCGCCCCGGCCCTGGCGGCTGCCCTGAGCGTCGCATCGCCGGTGCTCGCCTTCGCCCAGGACGCCAATACCGCGTCCGCTCCGGCGGACACGTCGGCACCGGCCGCTGCGCCCGCCCCTGATGCCTCTGCTCCGGCTCCCGCC
>NZ_JABXXR010000235.1 GCF_013376175.1 Ameyamaea chiangmaiensis
GCCGCCGCCGCGCGCCGCGTTGCCCACCCCGGTCGAGGCACTTGCATACGGCGTGGCGGGGGGGGGTTGGACGCTGGGACGTCGCACGCACGCACGCGATCCTCGCGGACGCATGGCCGTGGCTTGGCCCGGCGGAAGCGGTGATGGCCAAGGGGGGCGATTCGCGCCTTGCCGTCGATCCGGCGACGGGGCTCAACCACTATGGCTGTTCGCATCGACCCCGGCCCTGGGCGATCACCTTTGCGTCGTCGACCGCATCCTCGATTTCCGAACGCGGCTATGCCGGCGCGGAGGCCGCGCGACGCCGCCTGATCCTGTGCGCCCTGCGCGACGGCTGGCACCCGGGGGCCATGGCGCTGACCGACGACGTGCGCGCCCGGATCGGCCGCCACTTCGGTGTCGACGCCGCGCATGTGGTTCTGGCCCCGTCAGGCACCGATTGCGAGCTTGTAGCGCTGGCGCTCGCCCGGCGGCACGGACGTCCGGTGACCAACGTCCTCATCGCGGCGGAGGAGACCGGCAGCGGCGTGCCGCTTGCAGCCGCGGGGCGGCATTTTTCCAACGAGACCGCACGCGGCGCACCGGTGGGACGGGGGCGGTTGCTGGACGGTATCGACACGGCCGCGGACGTCTACAGCGTGCCGATCCGCACCGACGCCGGGTGCGAGCGTGACCCGGCGGCCATCGACGCCGAGTGTATGGCCATCGTCCGGGCGCAGCAGGCGGCCGCACGGCACGTCCTGATCCACCGACTCGACCTGTCCAAGACCGGGCTTCTGGCCCCGGGCCTCGCGTGTTTGAAGGCTCTGGGTGGAACATCCGACGTGGTCGTCGACGCCTGTCAGGCGCGGATCGATCCGGAACGTGTGCGCGATTACCTCGACCGTGGCTGGATGGTCATGGTCACGGGCTCGAAATTCTATACCGGCCCCCCGTTCGCGGGCGCGCTGCTGCTGCCTCCGGCACTCGCGGCGGCCCTCAGGACTGGTCCGATGCCTCCGGGCCTTGGCGCCTACGTGGCGCCCGGCGACTGGCCGGGCCGGGGGTTTCCGCCCGATGGGCCGGCGAACGTGGGACTGGCCCTGCGCTGGGCCGCGGCCTGCGCGGAAATGGACGCTCTGACCGCGTTGCCACGCGCCACGGTGCGCGACCGGATCGACGGCTTCATCGGCGCCATGCGTTCGTCGATCGCGACGCGGCCTTCATTTCGCCTCCTGCCGACTTCGGCCCCCGATCGGCCATGGTTGCCGGACGCCTGGGACGACCGGCAGACAATCGTCTCCTTTCTGGTCGGGCACGGCACGGAGGATGGCTGGCGGCCGCTCGATCTCGCCGCCGCCCGGTCGGTCTATCGCTGGCTGAACGCCGATCTCGCACCCGTGTTACGCCAGCACGGCATCGCCGCGTCACCGGCCATCGCGTCGCGCCTGTGCCACATCGGGCAACCTGTCCCGGTGCCTGCGGCCGGCGCGCAGGGCGGGATCGCCGGGGCATTACGCATGTCGGCAGGCGCGCGTCTGGTCTCGGGCGAACCGTCGCACGCCGGTCTGGCGCCACAGACGCGACTGGCGCGGGAACATGCCGACGCGCGGCTGGTTCTGGACAAGATCGACCTGATCCTGACGGCCTGGGACGTCTTGCAGGCCGCCGACCCGGCGCCGGGCTTCATGCCTGCGGACCGAACCTGCTAGGACACCTCTGACACGCGCTTGCTTGCGACCCAACCCACGCCCGGCGCCTCTGTCGCCGGTGCGGCACATGGACGGATTCATGGCCCAGAACCACGGACATTTCCTCGACGCACCGCAGCTTCCCGCCGGGACGACCCGGTTCTGGCTGATCCGTCACGCACTGGTGGAGGAAAACGCCCGCCTGCGTGTCTACGGCACCGAAGATGTCCCGCTGTGTCCCGAAAGCCTTGTGGCGCAGCGTCCGATGTACGAAGCGCTGGCCAGACGGCTGCCGCAGGCGGCCCCGTGGTTCGTCTCCCCCCTGTCCCGTACCGCGCAGACCGCGCGCGCGATCCAGCAGGCCGGGTACGGCGCCCGCGACTGGACGGTCGAACCCGGTATCATGGAGCAGGCCCTCGGCGCGTGGCAGGGGCTGGAACATGCCGAACTGCCGCATCGCCTGACGCTGCCGGCCCATGTCTTCTGGTCGACATCGGCCAGCGAACGGCCGCCGGGGGGTGAAAGCATGCTCGACGTCTGCGCCCGTGTCGGCGAGGCGCTCGACCGACTGGCCGATGCGCATGACGGACAGGACATGGTGGTCGTCAGCCATGGGGGCGCCATTCGGGCGGCGCTGGCGCACGCCCTGCGCATTCATGCCGAAACCGCCCTGCATTTCTCGATCCAGAACCTGTCGCTGACCATCCTGGAACGCCTGCCGGAAGCCTGGCGTGTGGTGACCGTGAACGAGTTGCCGGGGATGTGACAACGCGCCCCGGTCCACAGACCGCCGGGGTCGCAGAGGCGGCGAGGGAACGCGCGGCCCGTTCCCCCGTTGAGCGATAACCGGCGCTTCGTTAGGGTGTGCGCCGCATGCAACGCAGATCTCCCTTTGCCCATCGGCTGACCCGTCTCGCCCTTGGTGTTCTCGCCGTCGCGCCGGTCGCGTGGCCGCCCGCGCAAGCGCAGGTGACCACGAACACCGATGCCCTTTCGGCGCTGCCGCCCGACGCACCACCTCATTCGGCCGACACGGGCAAAACCGGCGCCTCCCCCCGTTCCGCCCCGGGGCACAAG
>NZ_JABXXR010000236.1 GCF_013376175.1 Ameyamaea chiangmaiensis
ACCCCCCAGCGCCACGACGACCACGCCCGGTCCGGCCTGAAGCGAGGCCACCCACAACAGCCACACGCACGTCCCCAGCAGCGGAAACGCCAGTGCCTGACGCAGGATGTCCATCCACGCGCCCGGACGCGGCATGCGCGACGCCAGCGCGGGCGCGACCGCCAGAGCCAGTGACGGTGCCGCCAGCCCGACACCCATCGCGACGAAAATCAGCAACCCCGACACGGCCGAACTGCCGAGCGCCGCTGCGATCGCAACGCCCATGAAGGGGGCCGTACACGGCGACGCCACGATCACGGCCAACACGCCTGTCATCAGATCGCCCAGGGCGCCGGAACGAACACCCCCACCGCCTGCTCCGATCGTGATCTCGAACATGCCCGACAGGTTTAACGCCATGACGAACAACAACCACGCAATACCAGTGACGAAGGCCGGCGACTGGAACTGGAAGCCCCACCCGACCGCGTCACCTGCGACACGCAGTGCCATCAGGCCGCCGCCCAATATTGCAAAACTGACGATCACGCCTGTCGCATACAGCAGGGCGCTCCGCCGTTGCGCCGCCTGCCCTGCCCCGCCGAGCCGCGCCAGTGCGAGCGCCTTCATGGCCAGAACCGGGAATACGCATGGCATCAGATTGAGAATGGCACCCCCTACGAAGGCCAGCAGAACCGCGCGCCATAATCCCTGATGCCGCGTCGCGTCCGCGTCCATCCCGGCGGGAGCCGCACCGGGCCTGGCCGTTACGGTCAGCGCACGCTCCTCCCCCGCGCGGTCACGGATCACCAGTACGCCCGCCTGCGGCATGTCCGGCTTCACACCGTCGAGGCGCCGGAGCCCCAGAGACAGATGGTCCCCGGACAGACGGAGCGGCTGGGGAGCGGCCTGATCGATCTGGCCAGGCTGGTCAGGCATGAACCACGCGTCGCGCACCACATCCGCCCCCAGCCCGTGACCGCTCAGAATCAGGTGGGCATCCGGCGTGATGACCGCCTCGAACGGCGAGGCCACCGGACGCGCGGCCTCGGCCCGGGCAAACAAGGGAGCCTGCGCGGACGGACCCGGAGCACCGTGACGAAGGGTCAGGGCGAAATCGGCTTTTTCCGGGACACAGACATCCGCGCAGACAAGCCACGCGGCATGGGCCTTGATCGTGACGTCGCCGTCAGGCGCACCATCGGCCGCGGTGGCATCGACATGGAGGGGCAGAACCACGTCATCGACGTAGGCATAGGCCATCAGGCCTGATTCAAGGATACGGCGTGGGGTCGGCCATTCAATCGTGCCGCCCGTGCCCTTGGCGCCTCCGCCAAGCGACACGTCAAGCGTCGGCGCTTCACCCGCATCACCGGGGTTCAGCCAGTATGTGTGCCAGCCGGGCCGCAGCGCCAGCCGCAACGCAACGCCCAGCCGCGCGCCCGGGGCGATGCTGTCGCTGTCGGTGATCAGGGTCGCGGTATCATGGGCCGTCGTGACCCCGGCGCTCTCGGCCGCCTGCCCCCGTCCCGGCACCCCCATGACCGTCCCGAGTGCCACACACAACGTCAGCCACCACAATCGCACGTTCGACACCTCGTTCCCTCGCCTGGTTACGCGCAGGCCGACCACCCGCGAAGCCACACACTAATTTGCGATGGTTGCGTCCAACGCAAGGGGAACGTGCAAATCTGGCGGAGACCGACGAGGCGACGGTGATGCGGACAGGACCACCATACCCTTGCCAGCAACGCCGTCTTCGGCCACGCCGTTAACCATGCCCGATCTGCCGCAACTGCCCGAACTGCCTGTTTCCGGCGTCCTGCCGTCCCTGCGCGCCGCGCTGGCCGCCGGGCCGAACGCGCTTCTGGTGGCACCTCCGGGTGCCGGCAAGACCACTCTCGCCCCGCTGTCCCTGCTGGACGCTCCGTGGCGGAGGGATGGCGTCCTGATCCTTGTCGAACCGCGCCGTGTCGCCGCGCGCGCCGCCGCGCGCCGCATGGCCGCCCTGATCGGCGAGGAGGCCGGGGGGCTGGTCGGTTTTCGCACCCGCACCGATCAGGCCGTCTCCGCCCGCACGCGTATCGAGGTCGTCACCGAAGGCCTGCTGGTCAGGCGTCTTCTAGGCGATCCGACGCTGGACAACGTGGCGGCCATCCTGTTCGACGAGGTGCACGAACGTGCCCTCGACCTGGATCTGGCCATGGCGCTGGCGCTCGATCTGCAACGCAGCCTTCGTCCCGAACTGCGCCTGCTGGCGATGTCGGCAACCATGGACGGCGCGCGTCTGGCCGCCCTGATGGACGACGCCCCGCTGATCGAGAGCGAGGGCCGGGCATGGCCGGTCGACATTCGTCATGCCGCGCGTGACCTTACCCATCCGCGCGACCTGCCCGACGCCGTCGCGCGCGCGGCAAAGGCGGCCCTGTCCGAACATGACGGCGACATCCTGTGCTTCCTGCCCGGCGTGGGCGAAATCGCCCGGACCGCTGCCGCCCTGACCGGCGTGGGCGCCGATGTCCTGCCGTTGCATGGCGAACTGGCCTCCGCCGAGCAGGACCGTGTCCTGCGCCCCCATCACGACGCGGGGCGCAGGATCGTGCTGGCGACGTCGATCGCCGAAACATCGCTGACCGTGCCGGGCGTCCGGATCGTGATCGACGGCGGCCTGCGCCGCAGTCCGCGACTGGACCCGTCGACCGGCTTGTCGAAACTGCAGACCGTGCGCGTCTCGCGCGCCACGGCCACCCAACGCG
>NZ_JABXXR010000237.1 GCF_013376175.1 Ameyamaea chiangmaiensis
GGCCACGCGGCACGGGCGGCCTCGGGCGCGTCCAGACCGATGGCCAGACGCGCCAGCCGCAGACGCGCCGCTTCGTCCTGGCGGGTGTGGTAGAGATCGAATCGATACGATTCCAGCACGGCCCCGAACGCCACGGACGGCGCCCAAAGGGCCGCCGGCCCTTCGGCCAGCACGACCGCGTCGGCGCATTTCGCCAGCGCCCGAACGGCCACGGCACCGGCCTTCTCGGCAACGGCAGCGGTCAGCGCGGCCTCCTTGCCCAGACCCACCAGCACCACGCGCGACAGGCCACCCCCCGGAGACAGCAGCGTCGCCGTGCATCCCGCCGCACCGGTAAAATCACCCGACGCCAGCGTGCGCGACACGGCACCGGCCAGCCGCTCGTCGAGTGCCGCGGCAAGCCCGGTGAGAGTGGTGTCGTCCGCAAGGAGCAGGGCGACGGCCCCGTCTTCGGGCAGGCGGGCTTGGGAGAACTGGATTTCGAGCATCGGACGCACCGTCGGGCTGTTCTTGTCGGCGATCATGCCCCCGGACATGGAGCATGCCAGAGGACGTCAGGGCCCTTATCGACCCCGTATCGCCCCCGCGCAAGCCGCTCTCGACCCTGTCGCGGGACTTGCCCCTTGGCGCGGGCGGGAACAGACCCTAGACACGGACGACCGACCGGACGGATCAACGCACCATGACCATTCTGCCCTATCCCGCCCGCGACCTGCTCGAGGTTGCCACCCGCCTGGCCGACGAAGCCGCCGGGATCATTCGCGCCGTTCGGGCACGCGGCTTCACCACCCAGTCCAAGCAGGACGCGTCCCCCGTGACCGAGGCGGACGAGGCGGCCGAGCGCCATATCCTCACCGGGCTGCGCGCGGCGTTCCCCCTCATTCCCGTCGTCGCGGAGGAAGAAGTCGCAGCCGGGGTCCGGACGGCCGTCGGCAGCTGCTTCTGGCTGGTCGACCCTCTGGACGGCACCCGCGAATTCGCCGCCGGACGCGACGACTTCACCGTCAATATCGGTCTCGTGAGCGACGGCACGCCGGTGCTGGGCGCGATGGCGCTCCCGGCCTATCATCAGCTTTACGGCGCGATCGCGGGACAGGACGCGTGGCGCCGCGACGCCGCCGGCCAGACGCCCATCCATGTGCGGCAGCCACCGCCCGAAGGCCTGTCAGTGCTGGCCTCGCGCCACTACGCGGACGATCCGCGTCTGGCGACATGGCTGGCGGGGCGGCCGGTCGCGTCACTGGGCAATATCGGCTCGGCGGCCAAGTTCGTGCGCGTGGCCGAGGGTGCCGCCGATCTCTATCCGCGCCTTGGCCCGACCATGGAATGGGACACCGCCGCACCGCAGGCGATCGTGGAGGCCGCCGGCGGGATGGTGGTACTGACGGACGGCACACCCTTGCGCTATGGCAAGACGGACTGGCGCAACCCGCCGTTCCTGTGCAGCGCACGGCCGTCGGCCTGAGCGACAGCCCCCGTTCACTGAGCCCCGTACCACTCGGCCCCGCACTTCGGACACCGCCCCGCGCATGACCTCTCCGCGCCCCCCTTCTCCGCGTACCACCGAGCGGCTCCTTGCCGACGACGCCGGAATCGCGCGCGCCGCCAACCTTCTGCGCGCGGGCGGTCTGGTCGCATTCGGCACCGAAACAGTGTATGGGCTCGGCGCCGATGCGACGAACGACACCGCCGTGGCCGGCGTGTTTTCCGCCAAGGGGCGCCCGCAGTTCAATCCCCTGATCAGCCACTTTCCCGACACCGACGCGGCATTCGCGCAGGTTCAGGCGACCGCTCTCGCCCGGCAGCTGGCCGACGCGTTCTGGCCCGGCCCTCTCACGCTCGTTCTGCCGCGCGCGCCGGGCTCGACCGTCTCGGACCTTGCCGCCGCCGGGCTGCCGACGCTTGCGATCCGCGTTCCCGCGGGGCCGGTTACCCGCTCCCTCCTCGCCCGGGTCGGACGGCCGGTCGCCGCGCCGTCGGCCAATCCGTCGGGCAAGGTCAGCCCGTCGGAGGCCGACCATGTGCTTGCCGGCCTGGCGGGCCGGATCGACGCGGTACTGGATTCCGGCCCGTGCGCCGTCGGCGTCGAGAGCACGGTGGTGGACCTGTCGCGCGACGTGCCGGTGCTGCTGCGGCCGGGTGGCGTGTCGCTCGAGCGCCTGCGCGCCGTCTGTGGCCCCCTCGCGCATCCCGACGACCATGTTCACAAACTCCCGACGGCTCCCGGGCAACTCGCGTCGCACTATGCGCCCGATCTTCCCGTGCGCCTCGACGCCCATGCGGTGCACCCGCACGAAGCCCTGCTTGCTTTCGGCGACGAATTGTCCGGCGCGGGTCTGGTCTGGAACCTCAGCCCCGAAGGCTCGCTCGACGAAGCGGCGGCGCGTCTGTTCGCCGGCCTGCGCTTTCTCGACAGCGAAGGTCGGCGTCGCGGGTTGACCGCCATCGCGGCCCAACCGATCCCGCGCCATGGCCTCGGACTTGCGATCCGCGATCGCCTGCGCCGCGCGGCCACCCCGGCCTCCACGCGATGAGCGACAGCCTCGACCCCAGGGAGGTCAAGATCCTGTCCGACATTCTGGCTCTGGTCCTCGACGACCAGCCCGGACAGGCCAGCAACGCCCTCGACGCCCTGCGGTCGCGGGCCCAGCGCAACAAGACGACCGGGGGCGCACTGAAGAACCTGTTCGTGGCGATTGCCCCGAACCCGCCGCCCCGCGCGGCCCCGCGCGCCC
>NZ_JABXXR010000238.1 GCF_013376175.1 Ameyamaea chiangmaiensis
CGGTGGTGTGCGGCGCCGGTGCGGACCGTCTGCCCAACACCTGCTGCGTGGCGCTGCCGGGCGTCGCGTCGCAGACGCAGCTGATTGCACTGGACATCGCCGGGCTTGGCGTATCGGCCGGCTCGGCCTGTTCGTCGGGCAAGGTGGCGCGGTCGCATGTCCTCGCTGCCATGGGGCTCGGGGCACTGGCGGGCGAGGCCATTCGCGTCTCGCTGCCGTGGTCGGTCGATGACGCGATGGTCGAACACGCGATCGGCGCCTACCGGACCATGGCGCAACGCCTGGCGCGGAGGGCCGCATGACGGAGCGCATCTATCTCGACTATCAGGCGACGACGCCCTGCGACCCGCGCGTGGTCTCAGCCATGGCCCCGTTCTGGACGGAGGCCTTCGGCAACGCCCACAGCACGCACGACGCCGGACAGGCCGCGCACGACGCGGTGGAGTGCGCCCGCGCGGAGGTCGCGGCCCTGATCGGCGCCCAGCCGCAGGAGATCATCTTCACCTCCGGTGCGACGGAGGCAAACAACATCGCCATCAAGGGTGCGGCGCGCCACCTGTGCCAGACGGGCGATGCGCGACGACAGGTCGTGACCGTCATGACCGAGCATAAATGCGTTGTGGAGTCGGTGCGCGCTCTCGGCGGGGAAGGCTTCGCGCCTGTACTCCTGCCGGTCGACGCCGCCGGGCGGATCGACGAGGCCGCACTGGCCCGGGCGCTGGCCGATCGCCCGCTGCTGCTCAGCGTCATGGGCGCGAACAACGAGACGGGGGTGACTGAGGACATACCGCGCCTCGCCCGACTGGCGCGAGAGGCCGGGGCGCTGTTCCATACCGATTACGCACAGGCGGCGGGCCGGGTGCCGATCGACGTGACGGCGGCGGGCGTCGACCTGCTGTCGCTGTCGGGCCACAAGATCTACGGGCCCAAGGGCGTCGGTGCCCTGTATGTCCGGCGGCGGCCGCGCGTGCGTCTCGCCCCGCTGTTTTCCGGCGGCGGACAGGAGCGCGGCCTGCGCTCGGGGACACTGCCCGTGCCCCTGATCGTGGGGTTCGGTGCCGCCTGCGCCATCATGCGCGCGGAGGGAGATGCCGAAAACCGGCGACTGGCCGGGCTGCGCGACGGGCTTCTCGACCGGCTGCGGGCACTCGTCCCGGGCGTTGCCGTCAACGGCAGCCTGCAACATCGTCTGGGTGCGAACCTCAATCTGCGCTTCGCGGGCGCCTCGGCACTGGCGGTCCTGGCCGAGGCACCGGAGCTGGCGCTGTCCACCGGGTCGGCGTGTTCGTCCGCCGAACTCGTCCCTTCCTACGTCCTCAGCGCGATGGGCCTCGATCCCGTGCAGGCCGCGGAAAGCTTGCGTCTAGCGGCCGGACGCTTTACTTCGGCGCGCGACATGGCGCGTGCGGCGGACATCCTTGCGCGTGCCGTGGGTGCCGCGCGCCTGCGGGAGACGCATCCAGTCCCCGCCGCGCAGCTTTCCTAGGCTTTTTCATTCAGCAGGATCTCCGGTTCATGCCTCATATGACTTTCATCGAACGCGATGGCAGCCGCCGCGATGTCGACGCGCCGCTCGGCCTTTCGGTGCTGGAGATCGCCCACAAGCACGACATCGACCTCGAAGGCGCCTGCGAGGGCTCGCTGGCCTGTGCGACCTGCCACGTCGTGGTCGATCCGGAGTGGGCCGCCAGACTGTCCGCGCCGACCGATGACGAGGAAGACATGCTGGACCTGGCGTTCGGACTGGAAAAGACCTCGCGCCTGGGCTGCCAGATCGTGATGACCGACGCGCTCGACGGCCTGGTCGTGCGCCTGCCGCGCACGTCGTAAGGCGCGAACGCCGGCGATGCGCATCCTCGTGGCCATGTCGGGCGGCGTCGACAGCTCCGTCGTGGCCGCGCGCCTTGTCGCCGAAGGGCACGAGGTGATCGGCGCCACGCTGCAACTCTACGACCAGCGCGGCCCCGAAAAGAAAGGCGCGTGCTGTGCCGGGCGCGACATCGCCGACGCACGCGCGGTCGCCGACCATCTCGGCTTTCCGCATTATGTCATCGACGCCGAAACCCGCTTCCGCGACAGCGTGATCGACCGTTTCGCCCAGAGCTATGCCGCCGGCGAGACGCCCGTGCCGTGCGTGGCCTGCAATCAGGGTGTGAAGTTCACCGACCTTCTGGGCATGGCGCGCGACATCGGGGTCGATGCGATGGCGACGGGCCATTACGTGCGCCGGATCGAGGGGGCGGCGGGGCCGGAACTGCATCGTCCCGTCGACGCCAGTCGCGACCAGTCCTGGTTCCTGTTCGCCACCACGCGCGAGCAGCTCGCCTTCCTGCGTTTCCCCCTGGGCGACATGCCCGATAAGGCCGCCGTGCGGGCCGAAGCCGAACGCCACGGCCTGCGCGTGGCGGCCAAGCCCGACAGTCAGGACATCTGCTTCGTGACCGACGGCTCCTACGCCGATCTGGTCGAGACCCTGCGCCCCGACATGGCCGGTCCGGGCGAGATCGTCGACACGCGGGGCCAGACCGTCGGACACCATGCCGGCGTCACGCGCTTCACCGTCGGTCAGACCAAACGGCTGGGCGACGCGGCGATGCTGGCGGGCGAACGACAGATGGTCGTCGCGATCGAACCCGCGACACGTCGCGTGGTCATCGGCCCGCGTTCGTGTGCCGCGCGGCGCGTCGTGGGACTGCGCGACATGAACTGGCTGGTCG
>NZ_JABXXR010000239.1 GCF_013376175.1 Ameyamaea chiangmaiensis
CGCCCTGTTCCTGGGCGCCCCGCGCGCCGGACTTGCGGGCGCCCTGCGCGATTTCGGCGGTCTGGCCCATCGCCAGAAGCGGGTGCGCACGATCGACGGGGTTGCTTTCATCGACGACAGCAAGGCGACGAACGCGGACGCCGCTGCCCGCGCCCTGGGCTGTCACGACCGCATCATCTGGATCGCGGGCGGCATCGCCAAGGAGGGCGGCATAGCGTCGCTTGCGCCCTTTTTCCCGCGAATCGCGCTGGCCCTGCTGATCGGACGCGACGCGCCCGCGCTTGCGGAGACACTGGCCGCGCATGGCGTGGCACACCGCGTTGTCGAAACGCTCGACGCCGCCGTGGCCGAATCCCTGAGCGCCGCCAAGACCTTACAGGCGGAGGCCGTCCTGCTGTCGCCCGCGTGCGCCAGTTTCGACCAGTTCCGAAGCTTCGAACATCGCGGTTTACGTTTCATTGAGCTGGTGGATGCTCTAGTAACCACGCCATCCCCACCCTCCTCCGGAGCATAGACGCCATGGCCGTCGTCTCGCGCGCCGACAATTCGAAGCTGGCCCGCTGGTGGCGCAATGTCGACCGCCCGACGATCGCGGCCGTCGGCGTGCTGATCAGCTTTGGCTATATCCTGATGCTGGCCGCCAGTCCGGCGGTGGCGACGCGTATCGGCGCGTCACGCGACATGTTCATCCTCAAGCAGGTGATCTTCCTCAGCCTCGCGGGGCTGGTAATGCTCGGCGTGTCGATGCTGTCGCTGAACGCGATCAAGAAACTCGCGATAGTTGGCGGCGCGCTCGCGCTGGCCGCAACGGCGATGACCCTGGTCCACGGGATGGAGATCAAGGGCGCGCGCCGCTGGATCGCGCTGCCGCTGATGTCGGTGCAGCCGTCGGAATTCCTCAAGCCGTGCTTTGCCGTCGTCACCGCGTGGCTGCTGGCCGAGCGTCGCAAACGGCGGATGTTTCCCGGACTGCCGCTGGCGATCGTGGGCTTCGGCGTCATTCTGGTGCTGCTGAAATCCCAGCCGGATATCGGAATGCTCTCGGTCATCACGATGGTGTTCATGACCCAGCTCTTCGTCGACGGGCTAAATCTGGTTCTTGTGGCCGGTGGCGTCGCGGCCATGATCGGCGCGTTCTTCGGCGCCTACGTCATATTTCCGCACGTGCGCTCCCGCGTGGAGCGGTTCCTGCATCCCAATGTCGGCGACCATTACCAGATCGACACCGCCCTGCGCGCGTTCGGCAATGGCGGCCTGACCGGTCGCGGGCCGGGCGAGGGCCGGGTCAAGGACCTGCTGCCCGACGCGCATGCGGATTTCGTCTTTGCCGTCGCGGGCGAGGAGTACGGCATGCTGGTCTGCCTGTTCATCATTGCTGTGTTCCTCTTCATCGTCGTCCGCAGTGTGCTGAAGCTGATGCGTGAGGACGACCCGTTCGTCATCGTCGCGACGGCCGGACTGGCGACGGGTTTCGGGCTTCAGGCCTTCATCAACATGGGCTCGACCCTTCATCTGATCCCGACCAAGGGCATGACGCTGCCGTTCATTTCGTACGGTGGATCCTCCGCCCTGTCGATCGCCCTGACCATCGGCATGATGCTCGCCCTGACGCGCCATCGCATCGGCAGCGCATCGGGCCAGGAACCCTCGTTTATCATGCAAAAGACGGTATCGGCATGACGCGTCCCATCGTCATCGCCGCCGGGGGTACTGGTGGCCATTTCTTTCCCGCCGAAGCACTCGCGACCGAGTTGCACGCACGCGGCCACACCCTTGTCCTGATGACCGACGCGCGCGGCGGCCAGCGTGACACGGGCGTGTTCGCCAACGCCGCGCAGTTCGTGCTGCCCGGGGCGGGCGTTGCCGGTCGCGGCCCGATACGCGCGGCGAAGGCTGGCATGGCTCTTCTGCGCGGGGCATGGCAGGCACGGGGCCTGCTGGGCGAACTCGACGCAGCCGCCGTCGTGGGGTTCGGCGGCTACCCGTCCGTCCCCCCCTTGTTGGGCGGGTGGTTGCAGGGCCCGAACCGACCCGCGCTTGTCCTGCATGAGGGCAATGCCGTCCTCGGCAAGGCCAACGCCCTGCTGGCCCGTGTCGCGACCGCCGTCGCCACGTCTTTCCCGACGGTTCGCGGCCTCTCGGCCCGCACACCCCATACTTTGACTGGCATGCCGGTACGGCCGGGCGTCGCAGCACTTTACGGTGCGGCGTACGTGCCGCCCACCGAGGCGATCCATCTGCTGATCTGGGGTGGCTCGCTGGGCGCCTCGGTCTTCAGCGAGGTGATGCCTGCAGCCCTTGCCGCGCTGCCCGGCGGCTTTCGGGCCCGCCTGCACGTGACCCAGCAGGTGCGCGAGAGCGACATCCCCAAGGTGCGCGACGCCTACGCACAGGCGGGAATCGATGCCACGCTGTCCCCGTTCTTCACCGACGTACCGCAGCGTCTGGCGCAGGCGCATCTGGTGATCGGGCGCGCCGGCGGGTCCTCGGTGGCGGAGCTGACCATGGCGGGGCGGCCGTCGATCCTCGTTCCCCTGCCGATCGCAGCCTCCGACGAACAGGGCGGCAATGCCCAGGCGCTGATGGATGCCGGGGCGGCGTGGATGATCCGCCAGCCGGCCTTCACCCCGTCGGCCGTCAGCGCCCTTCTGGCCGATCTGCTGGGCGCGCCGGCCAGACTGGCCGAAGC
>NZ_JABXXR010000240.1 GCF_013376175.1 Ameyamaea chiangmaiensis
GTGCAGGCCCGCGCCGGTCGCAAAGCGCGCGAACCCGGTCGCGAGTGCGCGCAGCGCGATCGCGTGCGTCGGGATGGAGCAGCCGTCGATCCCGCGGTTGCTGTCGTCATGGACGGCGCCGGTCATCTCCGCTACCGCACGAACAGCCTCGCGCATGACCGGATGGTCCGGCGTGCTGTATCCCGCGACGTCACGCCCGCTGTCGCACGCCACGCAGACAAACCCCGCGTGTTTGCCGGAACAGTTGTTGTGCAGCGCCGAAGGTGTGTGTCCCGAGGCCGCCAGCGCGCGGGCGGCCGCATCGGATGTGGGCCAGTGTGTCCCGCATTCCAGACACGCCACGTCGCGGCCCGTGCGCGCCAGCATGCGTGCGGCGACCGTCGCGTGCATGGCCTCCCCGGTGTGGGAGGCGCAGGCCAGCGCGAGCTCTTCTGCTGTCAGGCCCAGCCTGTCCGCCGCGCCGGTTTCGACCAGAGGCAGCGCCAGCAGCGCCTTGACCGACGACCGGGTATAGGTCGGCTGTTCGATGTCACCCGCCGCGAAGACGACGCGGCCCGTGTCGTCGACCACCGCCACCGCCCCGCGATGGACGGATTCGACGCGGCCTGCCCGCGTTACCTCGGCCAGTGGCGCGTCAGTCTGGAATGCCATGGGGGCGTCGCCTCTCAGGTGTTCGTAGGGCCTCAGTGGCCCGATGCCAGACGATAGCACGTGGCGTCGGCCCGGCGTGTGGTGTCCGGATCGGGCTCCAGATGCGGCTCGACCAGCAGGCGTCGCACGCGCAGCACGGCCACCGCGTCGGGGGGCACATCGTCATCCAGTATCAGCGACAGGAAATAGGCGACGCCTGGGCGCTCGGTCAGCAGAACGGGGCTGTCCGGCCCATAAGGCAGGCCGTCGACGGTAACCGCCTCCGCCTGTTCGGACGTCGCCACCCAGTACAGATAGCTGTCGGCGGGATCGGAACCGCGAAACCCCTGGAACTGCGCCATGGACGCCACCGGCACGTCGTCGGGGGACAGGAGGCCGCTAACCGGGGGCGGTGGCTCGGCCAAAGCGGGCGCCTCAGGTGCGGTCGCGGCGGCCGAAGCATCGGTCGGGGCGCGATCGTCGGCCGCTGTCGGCATCGGCGTGTCGTGCACCGGGTCCGGGGTGTCCACGGCCACGCCGAACAGATCGGGTTGCGGCATCCCCGAGGACGAACCGGATCGGGTTCGACTGCGCTGGGGCGTCGGGGCTGCCTGCCCGCCGGACAATGGCAGCTGGGGAGGAACCAAACCTTGGGCTCGTGCCACGCTCGTCACCCTCTCCCGGATGGACGCATCGGAAAAACGTGTCAGAAGCGGCGCAAACTGGCGCCGGCCACGCCGCCGCCAGAACAGGGCGCATGCCTCGGCCGCATGGCGCGCCGACGTGATCCGATCCAGAACCTGGTTGTCCGGACCGAGGATCTCGAACACGGGTGCGCCACGTACACCCGGGACGCGGCGGCAACGTATGGCGAAGTCTTGCATAGGTAGTCTATTGCCGCGACTCCGCCGGGCCGTCCATCCCCGCGGGCTTGGCACGGCAGGCGGCGCAGGTGCCTTCCGCCTCGATGGTGGAGGCCGAGATATGAAAGCCATGTTCGGCGCCCGCCGCGCGCAGGGCGTGGCTGATGCCTCGGTTTTCCAGTTCCGTGACCTCGCCGCAGTGACGGCAGATCAGAAACTGGGCCGCATGGAAGTCAGAGCAGCCATGCGCATGTTCAAGGGCGTGCGTACAGGCCACGAACGCGGACAGTCGTTCGATGCGATGGACCAGCCCCTGTTCAAGCAGAAAGTCCAACGCCCGATAGACCGTGGGAGGTGCCGCGCCACGGTTGTTTTCACGCAGGCGATCGAGCAGTTCATAAGCCCCCGATGGCCGGCCCCGATCCAGCACCAGCCCCAGCACCAGCCGACGAATATCGGTCAGGCGCGATCCACGCTCGGCACAGACTGACGACGCCTGATCGAGAAGCCGCTCGATGCGGGGCGAAAATGCCACTGATGTGTCCACGATGCGTCCCCTCCCCCGGTCGGGCCGTGAGCGGCCAATCCGCCGTGCGACCGTACTGCCCGCAGCGACCATCGTTTGCAAGCTGTCGCTTAAACGGCTATGCCGACCCGTTCTGTTATAGAGTAACATCAAGGTCGGACGTGAGACGCATTTCGCTTTCCCTGTTTGCGGTCGCGGCTGCGCTGTCGACCACACCGGTGCGCGCTGCCACGACGTCTCCACTGACCGTCGTCGCGGCCGAACGCGTGTGGGCCGATATCGCCGATCAGGTCGGCGGCCCGGATGTGACGACCCGCGCCATCCTCGCCACGCCCACTGTCGACCCGCATATGTTCGAAGCCAGTCCCGCCACGGTCAGGGCTTTGTCCGAGGCCGCCATCGTGATCGCGACGGGCGACGGCTACGACCCATGGATGGCGTCCCTTGTCGCGGCGCTGCCGCCCGGCGACCGCAGCGTGATCGACGTGGCGGCGCTTCCGGCGTCGCGCCCGGCCGATCCACTGGACCCGCATCTGTGGTTCGATCCGGATCGGGCGCGGGCCTTCGCCACGCGTCTGGCGCGCACGCTCGACGATCGCCTCGGCCCCGATCCGCGCCGCAGCCGGCGGCTGGAGGCTTTCCTGACCGATCTCGACACACTCTCCG
>NZ_JABXXR010000241.1 GCF_013376175.1 Ameyamaea chiangmaiensis
CGGCCAGCGCAGCTTCCGCGCGCGGCGTCAGGCGCGGCGCGTCGGACGGGGTCGCGGTCTCGTCGGGGGAGGCAGGCGGGCGAAAGTCGGTCATGGCGGCCAGTCGCGGCAGAAAGACTCGGGAAAAAAGCGAACACAGGATATAACAACCTGTAACCTGCCGTGAAAGCGGCGATTGTGGGGCAGCCCTTGCACGCGGCGCGGATCAGGACGCGGGTGCCAGCGCGGTCCCCAGCACCTCGTCGTACACACGCAGCGTCGCCTGCTGCATCGCCGTGGTCGTGAAATGCGCCAGCACATGCTGCCGCGCGTGCCACCCCATGGCCGCCAGCGCCTCATCCGGCGCGTCTAGCGTCACGCGCAACGCGTCGCACAGGGCCTGCGCGTCATCGGGGGGCACCGGGATGCCGGTCTGCCCGGCAATGACCGTCTCCGCGGCACCGCCGTGGTTGGCCACGATCACCACGCGCTCCATGGCCTGTGCCTCAATGACCGCGCGACCGAACGGCTCAGGCCGGAGACTGGGCACCACAACGACGCGCGCCAGCATCAGCGCCGCCGGCATGTCCTGGCAGTGACCGGCAAACCGGATGCGTGCGCCGATCCCCGCCGCGCGCGCGCGGGCCACGATCTCGGCCGTGAAACGCCCCTTGCGCGTGCCGGGCCGCGCCCCCTCACCCACAAACACACAGACCCACGGGGGGACGCCGTCCTCGCGGGCCAGCCGGGCCAGCGCCTCGATCAGGATCAGATGCCCCTTCCAGCGGGTCAGGCGCGCGGGCAACATGATGACCGCCGCATCGTCGGGCAGGTCCCATGCCTCCGCCAGTGCCTGCATCCGGTCGCCACGCACGCAGGCGGGATCAAACTGGCGGGTATCGGCACCGCGCGGGATGATGCGCAGGCGCCCCTGGCCGAGGCCGTAGCGCGCGGTCAGGCGAGCGGCCATGAAGTGCGAGATCGCGATCACGCGTTCCCCGCGCGCCAGAACACCGTTGTACAGCCGCTTGCCGGGAAAGGAGTCGTGATGCACGCCGTGCCATGTCGTCACCAGCGGCACACCGGTGGCGCGACACGCCAGCCACGCCGCCCAGGCCGGGGCGCGGGATCGTGCGTGCACCAGAGCGACACCCTCGGCCCGGATCAGTGCCGCCAGACGACGGGCGTTGCGCCAGACGGCCCACGGCGACTTGCGATGCAGGGGCAACACACTGTGCCGGCCGCCGGCACGCCCGATCAACGGCACCAGACGACCACCCCGGCTTGCGACCAGCGGCACGCCCCCCGCCCCGGCGATGGCCTGCACCATCTCGATCGTGCCGCGCTCCACCCCCCCGCCGTGCAGGGCGGGCAGAACCTGAAGGATCACCGGCGGGCGGAGCGAATCGGACATCTCAACACGTTGTTACCACACTCGGACGCGAAACATATCGCGGCCCGATCGCGTGCGGCACCACGCGGCGACGCAACCGGGCGCGCGAGCATGCTGTATTGCATCTGTAATGCGCGATCGGTTGCAACGCCCGGCGGCACGTCGCACGCTCGACGGCGACGGACCATGTGCGAGAAAGGCAATGTCGGAGTTTCTGGGCACGCATCAACGAAATTCATGGCCGGCGGGACTGCCCCAGCCATCCTACCGGCCGGCGTCGGCCTCCGTCGACGTCATGCTGGCCCAAGGGCACGAGGCGGGCTGCGGGGGGCTGCTGCAGGCGTCCGTGCTGGCGCGGCTGTCGGACCTCGCCTACGGAAAGCCGGGGGTGCTGCCGACCGGCTATACCGACATCAGCCGACAGCCGACGGCGTTGCAGACCCTGCGCCTGACACCGGGATCTCTCTGGGTCGCGCCGCATCATTTCCGGGCACGCGCGTTTTCCTGCCTGCAAGGAACCGCCCTGCATTACGTGATCGCGTTTGGCGGCACGGACCCGAAGAACATCACCGACGACGCCACCGACGTCGGGCAGGCGCTCGGGTTCCAGCCTGCCCAGTACGATGACGCGCGCCGGATCGGTGTCCTGCTGTCGGCGGTCCCGGCGGATATCCCGATCGTGCTCACCGGGCACTCGCTGGGCGGCGGTCTGGCGACCGAGGCCGCGTTCTACAGCGGGCGACCCGCCGTCGTGTTCAACGCGGCCGGACTGCACCGCGACAACATGCCCAAAGGGGCAAAGCCGCCACAAGTGGATGCATATAGCGTCGACGGTGACCCCGTGACCTTTGTCCAGACGAACATGCGCATCGTCCTGTCCTGGGCGATGTTCGCCGCGGCCCCCGGCGTGGCAGCGGCTGCGACACTGCTGCGCGGCGACAGTCTGGGCGGCGCGATCCCGCCCGCGTACGGTCGCCAGACGCATCTCTCGGACCCGCCCGTCGCGGGGCAGGGAAGGCTCGACGCGGTTCTGGATCGCCACACCATCACCCGTGTCGAAAACGACATCCGGCACGCCGAATTCGTGCTGCAATGCCGATGAGGTCGCAGCGGTGCGGGTCACCACGCGGCCACCAGGTTGTGCCGCGACTGGCGGCGATGGCGCTGCTGGCGCTGTGCGTGGCCGACGTCGGCGCGCGGGCGCAGACGGACGAGGACGACGCGCCCGACACCGACCATTTCCGATCCGCCTTCGCCGCGGGCGCGCCGCGACACTTCATCGACGCCGTCCTGCT
>NZ_JABXXR010000242.1 GCF_013376175.1 Ameyamaea chiangmaiensis
CTGCGGGGGCAGCGGCACGTCGTCGGCGCCGCGCCCGGCATGTGCGACCAGCGTCGTCAGGGCCGCGAGGCAGCATGCCGTATCGCGTCCGGCCTCGCTGTCATAATCCAGCCCGAGAAGCGCCAGGCAGGCGTCCAGGTTGGTCAGCAGCAGGTCCGCGACGGGGGACTGAGGCACCGGACTGGTCTCCGGGGCCGCCAGCGTCCGACGTGGCGGCAGGTCGAGCAGCGGCAGCTCGCCGTTGCGCAGGTCGTCGCTTTCGCGCGCGATCACACGCAGGGCGCGGCAGGCCAGTCGGACGGCGGCGACGAACTCCTCGGTGCCGAAGCCGACACCCGCCTGCACGAAGGCGGCCAGGTTCAGTACGAAGGCGGGGCGTCGTTCATGCTGGCTGTTCCAGACGGAACGCCCCGGGGCGCCCTGACGCATCAGAAGAAGATACGACAGCGAGCGTACAGGCAGGTCGTGTGTCTCAAGCGGGTCGATCCAGCGCGCCGCCTCGATGGACATCCGCACGCCGCCGCGCCCGGCGCGATCGGACTCCGCGCTGAGTTCCAGCAGCGCCTGCGCCGCGCCGTCGTCCCAGTCCGCGGGCAGGGTGACGCGCACAAGACTATCGTCGTCCGGGGTGACGGAGACCTGCGTCGTGCGCATGCGCACGCCATTCCAGTGGGTTCGAGCTGTCATGCGGCGATCCTAGGCCCGGTGAAAGGGAGTTGGAAAGCAGGATATGGGGGTCTTTGGGGGATCCACACCACTGTATATTGGGGATATGGGGGATAAGTCACCGGACGCCCGTCGCCGGCTTGTGATCGGCCCATGGAGGGGTGCGGGGATGGACCGCGGGCGGCAAACCGGCCTAACATGATGGCCATGGCAAATCTCGGCACACGTTTTCACACCATGCTCAAGGGTCGTCTGGTCGGCAGGGACGCTGATGGCCGTGCCTATTACGAGTCCCGTACCGCGAACCGCACCGGCGGCGGCCTGAAGCGGCACGAGCGCTGGGTGATCTACCACCCCGGCGAGGACGCCTCGGCCGTTCCGGCCGAGTGGTGGCCGTGGCTGCATCACATGCAGGACGCCCCGATTCCCGAGTCCGCCCGCAAGGGGTGGCAGCTTTCGTTCAAGCCGAACATGACCGGGACACCGGCGGCCTACACCCCCCCCGGCAGTGCCGCGCGTGGCGGTCGGCGCGCCCGCACGACTGGCGATTATGAGGCATGGTCCCCCGACGAGGCCTGATTGCGGCGGTTTCGGGGCGCGTCATGGCGGTGGGTTGCATCCGTCTGGCGGGCGCTATAGGGCTGAACCGGTGAGTGTCCGTCCCGGAGTCCTGCGTCCATGAGTATCGCCGCGTCTTCGGCCAGATCCCGCTCCGCCAGCGAACTCGCGGCTGGCAGCGCTGTTCTGCTGCTTCTTGTGGCGCTGATGGCGTTCGCGGTCGTGGGCAAGAACCGGCACCATGTCGACGGCTACACCGTCAACGCCGTGTTCGATCATATCGACGGCCTGACGGTGGGTTCGGACGTTCGTCTTGCCGGCATCACGGTCGGACACGTTATCAGCGAATCCATTGACCCGCACGACTTTCGGGCGCGCATCGCGTTTTCCGTGCGCCCCGACATCGCCCTGCCGACGGACAGCGCGGCCATCATCACCAGCGACAGCCTGCTTGGCGGCAAATACGTCGCACTTTCGCCAGGCGGGGATACCAAAACCCTGACCGGCGGCGCGACGATCACCCAGACGCAGGGTTCGATCAGCCTTGAACAGCTTCTGAGCAAGTTCATCTTCTCGGTCACGGACACCATGACGCGCGCCAACCAGACCCATGCGGGCGCCGGCAAGACGGGGGAGACGCCATGACCGCCGACACCGACGCGATCCTCTGGCCACAGAGCGACGGAGCGCCCGTCTCCTGCACTGAGAAACTGCGCGTCCTGCGCGAGAACTATGCCGAGGCCCGGCAGGTCCTGCGCGATGCGTTCGAGGATGCGGTGCTGATGGGGGTGGACGAGGCGTCCGCGCGGCGCCTGTTCGCCGAACTGGTCGAAACCCTGCCGTCGCCCCGGCATCGCGCCGCACCGGCCGCTGCATGACGGTCGTCGCGCGGGCAGGGGTGCCGCTTCTGGCGGTGGCGTTCGTGTGCGCCGTGCAGGGCGCACGCGGGGCAACCGCCGTTTCCCCCCCTACCATCTACCCGTCCAATGTCTGGCAGGGTCATGCGCAGGCGGTCGTGCGTGTGCTCGACCGACTCGACTCGCATGTCGAGGTTCTGACCATCCCCGCCGGCGGCAACACGCAGTTCAAGAGCCTGACGCTTGCGGTCAAGGCCTGTCTCGACCGGCCCGCGACATTGTCCCCCGATGCGGCCGTGTCCCTCGACATCGTCGATTCTCACCCCGAGGGGGCGCGTTTCAGCGGCTGGATGCTCGCGGCCGAGCCCGCGCTGAATGTTCTGGAAAGCCCGGTCTACGACGTGCGCGTCGTGGGCTGCGCGGGTGACGCGGTGACGCCCACACCCATGTCGCTTCAGCAACTGGCGACGGCGACCCACGCTGCGGCGCCCGTGGTCGAGGCACCACCTCCCGCGGCGGGGACGCAGGGTGTGGGTATCACCGGCGCTGCCGTCGTGCCGACCGCGACGGGCCAGGGGG
>NZ_JABXXR010000243.1 GCF_013376175.1 Ameyamaea chiangmaiensis
CAAGCGTCGCCTCCCCCTGCGGACCGCTCACACGCACGCCGTCGGGCGTCCAGCCCGTCCAGCGGGTGCGGGTGCGCACCGACACGCCCAGATTGGCCAGCCGCACCATCCAGGCACGCACCAGCGGCGATGCTTTCATCGCCTCGGGGAACACGCGGCCAGAGCTGCCGACGAACGTCACTTCCCCCAGGCCGCGGGCCCAGTCGCGCACCGCCTGCGGCCCGAACGCCTCGAGCGCGGGGCGCAGAAACGCCGACGCATCGCCGTAGCGGCCGAGAAAGGGCTCCATAGGTTCGGCATGGGTCAGGTTCAGCCCCGACCGCCCGGCCATCAGCAGCTTGCGCGCGACCGAGGGCATACGCTCGACCACGGTCACACGCGCCCCGCCCATAGCCAGCACCTCGGCGCAGGCCAGACCGGCCGGCCCGGCGCCGATCACCACCACAGGCAAAGGCATGGGCCGGCGCCTTTACTGCGCCTGACCGCCGAGAACCTGCATCAGCATCTGCACCTGATCGGGGTGGGCACGCAGCAGGGCGACATTGGCCGGGCTCGGTGTCGGCATGCCCGGCGGAAGCTGGCCCTGCGGATTGACCACGGCGAGCGCCATGCCGAAGGCGGTCAGGCCGACGATGAAATCATGGGCTGAAAAGCCATTGCGGCTCAGGACCGGGGCGAGACCCGGGATACCCTGCACCTGCGCGATCGTCTGATCGAGCGTCAGCTGCGACGAATCGGGCGGCTGGATGTTCGACGCGCGGATCTCGGTCATGGTGCGCGCCATGCGCGGCATGAAGTCCTGCGGCAGGGGGAATGCCGCCGCCTGCGTCATCTCGGCACGAAAGCGCGCCTGCTGCTGGGGGCTCATCTGCGGCCCCTGCTGGCCACCCTGCGCTACGACGGGGGCATTACTGACATCCTGCGCGCGCACCTGCGGCGCCACCGACACCGATGCCAACGCCACCGCGCACAACGAAACGACGATCTTGTTCATGCGACGACCCATTCTCCCTGACGCATCAGGGGAGTCGGGACACCCCCCTTGATTCCGTCGACATTGATCCGATCCGAACCGATCATCCAGTCGATATGGATCAGGCTGCTGTTGGCGCCCCGCTCGGCGAGTTGCTCGGTGCTCTGCCCGTCGGTATCGAGCAGGCATTTGGTATAAGCCTGTCCCAGCGCGATGTGGCTGGCCGCGTTCTCGTCGAACAGCGTGTTCTGGAACAGGATTCCGCTCTGCGAGATCGGCGATGAATGCGGCACCAGTGCCACTTCGCCCAGACGCCGGGCGCCCGCGTCGGTGTCGAGCACCTTGCGCAGCACGTCCTCGCCCCGGCTCGCACGGGCCCGGGTGATCGCGCCGTCGTGGAACTCGACGCGGATCTCGTCGATCAGCGTGCCCTGATGGGACAGTGGCTTGGTGCTGCACACGTGCCCCTCGACCCGCGCCCGATGCGGCGTGGTGAACACTTCCTCGGTCGGGATGTTGGGGTTGCAGACGACACCGTTCTTCGCGGCTTCCGAACCGCCGGCCCAGTCGTGGCCGTCGGCCAGACCCACGCGCAGGTCGGTGCCCGGGCCGGTGAAATGCAGCGCGTCGAAGCGCAGGTCATTGAGCATCCCGGCACGCCGGTGCAGGGCGGCGTTGTGCTCGGCCCAGGCCGCGACCGGGTCGGACCCGGTCAGGCGCGACGCCGCGAAGATCGCGTCCCACAGCGCGCCCACGGCGGCATCGGGCGCCAGATCGGGAAACACCTGCGCCGCCCAGGCGGGGGTGGCGAAAGCGACGATGGTCCAGTTGATCTCGAAATTGGTGATCAGTTCCAGCGCCGCACGGCTGACACGCGCGCTGGCCCGGCTGGCGCGCGAGACGCGGTCAGCACTCTGCCCGGCCAGAAGCGACGGGTTGGCGCCGGTGATCGCCATGCGCGCCGCGCCGTTGCGGAACGCCTGCGCGGTGGCCTCCGACAGCCAGCCCGCCGCGTGATCGAACGCGGCGTCCGGCGCGAAGCGATACCGCGCCAGCGTTGTCTCGTCATCGGCGTAGAAGCATGTCACCAGCGACGCGCCGGCCTTGTACGCGTGCTCCGTGATCCGCCGGACCAGCGGCACGGCGTCCAGCGGTGCCGTGATCAGCAGTTCCTGTCCGGAGGCCAGATTGAGCCCCGTGCGGACCGCCACTTCGCCCAGCCGGTCGAGCATCGCGGTGAAATTCTCAGACATCGGACCTCCTTTGCACGGCCATGCCGCGGGCACCCAGTATCGGAGGTCCGGGCGCCACACGCAATGCGCCCCTCCCCCTCAGGGCTCAGACGCGCCGCAGTCGCCCGATGAAAAAGCCGTCCATCCCCCCGCGCTCGCGCCACAGGGCCGGGCTGGTCCGTACCCAGCCTTCGGGCGTCAATGCCTCCGGCAGTCCCGGCAGGTCCTCAGCCGTGAAAGGGTCAGGCACCAGGCCCAGCGTCACCGCATGGCGCATCTGGGCCGGCCCTTCCTCGTCCTGCAGCGAACACACGGCATAAATCAGCCGGCCGCCGGGCCGCAGCATGTCACGCGCCGCCGCGATCAGCGCCGCCTGCCCCTCGGCCAGCGCCGTGACGTCGCGCGGGCGCTTCACCCACAAAACATCGGGATGCCGTCG
>NZ_JABXXR010000244.1 GCF_013376175.1 Ameyamaea chiangmaiensis
GACGCCCTCGGGACCAGGCACCAGCGCCACCTCCCCCCGCTTGCCCGCGAATCCGTTCCCCTGCACGAACGCCGCTGCCCCGGCACCGAACAGCGCCGCCAGGGCGTCTGACCCGGCATCGTGCAGGGCGTGGACCGTGCGCGCCTTACGGCTGCGGGCGGCGGGAGTCAGACATTTCAATGCACTTTGTGCCATGGGAGAGCGTCCTTCGTGTCGTCTTCCGGCCAGCGCGATGGTCCAGCCTTCCTTCGCTCTTGCATTTGGTCTTGCGCCAGACAAGCATGAAGGCATGGGTTCAGCATTTCCAAGCCGGGTCCGCGCGGTGCTCGGCTCGACCAACACAGGCAAGACCCATCTGGCCATCGAGCGGCTGCTTGCCCACCGTTCCGGCATGATCGGTTTTCCGCTGCGACTTCTCGCGCGCGAGAACTACGACCGCATGGTCGCCCAGAAAGGCGCGGGGGCCGTCGCCCTGATCACGGGCGAGGAAAAGATCATCCCCGCCGGGGCGCGCTGGTATGCCTGCACCGTCGAGGCCATGCCGCTCGACCGACCGGTCGAATTCATGGCGGTCGACGAGATCCAGCTCTGCGCCGATCCGGACCGGGGCCACGTGTTCACCGACCGGCTGCTGAACGCACGCGGCATGGTCGAAACGCTGTTCCTCGGCGCGGAGACGATCCGCCCGCTCCTGCAGTGCCTCGTGCCGGGTATCACGATCGACACGCGCCCCCGCCTGTCCACTCTGACCCACACCGGCGCGACACGCCTGCTGAAACTGCCGCCGCGCAGCGCCATCGTCGCCTTCTCCGCCGCCGAGGTGTACGCCATTGCCGAGGCCGTGCGGCGCCGACGCGGCGGCTGCGCGGTGGTGATGGGCCAGTTGTCCCCTCGGACCCGCAACGCACAGGTGGAGCTGTACCAGAACAAGGAGGTCGATTATCTGGTCGCGACTGACGCGATCGGGATGGGCCTGAACATGGACGTCGATCATGTGGCGTTCGCCGGCCTGTCGAAATTCGACGGCAGCCGCCCACGCCGCCTGACAGCGCCCGAAATCGCCCAGATCGCCGGGCGCGCGGGGCGCGGCATGCGCGACGGCACCTTCGGCACGACCGCCGACTGCCCGCCGCTGGATGGCGCGCTGGTGGAGGCCGTGGAAACGCATCGCTTCGATCCGCTCGATCACCTTGCGTGGCGCAACGCGGCACTGGATTTCACCTCTACCGCGACTCTTCTGGCGAGCCTGAACCGCCCTCCTCCCGCGCGCGGGCTGGTGCCGGGACGCGTCGCCAGCGACGTCCTGACCCTGGAGGCGCTGGGTGGCGATGCCGAGGTCCGCGCTGCCTGCCGCGACCGCCGCGCGGTGCGGCTGCTGTGGGAGACGTGCCAGATCCCCGACTTCCGCAAGATCGGCGATGACAGCCACGAGCGGCTGTGCGCCCGCGTCTTTCTGTCCGTCCTGCGCGACGGCCATCTGCCGATGCCCTGGCTGGCGCAGCAGATCGACAGTCTCGACCGGCCCGAGGGCGACATCGACACGCTGATGCAACGTCTGCTGGGCGTGCGAGTGTGTGCCTATCTGACCGCGCGGCTGGACTGGATGGTCGACGCCCCGCACTGGCAGGCCCGCACGCGCGAGATCGAGGACAAGCTGTCCGACACCCTGCACGAACGTCTGATCGCACGCTTCGTCGACCGCCGCGCCGCCACGCTGATCCGCCGGCTGGATCACGCGGACGGGCAGGACGCCCTGCTCGCCGCCGTCACCCGACACGACAACGTCGTGGTCGAAGGGCATACCGTCGGACGCATGGTGGGCTTCGGCCTGGAGACCGATACGGCACTGGAGGGAGATGAGCGACGGCTGATGCTGCGGGCGGCGCGGCGGGCCCTGCAGGCCGAAATCCCCCGACGCCTCAACCGCCTGGTGCAGTCGGAGGACACTCGCTTCGCGCTCGACACCGACCGCCGGCTGATCCTGTGGGAAGATGCACCGCTGGCCCGGCTTCATGCCGGCGAGACACTGCTCAATCCACGCATTGACGTCATCGATACCGCGTTTCTGGACGGCGACCAGCGTGCGCGTATCCATGCCCGACTACGCCGTTACCTCGACGACGTACTGCACCTGCGTCTCGCACCGCTGTTCAACGCGCACGCCTCCGTGGCCGCGCGCAGCGATCTGCGAGGCATCGCCCATCGGCTGCTTGAACATGGCGGCGTCGTCCGGCGCGAGCGGGACGAGATGCCGCTGTCTCCTCCGGCGCGTGCCGACCTGACGGCACGCGGGATCGTCACCGGCTACCGTGCCTATTTCATGCCAGCATTACTCAAGCCGGCGCCCGCCCTGTTTCGCGCGTTTCTGATCGGCCTGAAGACCCATCCCCACGGGCCGGTCCCCGCACTTCCTGCCCCAGGACTGGTGGCGATCGACCCGCCACACGACGCGCGGCAGGCGCGTCTGCTGGCAGCGCTCGGCTGGGTCGACGCCGGGACCACATGGCTGCGGCTGGACGTGGTGGAGCGCGTCACCGGACAGCTCGCGCGCCGCTCGGCCCATCATCCCGTGGCACCCGGCCGTGATCTCGCCTCGCGCCTCTCCATCCCGCCCGCGCGTCTGGCCGATACGCT
>NZ_JABXXR010000245.1 GCF_013376175.1 Ameyamaea chiangmaiensis
AGGCGTGGCCGCGGTGTTCGCGGGCCGCGTCTCGGTGGACGCGAACAGCTTCGCATTGCGCGCCGCTTCCCGCTCCTGTGCCTGACGCTGTTCTTCCGGGGTTGGTCCGACCGGCCCGGAGGGCGTGGCGATCCCCGGCATCGGCACGGGCTGGCCTGCGTTTTGCGCGCTCAGGATAGGCCGGCCGAGATCGCCGGGCAGCGGCGGGCCGAGTTTGGGCACGCCGCTATAATCCTTCGGCAGGCCGGCCAGCCCGTCCGGCGTGGTGCGGTTGTCAGTGGAAATCAGTTCCTGGCCCTGATCGCCGCCATGCCGGGTCTGGAGCGCATAGACGAGCGCGCCGCCGACGCCGACACTGGCTGCGAGGCTCAAGCCCGCCAGCACTTTGCGCGACAGGCGGGTGACACGCGGCGGTTCGGGACGCAACCGCATCGGCGCGACCGGCTCGCCGGTCAGCGGCCGGGCGTCATCACCTGCCTCTGGCGCAGGGGCCGCATCGGGCTTGCTCCCTTCCTCCTTCTCGGGATGTTCCTCGCTCACGACGCAGGCCTCCCGTCCGTCCGGGAGATGCGGACGCGCTTCTGGTTCTTGTCCGCCCCGAAGCGCAATTCAGCGGCGGCGAACAGCCGATCGACGATCATGTAGTTGCCGCGCACGCGGTAGTTCACGAGTTCGGAGGTTTCGCCTTCTGGCCCGACGACGAAGAGCGGCGGCATCTCGCCTTGGCCGATCCCACGCGGAAATTCGATGAACACCTGTCTGCCGTCGTCGAATGCGCGTAGCGGCCGCCACGGCGCGCGGTCGCCCGACACGTCATAGCGGAAATTCACGCGGGATAGATCTATGCCGTTCGCGACCGGCTGCTGGGCCTCAGCCTGCGCGTTCTGGCGGCGCAGCGCGATGAGCTGGTCCTGCGGATATTGCCAGGACACCGAAGCCATATAGGTCTTCTCGGTGGAGCGCAGTTCCATGTGATAGGTGCGCCGGTCGGTGTTGATGACCAGATTGGTCAGCAATTCGGGCCGGGTGGGCTTCACCAGGATGTGCACGACCTTCGCCGCACCGGTGCCGCTTTCGGTATCACCGATGATCCAGCGCACCGTGTCGCCGGCAGCGACGGGACCGGAGCCGACGAGCTGTTCGCCGGGCTGAAGCGATATGTCGGTGATCTGCCCCGGCGAGGCATAGACCTGATAGAGCGCGCCATCGACGAAGGGATAGACCTGCATCGAGTTGATGAAGCCGTTGCGCACCGGCTGCATCCGGGCTGCGGCATTGGCCTCGTTCACGCGCGCGGCAGGGTCCGGCAGTTCGGGCGTCGGCTTGCCGTCCTTGCCGACCGGCTTCAACTGGCCGGGAAGTGGCAACGGCTTCGGCAGTTCGACCACCTGCACGGGCTTGGGCGGATCGGCCGTGATGACGGCGGGCGCCGCATCGTCATAGGAAATCTCCGGCGGCGGAATGTGCCCGGCACATCCGGCAAGCGCGGAAGCGGAAAGCAGTAAAGCCGTGAGTGAGGCATTGCGGAAAGCCGGCCTCCCGGCATGACGGAAGGTCGGTGTCATTGTCCAAGCTCCTTCGACCAGTTGATGGCGTTGATGTAGATTCCGAGCGGGTTCTTCCTGAGCGTGTCGGCGTCGCGCGGCGACTGGACGGCGACGGTCACGATCGCCGACCAGCGCTCGGTCGAGGCGAGCGATCCGTCCTGATAGCGGCGCTCGATCCAGGCGATGCGGAAGCTCGATGGCGAGGCGCGGATGACGCTCGACACCTCGATCGCGATCTGTTGCCTGCCGACCTTGGCGAAAGGATCGTTGGCGCGGGCGTAGTCGTTCAGCGCCAGCGCGCCGGCCTGCGTGGTGAAGTCATAGGCGCGCAGCCAGTTCTGCCGCACGATGATTGCGTCGGCCGGGATCGAGCGGACCTGCTCGATGAAGCGCGCGAGGTAGAAAGCGATCTGCGCGTCGTTGGGCTGATAGTCGGCGGTGGCGGGCGCGATGGCTTGCGCCTGGCCGAGCTTATCGACCTGAACCACCCAGGGCACGATCGAACCGTTCATCGACTGCCAGAACAGCGCGCCCGATAATCCAGCAGAGAGCGCCAAAGAGCCGAAGGCCATGAGGCGCCAGTTCTTCGCCTGTACGCGAGCGGAGCCGATGCGGTCGTCCCAGATCTGGGCGGCGCGGTGGTAGGGCGTCTCAGGTTCGGGGGATTTGCCGTAATGGGTGGATGGTCGCTTGAACATGGTCAGTCGCTTTCGGAGAGGTTGACGGAAGCGCCGCCGCCGTGGGCGTCGCCGGACTTGACGGCGTGGGCCGCGGCCTGGACGCCATGCGCCATCTGCTGGCCACGCTTCATGCGTTTGGCCCATGCGGGCGGGCTGTCGGCCGTGGCAGATGATGCGGTCGGTGCGGACGCCGCTTCCGCTCCGGCCTCGGCGCCTGCTTCACCGGACACGGCCCGCCCGCCTGCCTGGAAGCTCTCCCGCATCGACGAGGCTGCGCGGCGGAACGGACTGGCGATGGCGGAGCCAGCCTTCGACGCGCCGGTCGAGGCGACATTGCCGAGACCGGAGGCGACGCCGGATGCACCGGACTGGCCGGCTGCGCCGAGGCTGTAGGCAGTGGAT
>NZ_JABXXR010000246.1 GCF_013376175.1 Ameyamaea chiangmaiensis
CACCCGGTCCCGCGCCGCCGCCTGCTCCAGCGCCTGCGCGTCGAGCAGATCCCCCGGATCGAACAGCGTGACGGTCCGCCCGTCATGGTCGAAACGCCCGCGCACCCAGCCCGCGGCCGCGTCTTCAGGCGGCCGGATCAGCGCGCCCGGAACCCTGAGTACATCCACAACCCGCGTGACCAGAAGACCCACCGGCGGGTGTCCGTGCAGCAGGATGACGGCACGATACAACGCCTCGGCCGTCTGTGCCGGGCCGGTATCGCATCCCAGAAGGGGCGCCGGATCAACGACCGTGATCGTCTCGTGGCCAAGCGCGAACAGTCCGGCAATCGCCGGCGGCAGATCGGGCGGTCGGCGCATCAGCGGCAGGGCGACGCATTCGCGCACCACCGCGGTCGCGAGCGCGAAGTCATGGGTCTGGTCGGACGAGACAGCCTCCCCGGTTCCGTGACCCAGCCTGAAGATAACGAACGGTCCCTGCACAGGATGCCAGGCCCCCCTGCTGTACGCGTGCCGCCTGCGGGCCGCGCGCCGGATTGCCGTAACACAGTCCCGCTCGCGCTCACAGTCCACCACCGGACATGGTGCGCTCCGTGCGCACATGCGATCCCTGCCTGTGCCCGGTCCGGCGCGCGGGTGACGATCGGGGCTGGAGATTGCTTTTGGCCGCGTCCGCCGCTACCGGTGGTGCGCCCCACGCGGCCTTGTCCGCGCCATCCCTGCCGTGCCGGAGAGTGTCTCGTCCATGGAAACTTCGCCTCCTCCCCATGCGCCACGACGCATGTTGCCCATCGAAATCCGCGACGAACGCCCGTTCGATCTGGCCCGCGCCCTGCGTCTGGGCCTGTGGCTGGTGGCGCATTTCGTCTTTTATTTCGTGCAGCAGGTGGCGGAACTACTGGCGCCGTTCGTGCTGATCCTGGGTGTCGGCTGGGCGATCCTGCCGAAGGCCATGGAAGCGGTCACACGCTCGACCAGTTCGGCCGATCCGCAGACCCACGACATCATCGCGCATGTGTCGGACGCCATTCCGGCGCAGATCGTCGTCGGCAGCCATGTGCTGACCGCGTCCGGCCTGATTTTCGACGGCTTCGCCCTGATGGCCGTGGCCGCCGCCGGTTCGACCATCGCCGCACTCGCCGCGCGCGAACTGTAAGGGATGCCCCGGCGCGACCCGCCGGGATCTACCGCATCACCAATCCTCGCAGGGTTCCGACATAGCGCAGCCACAAGGCATCCACACCCGCGTGGCACACCCACAGCGTCGCTGCCGTCGCACCCAGTCCCGCCACGGTCAGCACCCAGCCGGCGCTCCACACACGGCGGTCTTGCAGCCACGTACCGCTGACGGCAGGCGACGACGAGGCGACCGCCGTGCGGATGCGCGAAGCGGACGCGACCGTCGATTCCAGTCCCTCCGCCGCCACGGCGCCGCTGAGCGCCACCGCTGAGCCGTCTGGCGTCAGGCGAGAGTGCGCCTGCCGGGGCACGACGTCCTGGCCGCCATCCCCCGACGCAGCGTCGGCGCCGGAGGTGCCTGCCTCCGGCGCGACCTCCCAGGACGCGCCGCAGTCGGCGCACTGAACGGTTCGTCCCGCCTTCAGGAGAGCGACCGGCACATCGTAGGTCGCGTGGCACGAAGGACAGGTGATAAGCATCTGGTTTTAAAGCTCCTGCTGAGGGGCGCGCACGCCGAATCACAGGGCTTGATTGTCGGCACGAACAGTCTACGAAATGTTAACGGGCACTCGATTATGACCGTGCGCCACCATCAGGCCCGCCCTCGACATGTCTTCAGGATCGCCTTTGCATGATCTCCCTGCGTGACATCAGCTTTCGGCACGATCGTGGACCGCGCGCCGCAACGGCGTTGCACGCGATCTCGTTCGATGTGCCGCAAGGCGGGTTCCGCTGGCTGCTCGGGCCGTCCGGGGCGGGAAAGTCGACACTGCTTCGGCTGCTGGGACTGTCCGCGCGGGCCAGCGAGGGCGAGATGACGCTGCTCGGTGTTCTCACGACGCGGGCCCGGCGCCCTGCCCTGACCCGGCTGCGACGCCGCATCGGCGTGGTGCACCAGGACTTCGCGCTGCTTCCCGATCTCTCGGTGGGCGACAACGTGGCGCTGCCGTTGCGCCTGCAGGATCGACCTGAAGACGAAATTGCCGATGCCGTCGCCGCGATGCTTGGCTGGGTGGGGCTCGCGGGCCGTGAACGCGATGCTCCCGCGCGCCTGTCCGGGGGAGAGCAACAACGTGTCGCCGTCGCCCGGGCGGTCATCCATCAGCCCGAACTTCTGCTTGCCGACGAACCGACAAATGCGTTGCAGGAGGACCAGGGACGAAGGCTGATGGAACTGTTCAACGAACTCAATGCGATGGGCACGACCGTCGTCGTGGCTACCCACAACGAATCCCTGGTGCAGCGTTATCCGGGGCGCGCCCTGTGGCTTGATGGCGGGCGCCTTGTCCATGACGGCTGACCTGCGAACGGGAGACGCGTGATGGGCCTGTTCTCTCGCCGCCGCGCCGACGGGCTTGCCCTGCGCCGCGCATTGCCCGAACGCTCGCTTCCGGCGCTGGTCGCCGCCATGGGCTTTCTGGCCGCCCTGGCTCTGGGC
>NZ_JABXXR010000247.1 GCF_013376175.1 Ameyamaea chiangmaiensis
CCCCTGGCACCGCCCGTCCCGAACCCGAGTTCCCCATGAACGACCTGATCCCCGTCCCCCCGGAGAAAACGCCCGCAAGCGGCCGTCGGCGTCGCACGCGTCGCGGCAGCCGCGACGTGGCGCTGACCACCGACACCCGCGCCCAGCACCACGTCCTTGCCCTGCCCCCGCCACGCAGCCAGCCGCCCCATCACGCCTGGCGGCAGGGCGTGTTCGGGGTCCTCGACATCGGCAGCACGAAGATCACGTGCCTGATCGGACGCGGCGAACCGGACGGAACGATCAAGGTGCTCGGCAAGGGATGGCAGCGTTCGGAGGGCGTGCGCGGGGGCGCGATCACCGATATCCGTCGTGCCGAAGCCGCGATACGCGCGGCGGTGGGCGAGGCCGAGGAGCAGGCTGAGCGATCGTTGACCGACGTCGTGGTCAACCTGTCCAGCGGATCGCCCGAAAGCCGGCTGTTCAATGTGCGCTGGCCCGTGGGAGGCCGCGAGGTGACGGATGCGGACGTACGCCGGATCGTGACGGAAGGGCAGTTACGCGCGCGCAGCGAGGGACGCAGCGTCATTCATACGCTTCCCCTTGCCTATGCGGTGGACGACACGACCGGGGTCGTCGATCCACGTGGGCATGTGTGCGACCAGTTGACGGGCCGGCTGCATGTCATCGACGCGGCCACAGGCACGCTCGCCACGCTCGAAGCCCTTCTGGCGCGCGCCGAACTCAAGATACGCGCGCTGGTATCGGCACCACTGGCCTCGGGCCTGGCGGTGCTGGATCGGGAGGAACGCGACCTTGGGGCGACGGTGGTCGACATGGGGGGCGACACGACGACGCTCGGGATCTTCGGGGAAGGCCAGTTGATTCATACCGCGCAGATCGGTGTGGGCGGCCGTCACATCACGCGCGACCTGGCCCGTATCCTGTCCACATCGGAGGAAACGGCCGAGCGGCTGAAGACGATGTATGGATCGGCCAATTTCTCCGATGACGATGGGGAGGATGCCTTGCCGATCGAACTCATCGGCGAAAGCGCGGCGCCCCTGTCGCGCGTGTCGCGCTCACGCGTGATTTCCATCATCCATCCGCGGATCGAGGAAACGCTCGAACTGGTGCGCGATCGGCTCGATGCGTCGGGGTTTGGCAAGGCGGCCACGGGCGGCGTCGTGCTGACCGGCGGCGGTTCCCTGCTGGAGGGTGTGGGGCTGCTGGCGGCCTCGATTCTCGACCGTCCGATCCGTATGGGTTATCCAACCGGCTTTCGCGACCTGCCGCAGGACGCACCGGCCTCGGCCGGATTCGCCACGACTGCGGGGCTCCTCTCGTGGGCGGCCGGTTCGGATCGATCGTTCAACGACGTGGATGTTTCCGAACCCGGCGCTTCGGGACTTCTTGGAAGAATCGTCAATTTCTTGCGCGACCGGGTTTAGTGTGGCCTAGCTTGACGCTATAGATTCTGTACCGCGCGCACCGAGTCGCACCGCCACAATCCAGCCTCCGATCATCGGGGAGATGCTCATGACCCTGAACCTGACCATTCCGCAGCAGACGCATGCAGACTTTACGCCTCGGATTACCGTGATCGGCGTCGGCGGCGGAGGTACCAACGCGGTCGATAACATGATCGCGCTCCAGTTGCAGGGCGTGGAGTTTGTCGTCGCCAATACCGATGCCCAGCAGCTGTCGCATTCGCGCGCCGATCGCCGCATCCAGCTCGGCCCGCACCTGACGCAGGGTCTGGGCGCCGGCGCGAAGCCCGAGATCGGCCGCGCGGCCGCGGAAGAGGCCGCCGACGAGCTCGCCCGTCACATGGACGGCGCGCACATGGTGTTCATCACCGCCGGCATGGGCGGTGGCACCGGCACGGGTGCCGCGCCGGTCATCGCGCGCATGGCCCGCGATCGCGGCATCCTGACGGTCGGCGTCGTGACCAAGCCGTTTACCTTCGAGGGCGTGCGCCGGTCGCGCTCGGCCGACGCCGGCATCGCGGAACTGCAACAGTTCGTCGACACGCTGATCGTGATCCCGAACCAGAACCTCTTCCGTCTGGCCACCGAGCGCACCAGCTGGAAGGACGCGTTCAAGATGGCCGACAACGTCCTGTATATGGGCGTGCGCGGCGTGACCGACCTGATGGTCGCACCGGGGCTGGTCAATCTCGATTTCGCCGACATCCGCACCGTGATGGCCGAGATGGGCAAGGCGATGATGGGCACGGGCGAGGCCGAGGGCGACAACCGCGCGATCGAGGCGGCGGAGGCTGCGATTTCCAACCCGCTGCTCGAAGACACGTCGATGGCGGGCGCGCGCGGGCTGCTGATCAACATCACCGGCGGCGAGGACATGACGCTGTATGAAGTCGATCAGGCCGCCAACCGTATCCGCGAAGAAGTGGCCGAGGACGCGAACATCATCTTCGGCTCCGCGATCGACGACAGCCTGAACGGCCGCGTGCGCGTCTCCGTCGTCGCGACCGGTATCGACACCCCCGTCGCCGTGCAACCCGAAGCCCCGGTCGAGCCGGCGGTTCAGGCCCCGGCGGCGGCGCCCGATCCGCACCAGGCTCATCTGCAGGCAGCGCCCCAGCCGGGCGCCCGCACCGCCGCGCCGAATTACC
>NZ_JABXXR010000248.1 GCF_013376175.1 Ameyamaea chiangmaiensis
ATGGCCGGGCCGCGCGTCAGGCACGCCCGGCGACACGCGCGCGCCGCTGGTCCCGTGCGTCGAGGGCCAGCCACAGGGCCGCTTCGGCCAGCGCGAACAGCCCGAAGCACGTCATGACCGTCTCGGCCATGCCCCGATAATGGGGCGCGAGCAGGGCGAAAAGGGCAAACACGGCGATCGCGACGAGCTGGATGGTGATGAGTCTGAGCATGGTGGGACGTCCTCAGCCGCTGACCGGGGTCAGGGGTGTCTCGCCGGCAATGACCCGGCGGGCGTTCTCAAAGGCGAGACACGCCATGTCGGTGCGCGTCTCGTGCGTGGCGCTGCCCATATGCGGTGTCATGAACAGGTTCGGCAGGGCCAGAAGGCGCGGGTCGGGGTTGGGCTCGTTGCGATAGACATCCAGCCCCGCGCCGAACAGATGACCGCTCTGCAGGGCGTCGATCAGCGCGTCCTCGTCCACGTGCGCGCCACGGGCCGCGTTGACGAACAGTGCCCCTTTGGGCAGCAGCGCGAACGTCTCGCGCGTCATGACCGGCTGGTCGCCGCCGGGCAGATGCAGGCTTAGGATATCGCAGTGCGGCAGCATGTCGCGCAGGTCGGCGAAATATTGTGCCCCCTGTTCCTGATCCGGGCCGAGGGGGCGGCGGTTGTGATAGAGGATCGTCATGTCGAACCCGCGCGCCCGATGGGCCACCGCGCGTCCGATCCGCCCCATGCCGACGATGCCCAGACGCTTGCCGGTCACGCGCATGCCAAGCATCTCGGCCATGCCGAAGCCCCGGCCCCAGCCCGCGCGCATCACCGCGGTATAGTCCGATGCCCGCCGCGCGGCGCCCAGGATCAGCATCATCGCCAGATCGGCGTTGCAGTCGGTCAGCACGTCGGGCGTGTTGGTCACCATGATCCCGCGTGCGCGTGCGGCGGGGATATCGACATGTTCGATTCCCACGCTGACGCAGGCGATGACCTTCACGCTGTCGGGCAGGGCGGCGATGAAGGCGGCGTCCGCGCGGGTCGCGTGGCTGATCAGCAGCGCCGCCGGTTCGAACGACCGCGCGAGCGAGAGCATGGTCGCGGTGTCGGCGGGCCCGGTGGGCGGCGCGGGCGTCGTGAACAGTTCGGCAAGCCTGGCTTCCGCCGCGGCGGGATAGATCTGGTCGCGGATCAGGCGCGGACGATCGGCCGACATGGTGTCTCCTCACATGGTCTTTTTATCGATCGAGCGTAACATGGGGTGCCGGACGAGGCGAGGGCGGAGGGGGTCATGCGCGACAGGGGAGGGCACGGATGGAAGTAACGCCCGATCTGCTGCTGGGCGCTTACGCGGCGGGCTACTTCCCGATGGCCCCTGACGCGGCGTCGGACGAACTGGAGTGGTTCGACCCGCCGATGCGCGGTGTGATCCCGCTGGACCGGTTCCACCTGCCGCGCCGGTTACGGCGCACGGTGCTCGCGGGGTTGGCGTCCGGCGTGCCGGAGGTGCGCATCGACCATGACTTCGCGGGTATGGTAGCCGCCTGCGCCGAGCCGGGACCGGGCCGGGAGAGCACGTGGATCAGCCCGCGCATCGCGGCGCTGTACTGCGCGCTGCATGCACGCGGCCATGCCCATAGCGTGGAGGTATGGGCCGACGGCGCGCTGACCGGCGGGTTGTACGGGGTGTCGCTCGGCGGGGCGTTCTTTGGCGAGAGCATGGTGTCGCGCCAGCGTGACGCGTCGAAAATCGCGCTGGTGCATCTGGTGGCGCGCCTGCGGATCGCCGGATTTACGGTGCTGGATACGCAGTTCGGGACGGCGCATCTGGCGCGTTTCGGCTGCGTCGAGATTCCGGCCGACGCCTATCGCGGTGCGCTGGCGCGCGCCATCGGGCAGCCGGTGCGCTTTCCCGTCGCGAGCGGGGCCGCGCGCCTGCGTGACGAAGTGGACAGGCTGCGCGGGGGCGCTTGACTTGCCGGCGGGGCGGGGTTTGGGTTGCGCGTAGTGGACAGGGACAGCGGTGGACGCAGGATGATGAACAAGAGTGGACTTTTCGGCGCGCTCGGGTGCCTGGGCGTGATGATCGGCCTGCCCGTTGCCCACGCGCAACAGGCCGACCACCCCCGCCTGATGCCCACGCGCGACGTCACGGTCGATTACGCCGTGACGCACGAAGGCGCGCCGCAGCCGCAGGCCGTGCGGGTCTATTTCGGGGGCGAGGGCGCGCGCCTGCGCGTCGACGGGCCCAACGGCGTCGGCGCCACGATTCTCGATCGCACGGCCCAGCAGGTGACGGTCGTGCTCAATCGCCAGCGCGTCTACACCCAGTTCAACCCGCGCGAGGGTCTGCGCAATCCGTTCCTGCTCGATCTGTCGATGCAATTCACGCGCAAGGGTGCGTCCAGCCAGGCCGGGCAGGCCTGCACCGAATGGGGGATCACCGCCCGTCAGGGCAACGCGACCGCCTGTGTGACCGACGACGGCGTCATTCTGCGCGAGGACGGGGTGGATGCCGATGGCATGCGCGGCCGTCTGGAAGCGACGACGGTCACCTACGCCCCGATCGCCAGCACGATGTTCGCGCCGCCGGCCGACTATCAGCGCGTGTCGCATGGCGGCGGCGCTGGCGGGGCTTCG
>NZ_JABXXR010000249.1 GCF_013376175.1 Ameyamaea chiangmaiensis
CGGCGTTGACACGGCACCCGCGTGCAGGCCGGTGGCGCTCGCCCCGACCGACAGCGCAAGCCCGATCGCCGCGATCTCGCCCACCGGGGGCGCCGGACGACCCGAGAGCGGATCGATACCACCCGACACGAGTACAACGCTGCGCATCACGCTCCCTCCTCCCGCAACAGCGCCAGCAGGGCCGGCATCACCGCCTGTGCGTCGGCGACGATCGACAGCCCGGCACGCGCGATAATCGCGGCGTGGAGGTCGGTGTTCACCGCCACCACGTGCTCGACCTTGCCCAGACCCTGGAGGTGCTGCGGCGCCCCCGCGATGCCGAATGCCAGATAGCATCGCGCATCCAGCACGGTGCCGGACGCGCCGACCTGCGCCGCACGTGGCATCAGCCCCGCGTCACAAACGACACGGCTGGCGCCCTCTGTTGCACCGAGCGCGCGGGCCACGGCATGAAACGCGTCGAAATCCGTGACGCCCTGTCCGGCGGACACGACGAACGGCGCCTCCGACAGGGGTACATCCCCCGCCGCTGCCCGCGTGACGGGTCCAAACACCAGTCGGTCGGACGCCTGTGTATGGGGAGCAGCCTCCTCCAGCCTTCGCCCTTCATGGGCCTCACCCGCATAGGCGGCCACCCGGTCGCACGGAAGGGTGACAATCCGTGCCACGGCGTCGACACGCTCATACCGACCGCCGCGACACGGGCGGATGCTCTGGCGGACCGTCAGCGCCTCGATGCCCGGCTGTATCGACCAGCCGTTTCGCGCCGCAAGCCGCCGCGCCAGATCGGCGCCACTCCCGCTTTCGGCAAAAACCCAGTGGCGCGGGTCAAAGGAGCCGCCCCGCTCCATCAGCATACCAAGCGTCACCTCCGGGTCGGCCAACCCACCGATCGCCAGGACACGATCCGCGCCAGCCTCGCCGCCCTCCGCATCGCCCAAATCGCCAAGACCGATCAGGACGACACCACCGTCCGCCCCGGCCAGCATCCGCGCGGCCCCCGCGAGTTGCCGTCCCCAGCGATCCAGACGGCCATCGACGGCCTCGACGACGGCCACGACCCAGAAAGCGGGCATCTCGATCCGTCGGACCGACGCCTCGCGCGGGCGGCTGGGCACGACCATGTCGGCCACGTTTCCGTCGCGTACCAGACGCGGCCGTTCCCCGCCGGGCACGAGGCACCGCGACCGCTCCGCACGCGGATCGCGCCTGATCCGCGCCGTCATGGGACCAGCGACTCCAGCACGAGTTCGGCGACATCCTTCACGTCGGGACGCATCCCGGTCACACCTTCGAGCATCGCCGTGCATCCCGGACAGGCCACCGCGACGATGCCCGCGCCGCCGTGGCGGAACTGCTCCATCCGCAGATCGGGAATGCGGGTGACGGCGTCGACGTCGCTCGCAGGACCGCCGCCGCCGCCGCCGCAGCACATGGACCGCAGACCGTGGCGCTCGACCTCCACACGGGTGCGACAGGCCGCGTCAAGCAGGCGGCGAGGCGCATCGATCACCCCGTTGTAGCGCCCCAGATAGCACGGGTCGTGATAGGCCACGGCAGGCCCGTCACGCTGCGCGAGGGTAAGCTGGCCGCCCTGCACCAGAGCGTCGAGAAAGGTCGTGTGGTGCTCGACGGACCACGTCCCACCCAAAGCGGGGTACTCGTTTTTCAAGACGTGATAGGCATGCGGATCAGCGGTGACGATCGTGCGAAATGTCCGCGTCCCCAGCACCCCGATCGCCTCGCGCGCGAGGGCCTGAAACGTTGCCTCGTCGCCCAGTCGCCGCGCGGCGTCGCCGCAGTCGACCTCGTCGGCGCCCAGCGTGGCGAACCGAACGCCCGCCTTGCGCATCAGCGTTACCAAAGCCCGCAGCGACCGGCCATAGCGAAGATCGTAAGCCCCCTCGCCCAGCCAGAGCAGAATATCGGTCGCCTCACCCGCCGCCAGTACCGGAACGTCCAACGCGGCGATGGCGTCCGTCCGCGCCTCCAGCGCACGACCACCCGGTTCGGCCCGCTCCCGCGAGGCGCGCAGTACCGGCCCCGCGCCTGCGGGCACCGCACCTTTCATCAGGGTCTGGCCACGCCGCAGCGCGATCACCGCATCGACATGCTCGATCAGCATCGGGCATTCTTCCACGCAGGCGCGGCACGTGGTGCACGCCCACAAGGTGTCCGGCGCCAGCATGCCTCCGATGATCTCGGTCTCCATCCCGCCCTTGCCGGGCATGACCGGGGCGTGGGGCGAAGGACTTCCGCAATAGGGGGCTGGCTGCTCGCGCATCGCGCCGGACAGACCCTGTATGAGGGCCTTCGGATTCAGACGCTGGCCGGCCGCGAAAGCCGGACACACCTCCTCGCACCGACCGCATTGAACACAGGCATCAAAACTTGCCAGTTCCGGTTGCGTAAAATCGCGCGGGGTCAGCACACCCAGTCGTTCCATCGACAGATCGAGCGGCCTCAGCGCGGTGTCGAACGGACGCACGACGCCCGCACGCGCGAACCGTCCGGGCCGCGTATGCCCGGCCAGCCACGCGATGCCCGCCAAGCCGTGACGCATCGGCCCGCGCCCCACGGCGACCAGCAGCGCGACACC
>NZ_JABXXR010000250.1 GCF_013376175.1 Ameyamaea chiangmaiensis
GTCGCCGGTCCAGCCGCCCGCGCCCCGGCCACCCCTGGCGTGGCGTCCGCGCCGCCTGTCGGTGACCGAGATCGAGACATGGCTGGGCGACCCCTATGCGATCTATGCGCGCCATGTGCTGGGATTGCGCGCGCTGGCGCCTCTGGAGGAATCCGCCGATGCGTCGGATTTCGGCACGATCGTGCACGAGGTTCTGGAGGCATGCCTGAAAACCCATGTCGCGGCCTGGCCCGACCGGATCGGGGATGAACTCGCGGCCTCGTTCGACCGCGTGCTTAACGCCGCCACGGTGCGACCGGCCCTGCGTGCATGGTGGCGGCCGCGCCTGCACCGTATCGCGCACTGGGTGGCGGAAGCGGAGCGCGACCGTCGCGTCACGATGGGCGCGCCGAGGGCCATCGCGGTCGAGACGCGGGGCGAGGTAACGCTGAACGGACTTGAAGGGGGGCCGTTCCGCCTGCGCGGTCGGGCGGACCGGATCGATGTCGACGCCGAGGGGCGTGCGCACATCGTCGATTACAAGACCGGCCAGTTGCCGGCCAGGAAAGCCGTCGTCGCGGGCTGGTCGCCGCAACTGGTGCTGGAGGCGGCGATGCTGGCTCATGGCGGCTTCCCGGACCTCGACTCCCGGCCCACGCGCGGCCTGCTGTACTGGCGTCTGTCCGGGGCGCATAAACCTGGGGAGGCGCTGCCCATTGCCCTGGATGAGTCCGAGGTGAGGGAACTGGCGGAGCGCACGTGGGAAAACCTGCGTGCGCTGATCGAGCGGTTTGATGATCCGGATCAGGCGTATTATTCCCATCCCCGCCCCGGTCGCGAACCGCGCTACAACGATTACGCCCAGTTGGCGCGCGTCGCGGAATGGAGTGGCGCGGCGCGAGAGGACGAGCCATGAGCACGCCCGATCCCCTCGACACCGCCAACCGCCGTCAGGCCGAGGCGTCGGACCCGGCGGCGTCCGTGTTCGTCTCGGCGTCGGCGGGCAGCGGCAAGACCAAGCTTCTGATCGACCGGCTTTTGCAACTGATGCTGCCGCGCCGTGCCGTCATGCCCGGAACCGGCGAGGTGCAGGTGCTCGACGGTACGCCGCCCGGCCGGATCGTCTGCCTGACCTACACCAAGGCCGCCGCCGCCGAGATGGCGATCCGGCTTCAGGATCGCCTCGGCGTCTGGGTCACGGCGGAGCCGGCGCGCCTGGATCACGAACTCCGCGCCCTGGCGGTTGAACCGGGACCCGAAACACGCAGGGCTGCGCGGGAACTGTTCGTGCGGGTGCTCGACCTGCCTGGTGGGATGCGGATCGGGACGATCCACGCTTTTTGCCAGTCCCTTCTGCGACGGTTTCCGATTGAGGCCGCGATCAGTCCCCATTTCGCCCTGATGGAGGATACGGACGCGCGTCTTGCCCTGTCCTCCGCTGTCGAGGGGGAACTGGCACGGGCGGACGGCGCGCGTCTTGCCGCCCTGTCGGCACAGGCTGGTCTGGACAAATTCTCGACCCTTCTGGGGCTTTTGCAAAACCGCGCACAGGATCTGCGTCCCGTGCTCGCCCTGTCGCGCGACGACCGGGCGGCCGCCTATCGCGCCGCACTCGGGGCGCCGGACGTGGCAGTGGCGCACCTGCACGAGGCGCGCGTCACGCCGTCGGAGGAAGAGCGTCTGCGCGACGTGCTGCGCCGGGCGTCGGAGGACGGGTCGCCCGCGCTGAAGAAGACGATGCAGGGCTTGCTGGACTGGCTGGCCCAGCCGCTGGCGCGTCGGCTGGAGACGGTCGCGACGTGGGAGAGCGGCTTTCTGACGCGGGAGAACACGCCGCGTAAAAATGGCGGCTTGAACAGGAAACTTGTAGAATCCTACCCCGAGGCGCCCGCGCTCATGGAGCGCGAGGCCGAGCGGCTTTTATCCCTTCGCGACCAGATCGCCGCACAGGGGCTGGTTACGCTCGCGCTGTCGCTGCTGGACGTGGTGGAGCCGGTCCTGTCGCGCTACGCGGCGCGCAAGACCGGGCTGGGCATGGTGGATTACAACGACCTGATCGGCCGCACGCTGGCGTTGCTCGACGATGCCGGGGCGGCGTGGGTTCTCTACAAACTCGACGGCGGAATCGATCATCTTCTCCTCGATGAGGTCCAGGACACCTCACCCGAACAATGGCGTATCGCCGGCGCCCTGACGGCGGAGTTCTTCTCGGGCACCGGCGCGCGCGAGGACGGGCGTGGCGGCCTGCCGCGTACCGTCTTCGCCGTGGGTGACTACAAACAGTCGATCTATTCGTTTCAGGGGGCCGATCCGGCTGCTTTTCGCGACTGGCGCCAGCGTTTTCAACGACGTGTGCAGGGGGCAAGTGCCACATGGCGCGAGCCTTCGCTGGTCGTGTCGTTCCGCTCCACCGCGCCGGTGCTGGACCTTGTGGATCAGGTCTTCGCCCAGCCCGAGGCCGCGCGGGGCCTGGCCGAGCCCGGCCAGACCGGGCTCGCCGAACGCCATATACCCGCTCGCGTCGGGCAGGGTGGCCGGGTCGAGCTGTGGCCGCCTGTGCGCGAGGAAGAGCGCGACGGGGACGACGACGGCCCGT
>NZ_JABXXR010000251.1 GCF_013376175.1 Ameyamaea chiangmaiensis
ACCGCGCGCGCGCGGTGGTTATCATCGGGCCGGACCGGCATCGCGTCGCGCGTGACGTGCCCGCCGGACTGCCGGTGCTGCACGCACGGCTGCAGCCGGAGGGACGGCTGCTCGACCTTGTCGGGCGGCAGGTGATCGCCTTCGCCGGGATCGGCCGACCGGCCAAATTCTTCGACGCCCTGCGCGACGCGGGTATCGCTCCTGTGCGCACCCTGCCGTTCCCCGACCACCATGCCTATACCCGTCGCGACCTCAGCCTGCTGGAGGGGCTGGATCAGCAGCCCGGCACGCGCCTTGTCACCACGCCCAAGGATGCCGTACGCCTGCCGCCCGAGCTTCGGGCGCGGATCACCGTGATCGGGACGAAGCTCCAGTGGGAGACGCCGCACGCCGCCGAGAACCTGCTTGACCGGCTTGTCGGCAGCAGGACCGACCTGTAACCCTGCCCGGCTGATGACCCGATCCCGCGCCCGCCCTGCCCACCGTGCCGAAGCGGCGGTCGCCCGCCTTGTGCTCGCCTGCCTCCGTCGCCTCGGCCCCGTGCGGGCGTCCAATCTGGGGGGGGCCGTGTGCCGGGCGATCGGACCGTGGCTGCCCGTGTCGCGTATTGCCGACGTCAATCTGCGGCTGGCCATGCCTGATCTCGACGCGACCGCACGGCGGCGCATCGTGGCCGACGTCTGGGACAATCTCGGTCGCACGGTGGGCGAATTCCCCCACCTGAGTTCCCTGAAGGAGAACACGCCCGAGGGCCCCGGCTGGGACGTGACAGGGGCCGAACATCTGCGAGCGCAGGTCGCACGCGGCGGCCCGGTGCTGTTCGTATCCGGCCATATCGGCAACTGGGAGATGCTGCCCCCCGCCGTCGCCCGGCATGGACTGCCCTTTGCATCGTTCTATCGCGCGGCCGGCAATCCCCTGATCGACACCCTGATCGGCCAACTGCGCGCGGACGCGATGGGACAGGATGTCACCCTGTTCGCCAAGGGCGCGCGCGGCGCGCGCGAGGCGCTGGCCCACGTGGCACGGGGTGGCAACCTCGGCCTTCTGGTCGACCAGAAGATGAATGACGGGATCGAGGTCCGCTTCTTCGGCCGTTCGGCCATGACGGCACCGGCCCTGGCCGCGATTGCCCTGCGCTACGGCTGTCCGGTTATTCCGGGCTACGTCGAGCGCCTCGGCCCGGCGCGGCTGCGCGTCGTGGTCGAGCCCCCCCTGCCCATTCCTGAGTCAGGGGACCGTCAAACTGACCAGAAGCAGCTCACCCAAGCGGTCAACGATCGTCTGGAGCACTGGATACGCACACATCCGGGCAGTTGGCTGTGGCTACACCGCCGATGGAATAAGCAATTGTATAAAAAATAGTCGTTTTTATGCGCGAATCCACGGCTGAGTATTGTTTTTTTGTCACATTGCCCATTTTTTGACTCGTTTCCTGCCCGAGTCGCGTATTTTGAAATTGGCGTCTCGCCATGACGCGGTTAGCGTTCACCCACGCCACGCGATCAACAGGACACCGAGATGACAACAGCCATGACTCATCCCGACCGTTGCACCAGCTCGAACGTCGTTCCGCTTCGTCTGGGGATTCTGCCGCGTCACCGCGACTATCTGATGCGCTGGCTTGAGGCCGGCATGCGCATGGGCCTGTGCGATGCGGATGTCTGCCGTGAGGACAATCGTCTTTTCGACATGGTGCTGGTCTGGGTACGTGAAAACGCCGACCCGGCCTATGGCGTCCACCCCGAAGGCATGCGCTGGGTGCTGACCGATCACCTGCGCGACCATCGCCTTGGCACCTTCGCGACGTTCGAGGCCGCGTTGCAGGCCATTCGCCCCGTCATGCCGGCAGGCGCGATCGCCGCCGCCTGAACGGACCCGGCGCAGCCGGCCACCCGCATCGGAGGGCAGTGCCCTTCGTGCCCGTTTCGATGATGAAAAAACAACGCCGCGATACGACCGCCCAACCGGTCGGTTCAGGCGCATCGCCGCGCTAGGTGCCGTTATGGGCGCCCGGCGTGACCATGTGCGCGCCCCCTGTCGGCTGGATCTCGAACACCGCGAGACGGCGGCGCACATGTCCGTCGGGCATCAGCGTGAACAGGCCGTCGACCCCGGCAAATCCGTTGCTTTTGGTCAGCGCGTCGACGCGATAGACGCCGCTGCCGTCGTTCAGCGCGCGGGCCAGCGCGGCAGAATCGTAGCTCAGGTCCGCAAGCGGCGTCGGCATGTGGTGATAGGCGGCCAGAAACTGCTGGACGAAGGTCTGCCGCGCGCGCGGATCCGGGGCCGCATACCATGCCCCCCCGATGCGCCCCAGCTTGCTGGCAAACGCACTCCACAGGCCCGGCCCCAGCAGACGAACGTGTGACGCACTCACCTGCTGCGTGTGCAGCAGGTCGATCGTGCGCGCCAGATCAAGACCCGTGTCGCCCAGCAAGAGCGCGTCGAACGGCGGCGCATCGAGTGTGGGCGCGGACGGCGCTGTCGTCGGCGGGGTGGCGGGGGACG
>NZ_JABXXR010000252.1 GCF_013376175.1 Ameyamaea chiangmaiensis
GTCGAGTCGCATCCGCGCCGTGTCCAGCAGACGCGGCAGGTCCGGCAGGCGCCCCCCTGCGCGTTCGAGGCGCATCCGCAGCCCCTGCATCACACGCCCCAGGCCGTTGTCCAGCCGCGCCGCACGGTGGGCCAGATCAGCCAGCAGTTCGGCGCGCATCGGCACCGCCATCTCGGCCGCCGCGGTCGGCGTCGGCGCGCGACGGTCGGAGACGAAGTCGATCAGCGTCGTGTCGGTCTCATGCCCGACCGCCGAGATAAGCGGGATCCGGCAGGCAGCGGCGGCGCGCAGGACGCTTTCGTCGTTGAACGCCATCAGGTCTTCCAGCGACCCGCCGCCACGCGCGACGATCAGCACGTCCGGGCGCGGAACGGCACCCCCCGGACGCAGGGCATCGAACCCGGCAATGGCCACCGCGATCTGGGCCGCCGCCCCCTCCCCCTGCACCGCGACGGGCCAGATAAGCAGGGAACGGGGAAACCGACGGCTGACGGTCGTGCGAATATCGTGCAGCACTGCGCCCTGTGCCGAGGTGACCACCCCGATCAGGCGCGGCAGGAACGGGATCGCGCGCTTCCGGGCAGCGTCGAACAGGCCCTCTTCGGCCAGTCGCAGGCGCAGACGCTCGATCCGGGCCAGCAGCGCGCCCTCGCCCGCGTATTCCATCCGATCGATGACCAGCTGGTATGACGAGCGCTCGCCATAGGCCGAGATCCGGCCGCTCGCGATGATCTCCAGACCGTTCTCCGGCACAAGGCCGAGGCGCGAGACCGAGCCGCGCCAGACCACCGACGCGATCTTGCCCCCCTCGTCCTTGAGCGAGAAATACAGGTGTCCGGACGGATAGCGTTTGAATTCGGTGATCTCGCCGCGCACGCGCACGCGTCCGAACGCCCCTTCAAGCGTGCGTTTGATGGCGCCGGAGATTTCCGACACCGTATAGTCGGGCACGTTACCCGGTCCGCTGCTTGCCTGTTCGTCCATCCGTGCAGTGTATGCTACACAGCGCACGACTGAAACAGGGGGTGTGACCGCGACGACGCGGCACCGGAGACGAAAGGATCATCGATGCGGGTTCTGCTGGTCGGATCGGGGGGACGGGAACATGCGCTGGCCGAGGCGATCGCGCGCTCGCCCGCCCTGAACGCCCTCTTCATCGCACCCGGCAACCCCGGCATGGAAGGACTGGGCACCTGCGTCGCCATCGCGGCCGACGACGTGCCGGGACTGATCTCCTTCGCGGTCGAACACGGAATCGAGCTGATCGTCCCAGGCCCCGAGGCGCCGCTGGTCGCGGGTCTGGCCGATGCGTGCGCGTCGGTCAACATTCCCTGCGCCGGGCCGCTTCAGGCCGCCGCCGCACTGGAGGGCAGCAAGACCTTCACCAAGGAAATCTGCGACGCGGCCCGCATCCCGACCGCGCGCTGGGAACGGTTCGAGGACGCCGACGCGGCGATCGCCTTCGTCCGCCGCCGGGGTGCCCCGATCGTGATCAAGGCCGATGGCCTGGCCGCCGGCAAGGGCGTGGTCGTTGCCCAGACCGTGGCGGAGGCGGAAGCCGCCATCGACGCCATCATGCGCGACAAGGCCCTGGGTGCCGCCGGGCACGCCGTGGTGATCGAGGAGTGTCTCACCGGTGACGAGGTCTCACTGTTCGCGTTCTGCGCGGACGAAACCGCCGTGCTGATCGGGGCGGCGCAGGACCACAAACGCATCGGCGACGGCGACACCGGCCCGAACACCGGCGGCATGGGGGCGATCTCCCCCCCTCCGGGTTTCGACCGCGCCGCGCAGGAGGCCGCGCTGGACGTCTTCGTCCGTCCGATGCTGGTCGAAATGGTGCGTCGCGGCACGCCGTTCCGGGGCATCATCTTCGCGGGCCTGATGCTGACGGCCGACGGCGCGCGTCTGATCGAATACAATGTCCGCTTCGGCGACCCGGAAGCGCAGACGCTGTTGATCCGGCTGCGCTCGGACCTGCTGCCGGCGTTGCAGGCGCTGGCACTCGGCACGCTCGACGACGTCGCCATCGATTTTTCCGACGACGCCTCCGCCACAATCGTGATCGCGGCGCGCGGCTATCCGGGGAAGCCTGTGACCGGCACGGTCATCGGCGGGCTCGACGCCGTCGCCGCCACGCCAGGCGTGCACCTGTTCCAGGCCGGTACCGCGCGCGATGCGAACGGGGATATCGTCGGCGCGGGGGGGCGCGTTCTGGGCATCAGCGCGGCCGCGCCCACACTGCGCGCGGCCGTCGACATCGCCTATGACGGTGTCGCGCGGTTGCGCTGGGACGATGCGGTCTGGCGCCGCGATATCGGTGCCCGCGCGCTCGCGGCGACCGCCCCGCACGGCTGACGCGTCTCCGAACCCGCGACTGAAAAGGCCAGACGCGATGCGCAACCCCGTCCGCAGCAGTCTCGCCGCGTCCGTCCTCAGTCTGGTCGGAAGCCTT
>NZ_JABXXR010000253.1 GCF_013376175.1 Ameyamaea chiangmaiensis
TGACCATCGGTTGCGTGGGACCCGGCCGTGGCGGCCGACCCCGTGGGGCGCGGCTGTGTCGATGGTTCCGCGGCCGGCGGGGCCGGTGTCTTCATGTCGTCGACATCGATGCGCGTGGCATGCACCGTCGCGTTGACCGAGGGACGCGGCCCCGACCACCCAAGAGCCACCTGTCCGTCGATAATCGCCTGACGACTCTCAAGCTTCAGGTTCGAAAGCGTTAGCGTGTGATCGGGCTGGGCCTCGAGGCGCGCGGAGGTCACGGCGTTGTCCAGTGCCCAGCCGGTCACCAGCGGCACATGCCCGGCATGCGCGGAAAGGTCGAGCGCCGTGGCCCCCGCGCCGACGACGCCCTGCACATGCAGCGTCGTATCGCCCGCCCCTTGCCCGGTCAGGGCAACGGACAGGGGCGCGCCCAGCCCGTTCAGGCCACGCGCCTGCCAGACGGCTTCGAGACCGGCGATCGTCCCCAGCGTCCCGCGCACCGTCATGGCGGGCGCGGCGTCCGAGGCCGCCACCTGGTCCAGTCGTACGGCAAGGGGCGCATCGGGTGTCTGGGCGCCGATCTCCACCCCCGCGAGGGTCACGCTGCCAAATCGGGCGGCGCCGGTGGACAGGTGCAGATGGTCGATATGTGGCGCGTCCGCCGTGCCGTGCAGCCCGACGTCGAGGCCGACGGTGGCGACGTCGGGCAGGTGCGCGCGGGGGAACAGGCTGTTGAGGTCGCGCAGATGATGCAGCGTGCCCGACAGCGAGACGCGATACCCGCCCGGGGTCCCGCTGCCGACACCGTCGAGCGTGCCGTCCAGACGCACCAGGTCGGCGTCCTGTCTGGGGGGCGTGACCGTGGCGATCAGATGGACGGGCCAGTCGGGCGAGGCCGCGCCGCCGGGCCAGAACAGCGGGGCGAGAGCACCGGTCTGGCCCCGGAGCGTGAAGCCGCCGTCCTGATGATGGCCTGCGATGTCCAGAGTCGGGGCGGGGCCGTCGAGACCGGCGAAGGCGGCGTGATCGAGCGTGGCATGGCCGCTCAGATGGTGTGCCGCATCGTCCCAGCGCACGGTGCCGCCAGCGATCTGGAGCGAGGCGACCCGCACGTCCCAGCGTGTCGGCGACGCGGCGGGGTGGGACGGGTCCGCCGTGTCGGACGGGCGGTCGGGTTGCGTGAAGTGCCAGTTGGCGACCCCGTCCGTCCCGCGTTCGAGGGTCAGCGCAGCCCCCTGCGCCACGACGTCGCGCAGGGTCAGGTGCCGTGCGAACAGCGGAAGGAACGCGATCCGGGCGCGCAGCTCGTGCGCGGTGAACAGCGGGGCTGCACGGGTGCCCGACAGGGTCACGTCATGCGCCACCACCATCGGCCATGGCAGGATACGAAGGCTGATATCGTGCACTGTGAGGCTTCGGCCGGTCTGATGTTCGACCGAGGTCACAAGATCGTCGCGCAGGCCCGCTGTGGGCAGCAGTGTCTGCACGGCGACCACGCCGCCGATCACGACCAGCCCCAGTGCGGGCAGAAACAGGCGACGACGGCGCGCGGGCGTGCGGGTGGAAGGCTGTTTCATAGGGGGCCGTCTCCACGCGGAGGAAAGGGGGGTGAGGGGCGTCGGACGCCGCAGCGGCCGTGCGTCAGCTACGCCGGGGCGGTGGCGTCTGGCCTTCGGTAAAGCCCAGCGACTTGAACGTCGCGCGCATGTGTGGCGACAGCGGGGCCGTGACCGTCAGGCGGCCACCGGCCGGGTGCGGCAGGTCGAGCGCACGCGCGTGCAGATGCAGCTGGTCGGCAAAACCGTCCATGTGGGCTTTCGCCCCGCCATAGCGTGGATCGCCCAGGATCGGCGTGCCCAGCGTCTCGCAATGCACGCGCAGCTGATGGGTGCGCCCGGTCAGCGGCGACAGTGCCAGCCATGACAGCTTGCGCCCGGCGGCATCCAGAACCTCGTATTCCGAGAGCGCGCGGGCCGCGTCCTCGTCATGGCGTTCGGCGGCGATGGTGATCGCGCCCGCCCCCGCGCCCAGACGCGCCAGAGGCTGGTCGATCACGCCTGACGTCGGGCTCGGGCGTCCGACGACGACGGCCCAGTAGGTCTTGCTGACGTCACGGCCGCGAAACGCGGCGGCGAGCTTGGCCGCGACGCCAGGCGTGCGGGCCAGCAGCAACAGGCCCGAGGTGTCGCGGTCGATGCGGTGCACCAGACGCGGGCGATGTTCCGATCCGTCGCGCAGGCCGTCGAGCATCATGTCGACATGCTTGGTTATACCCGGCCCCCCCTGCACGGCCAGGCCGGCCGGCTTGTCCAGAACGATGACGTGCGCGTCCTGATACAGCACCATGGCGCGGATTTCGCGCACCAGCCGGTCGTCCAGCGTCGGCAATGGCGCGGGCTGGGCCGTCGTGGCGGGCAGGGGGGGCAC
>NZ_JABXXR010000254.1 GCF_013376175.1 Ameyamaea chiangmaiensis
CATCGACGCGGGTGCCGGGCAGGGCGGCGAACAAGGTGCCCGGCGCCACGGCCCGGCTGTCCTCGGTCACGGCGAGAACTTCGATCGCGCCACCATCCGCCATCGCCCGCGCGTTGACGTGGTTCGTGACCCCGGCGCTGGCGAGAAGATCGGCAAGCTGCATCGGGTCAGTCCAGTCGGGGGGTGGGGGGCGGCAGATGCGTCGACGGATGCGCGGCGACCGTCTGCACCCGCGCGCCCATCGCAGGCTGTTCGCGCGGGCGGAGATCGGCGACCGTGCTGTCGGGGCGCGAGGCTCGGCCGTGTCCGGCCGGCGGTTTGGTCGCGGGCTCGCGATTGCGGGGATCGCCGGGGTCGTTCCCCGGGCCGAGCGGCCGATAGCCGGGGGGCACGCCGGGTTCCATCGGGATCGCCAGCGTCGCGTCGATCTCGGCGGCGTGGGCCGCGTCGGGGAACAGGCTGAGCATCGGCCCCACGCGCGAGATGATCTTCGAGACGGTAGGGGCCGCGTTCCACCCGGCGGTCGTCCAGCCATGTGTCTGTGGAGTCGGCTTGGGACTGTCGAGCATGACATAGACGGCGTAGCGCGGCGCGTTCATCGGAAACACGCCCGTAAAGGCCGAGACGTTGACGTGCTTGAGGTAGCCGCCGTGCGGCCCGATCTTTTCTGCCGTACCCGTCTTGCCGCCGACGAAATAGCCCGGCGATTCAGCGGATTTGCCGATACCCTGGGTCACGACGAGGCGCAGCATCTTGCGCACGATGGCCGAGTTCGCTTCCGAAAGCAGGCGCGGCCCTTCCGGCTGGACAACATCGTCGGCATCGGTTGCCGTTACTACGGCGGGTTTTGCCATGCTCGGGTCGGTGAGGGGCGCCGGGGCCGTCATTGCCGCCGGCGCCGTGGCCTGTGCGGGCGCGGCGGAGGCCCGCGACACCAGTGTCGGCTTGACTAGGATGCCGCCATTGGCGGTCGCGGCCGTGCCACGGACGATCGACAGCGGCGGCTCGGCCACGCCGTGGCCGAAGCCGACCGTCATCACGGTGGAAATGCCCCAGTTGCGTGTCGCCGGGACGATCGGGCGGCCGGCTTCGGGCAGTTCGACGGGCACCGGCGCGAAGAAGCCCATGGCGCGCAGCCAGTCCTGCTGGCGCTGCGCGCCGACGTCCAGCGCCATGTGCGCGGCCGCCGGGTTCGAGGAGTACGCCATCACGGCGGGCATCGACAGCCATGGCGCGAAATGGTCCGTTTTCATGTCGGAGATGGTGAAACGGCCGATATGGATCGGAATGGTCGAAAATCGGTCCCACGGATGCGCCACACCCAGTTGCAGCGCCATGGCGGCGGTCTGGAGCTTGAAGGTCGAGCCGGGCTCATACATGCCGGTGACGGCGCGGTCGAAGCGTTCGTCATCGGTCGCATGCGCGTAATTGTTCGCGTCGTAGTCGGGCAGGCTGACCATGGCCACGATCTCGCCGCTGCGCACGTCCATCACGATCGCGCAGGCGCCGATGGCCTGAAAGTTGTCCTTGGCGGCCTGCAACTCGTCGTGGACCACGGCCTGGACACGCACGTCGAGCGACAGCGTCAGCGGCGTGCGGTCACTGGTCAGGCGCTTGTCGAAGAACCGCTCCACACCGGCCACGCCGTGGTCGTCGATGTCCACCGCGCCCATGATGTGGGCGGCCGTGCGCCCGAGCGGGTAGTGGCGGCGCTCGCCGGGCTCGAAGTAGATACCCGGAATGCCCAGGTTATTGATGGCGATTTCCTGATTGGGCGAAATGTCGCGCGCCAGATAGACGAACTGCTTCTTCAGCCCCAGCCGGCGCACGGTCTCGGCGCGGTCGAGGGCGGGCAGAACCTTCATCAGCTTGTCGGCCGCGTCCTCCGGGTCAATCAGTTCCTGCGGATTGGCATAGACCTGGGCCACCGGCAGCGAGATCGCCAGCGCCTGCCCGTTACGATCGACGATCGACGCGCGATGGACCTGCGGCAGTGTGAAATCACCGGCCATCAGGCCGCGTGGATCGCTCTTGGGGATGTCCGGCACCTGCGGCGCGATCTGGCGCTTTTCGGGTGCCATCGGCATCCAAACCGTCGCCGCGGCCAGTTTCAGCCCTACCGCGCCGAACAGGATGCCGAACCCGCCCGCAACAAACAGGAGCCGCTTGTGCATGACCTCGCGCGCGGCACGCAGGCGCAGGTCACCATCCGTTATCCGCACGTCTTCGCGGGCGGATCGGTCGGCCCGGGGCGTGCGCTGGTGACCGGCGTCGTCGATCATGAAAACCCTTGATCAGGTCAGTTGCTAAGCGGAACCGGCGGCGGCAGGCCACCCCCGGTGTTGAACCCGAGCGACGACGCGCCCGCCGTCGGTCGCGCATCCGCATAGCGCCGGGGCGTCTGCACCAC
>NZ_JABXXR010000255.1 GCF_013376175.1 Ameyamaea chiangmaiensis
ACCGGCGCGGGCGCGGGGGCTGGCTTGGGCGCGGGCGTGGGTGCCTTGTGCGGTGTCGCGGGGGGCCCTTCGGACGACGAGAACTGGATCTCGACGGTGGGCGGCTCCGGCGGCTCGGGCGGCTTGGTCTGGGGCAGGCCCAGCAGGAGGATAAGCAACAGGCCGCCATGCAGCGCGACCGAGATGCCGGTCGAACGCTGGATGATGGCCCGTTCGGAACGGCGCATGCGCACCATGGTCATCGACCTTCCGGCAGGATCAGGGCTGCGGCCCGGAGGGGGGCTGCTGCGCCAGAAGGGCGACGTGGGTGAAGCCACCCGATGTGATGCGGCCCATCACCTCCATCACCCGGCCATAGTCGATATGCGCATCGCCACGGACGAAGATGCGGTGCGTCGGGTCGTTCTGCGACATCGCGCGCAACTGGTTCACGAGGTCGTCGGGCTGGACCGGGTCGTCGCCCAGATACAGCGCGCCGTCGGCCTTGATCGAGACGGTGATGGGCTTGGTGTCCGTGTTGACGGGCGAGGCGTCCGTCTTGGGCAGGTCCACGTTGACGCCGCTGGTCATCATCGGCGCTGTGACCATGAAGATGATCAGCAGCACGAGCATCACGTCCACCAGCGGTGTCACGTTGATGTCGGACTGTGGGCGGCGGCGTCCGCGGCCGCGCCCTCCCCCCAGCGACGCCCCCATGGGTTACGACCTCTCTTCGGACTGACGCGACAGGATGGCGGCGAATTCGGTCGCGAAGCCCTCCATCCGGTCGGAGAACAGCGCCAGGCTGTTATTGATGATGTTGTAGGCGATCACGGCTGGAATGGCGGTAACGAGGCCGATCGCGGTCGCGAACAGCGCTTCGGAGATACCCGGCGCCACGACGGCCAGATTGGTGTTGTGCATCGCCGCGATCGAGCCGAACGCGTGCATGATGCCCCAGACCGTGCCGAACAGGCCGATGAACGGCGCCACCGGGCCGATGGTGGCCAGGAAGATCAGCCAGCGCTCCAGCCGCTCCATCTCACGCGTGATGGTGATGCTCATGGCGCGATCGACGCGGTCCTTGACGCCGCCGCGCACCAGATCGATGCCGGTGATGCGCGACGAACGGCGCCATTCGCCCATGCCCGCGCCGAACACGGCCGCCAGCGGATGGGTCGGCTTGGCCCCTTCGGCATCGTACAGGTCGTCGAGGCTGCCGCCCGACCAGAACTTGTCCTCGAATTCCGTGGCCTGGCGATTGACCCGGCGAATGGTGATGATCTTGTCGAAAATGATGGCCCAGACCCAGATACTGCAGACGATCAGGCCGACCATCACCAGTTTCACCACCAGAGAGGCATGCAGGAACAGCCCCCACAGCGACAGGCTCCCGGCCGCAGCCGCACCGAGATTTGCCGCGTCCACCGCTCGATCCAAAAACGCCTCCTGCCACTCTTACTGAAGGGGAAAAGCCCGCACGTCCGCCGAGTCGCAACCGGTCCATCAGGGCAGCCCGCCTGCGTTCCTTACTGCGTTCGCGCGAAAAGCCAAGCACCCGGCAACCGAAATTCCTGTAACGATTCGACGCAGCCCGCGTCCCTACGCCGCAAGGGATTCGAGCAGAGCACGCCATCGCGGCGGAAATCGGGCAGGACGGCCGTTATCGACGCGGATGCAGGCCAGTTCCACCGTCAATTCGACGCACAGTTCTTCGGCCCGGCGCACGATCTGCGACAGCGTGCAGCGCGCGGCGCCCAGAGCGATCAGGCGGGTGGTGACCTCGGCGACTTCGTCAAGGCGCAACGGACGATGGCACAGCATGTCGGCGCGCCGTACGACGAATGCCAGCCCGAATTCGGAGGCCAGGGCGGCAGCGGAATCGCCATGGGCACGAATCGCCTCCGTCCGCGCGCGCTCGGCAAAGGCGAGATAGCGCGCGTGATAGACGATGCCGCCCGCGTCGGTGTCTTCGTAATAGACGCGAAAGCCTATGCTGTGCGCGGTCACGGTGTGTCCGATCCGGGATCGAGCAGGTCCGCCTGCCCCGGTTGCGCGGGCGGCGGCACCAGTCCCAGATGCCGCCAGCCACGTTCGCCCAGCATGCGGCCGCGACTGGTGCGCAGAACCAGCCCTTCCTGGATCAGGTAAGGCTCGATCACGTCTTCCAGCGTATCGCGCGCTTCGGCCAGCGCGGCGGCCAGTGTCTCGACCCCGACGGGGCCGCCATGGTGATGCTCGGCGATCCGCAGCAGGTAGCGCCGGTCCATGGCGTCCAGCCCGATCGAATCGACCTCCAGCCGGGACAGCGCGGCATCGGCCATGACGCGATCGACCGGGGCGTCGGGCGTGCGACTGACGGCGGCGAAGTCGCGCACGCGGCGCAGCAGTCGCCCCGCGATACGCGGCGTGCC
>NZ_JABXXR010000256.1 GCF_013376175.1 Ameyamaea chiangmaiensis
CGCTCGGCAGTCTCGTGCTCGGCCTTGCCCTGGCCGATGGCCGTCTGGACGCGGCCGAGGCAACGGCCCTCGCAACGCTGGATGACGAGGCGCAACTGGACGTGTGGGGCGACGATCCGGAGGCGCGGGCCCGACTGGCGACGATCGCCCGGGACGTGACGGACGCGGCGCGTTTCATGGCGCTGGCGGACGCCTGAAGCGCCGTCCGCAGCGGCCGTTATCGCAATGTCGCCTTAATTCGTCACAGTTTCGACCGTTTCAGGTGGCTCGTTGCACAGCGTCGACAGAGGTGACGATTGGTTACTTGAACGCGCGGGCGCGGCCTCCGAAAGCTGTCGCGATACGGATTAGCAGAGGGCAAGCACAATGAATGTTTCAATGAACGCTCCTGTCGCAGACCATCACACCCCCGCCGGTCGCCGCAGTCTCGGCCGCGTCGCCCGCCACCGCGTCGCCCGCGCGGTCGCGACAGCCGCGATGGGCGCATGGATTCTGCTGGCCGTCACCCCCGTCGTCGTGGTCATCTGCGCCATCCGGTAAGACCAACGCGCCGGACAGGGACCCGGTTTTCCGGATGGGTTCGTTACGCCATTCGCATCGTGGTGAAAAAGCTGCATCCTGGTGCGTCACACCCTGACAAGGATGCACGCTTGATGCGCATACCCGCTGTACTGATGTCCGCCGGATATCTCGCCGCCGCCCTCATGACATCATCGGCCCGGGCCGACACCGACGCCTCTGGCGCCACCGTCATTCCCGCGGCGCGAGACGTCGCGTGGCAGCCCGGGCCGCAAGATTTTCCGAAGTCGGTCAAATACGCCGTGCTGTACGGCGATCCGGCCAAGGACGGACCCTTTGCCATCCGCGTGATGATGCCACCTCACACGCTCTTTCCGCTCCACACCCATTCAATGGACGAGATGCTTACCGTCGTGTCCGGCAGCTTTGTGCATTACATCGGACCGGACATGCAGCACGCCAGCGCACGCACCATGGGGGCGGGCGGCTTCGTCGTGCTGCCCAAGGGCGTCGCCCACGCGCTCGAGACCAGAAATGCGTCCATGGTGGCGGAAGTCGTGGGTCGCGGACCTTTCGGCATGACATATGTGAACGCTACGCACATGCCGCCGACCGGGCACTGACGTCCGTCATGGAAAACGGCGGGGTCTTCCCCGCCGTTATGCTCTATGGCCAACCGGCGCCTGGAGACGGCCCTCAACAGGCCGACAGGGCTCGAATCGGAGCGGTGATGAAAGATGTTCGGGACAATACTTTCATTACGTATCTACACGCCCAGGCGGCAACGGCGCAGGGTTTTCGGCACGGCAGGGATGTTACAGACGGAAACCACCTCCACCGCCCGCGTATCGGCCTGTGCCTCAAGCAGGCCCACTGGTCGCGTCAGACCGACAGCGGCGCGTCCGGTGGCTCCCACTGCCGATCGGGATCGGGCTCGTCTTCATCCGGTCCGGCGCCGGGTTCGCCGATCGGCACGCCGGGCGGCTGGATCGCGGGATCGATCAGCGTGTCGTCATCAGGGTCGAGCGGCACGATATCGGCGTCCGGATCATCCAGAGGGTCGGTCCCCGGCGCTTCGTCAGGGGGCGGATCCTGCCATGGTACGCGCCCGGGTCCGGGCGGGACGGGTGGGATGCCCGGCTCTGGCACAGGCGGGGGAATGTCACTGGCGTAGGTGTGGGACATGATAGTCCTCCATGGCGGCTCTGAATGGCAACGGCACCCGCCCGGCGGAGTTGCGGTCGGCGCCCCGCGTCCCGTCGCCGCCGACCAGGACCCGCACCCCTCAAGCGCGGCTCATCCGGCCGGGTGGCCGTCTTGATCCGCATCGCCCTGATCTATTACGGCCTGTGCCGCAACACGGCCGCCCCGGCCGAAGCCATACGGCGCCTGATCGTGGCGCCGAACCACGCACGCGGCGTTCGTTTCACCACATGGGGGTTCCTGAACATCGCGGACCGGATCGACAATCCACGGACCGGTGAAATCGGGGTCGCGCTGGATGGCGGCAGCATCCTCGACCTCGGCTGCGACCACTACGCCCTGCGGCGGCAGCGCGACGACGAGATCGCCCCGCTTCTCGCCCTGTGCCGACGCACCAGCGACCCGTTTCACGACGGATGGGTATCGGTCGGCAATCTCCTGAACCAGCTTCTTGCCCTGCGGCAGGGGTGGCGCGCCTTCACCGCGATCGACACGATCCCGTATGACGCGTTTCTGTTCGTGCGGCCCGACCTTCTCTATCAGGACACACTCGATATCCCGCGCCTGCTGCGGCACATGCCCGGCCCCGGCTCCGTTCTGGTGCCGGACTGGCACGGCTGGGGCGGACTGAACGACCGCGCCGCCCTCGCACGCCCC
>NZ_JABXXR010000257.1 GCF_013376175.1 Ameyamaea chiangmaiensis
CCTGACAGTCGGTCCGGACGGACGGCGGCCCCGTCGCGGGGCCGGCGGGCAGCCTTCAGAACTCGGCCGCGACGGAGCCGAAGAACTGCCGGGGTGCCGCGACGAACAGGTTGGCGTTGTCGTCGCCCGAGACCGAGGCCGCGCCATAGACGCCACCGATGTAATTCTGGTTGGCGACATTGGTGATGCCGAAGGTCGCCTTCATGTCGTGCGCGAACCCTATCCCGCCGAAATCGTACGACAGGTTGAGGTTCGTCGTCCAATAGGCGGGGATCGAGACGTCGTTCAGATACGTCATCGGTCGCGAACTGGTATAGGTCGCGTTGAAATTGAACGTCGCGCGCTTGTACGAATAGGTCAGGTTCGCCTTGTACATGAACTTCGGGTAATAGACCTGATGTTTGCCCTTGATGCTGATCGTCGTGCCGTCATACGGCAGTGCTGCGTCCTCGTACGTGGCATTGTTCCAGCTGAAGCTGTTGGTGATTTCCAGCCCGCGGAACGGACGGATCGCGCCGAGAACATCCGCGCCGTTCATCGTCTCGTGACCGACATTGATGAACGCGGCATAGACGTTGTTGGTTGGTCCTGTCGTGATCGCCGCCAGACGGTTGATGTAATCGGTGTGATAGAAATCGACGCTGCCGGTAAAGAACGTGCTGTTGTAGCGATAGCCCACGACATAGTTCCAGGTCCGTTCGGGGCGCAGTGTCTGCTTGCCCTGGTTGAAGACCGACTGCGCGGTGTTGGTGGCCGTCCCCAGACCGCCCCACGCGTTACCGGAACTGCTCTGCTGGCCGAAATCGTAGGCCCGCATGTTCTCCGCGATGTCCCAGTAGATCTCGTGATGGTCGAGGAAGTGATAATCCCAGTTGAAATGCGGCAGGAACGCGTTTGATGCCGTCAGGCTGCCCGACGCGGGGTGGCTGTAATACGTCCCCCAGGCCGAAAGCCCGGCGGTATTGTCGTAGCTGGTGCCGCCATGGGTCGTCTGGGTCAGCGACCGGAAACCGCCGGTCAGTGTCATGCCGGGGATGATGTGCCACGTGTCCTGAATGAAGAACTGGAACGTGTTGGTGTTGAATGAATCCGCGAACCAGGTGGTCGACTGGTAGGCATAGTAGTTGCTTTTGGAGTTGTGCGCGAAATCCTGTCCGTCTTCATACAGGCGCATGGGGTAATTGAAGCGATCGTTTTCATACCAGAAGCCGGTCTGGATCTCGTTGTTACGCAGCTTGACGGTGAAGTTCTGGGTAAAGCCGATACGGCGCACGTCCGGGTGTCCGGTCTCGTCAGCCATCAGCACGCCCGAGGAGGGCGAGGTCAGGAACGGGTTGGTGCCCTGATAATCACCATTCGACACATGGCCGTAGGCGATCGTGCGCGAGGTGATGAACGAGTTGAGCTGGAACTCCCCGGTCACGGCCGAGAGATAATTCCGCTGCTCCTGCGTGCCGTCATAGGCGAAATCGCCGACCTCGTCATTGGTGATACCCGCGGGCAGACCCGGCGGAATTCCTCCGTTCTGCGCGTAATAGGCGTATTCCTTGGACAGGGCGTAGTTGGGCTTCAGGTAGGTCGTGTCACGCCCCAGCCGCTGCCACAGGTTCTTGGTCAGGCCCATGTAATTGTACTGGTCGAAATTGGAGTAATCGAACACGGCCGTGATCTTGCCGTGCTCGCCCACCGGCTGCACCAGCTTGAAGTTTGCCTGATGCTCCTGCTGGTCACCGTAGCCCTTCCACAGATCCTGCGCCGTCCGCGCATAGGACGCGTAGAACTTCGTGCCCGTCGGGTTCAGCACGCCGCTGTCGACACGCGCGAAGGTGCGAAAGCCGTTGTTGCTGCCAAAAAGCTGGCTGATGCGCCCCCCGGCCTTGTCCAGCGGATCCGCCGTGGTGAACGTCAGCGCGCCGCCCAGCGTCTGGGCCGACGGCACGTCGAGCGCACCGGCCCCCTGCGACATGGTCATGCCCGACAGGTTTTCCTGGATGGCGATCTGGTCGATGCTGAGGCCGTTCCAGTTATGAAAGCCCTGGCCGCCCATCGGGATCCCGTCGACCGCCATGCCGAGCTGCGACTGGTTGAAACCGCGCACATACAGCGTGTTGGCCACGTTATCGAGGCCGAACGCGTCGTCGGAGGCGAAATTCGCACCCGGCGTGGTCAGCGCCAGAACCTGCATCGGGCTTGTGCCGGCCACGAAATGATCCATCGTCTCACGCGTGACGACTTCCACCGCGCCGTGGCTGCGCGTGCGATGCGCGATGACATCGACCGCCTCGTCCGGCGAGACCGGCAGGGTACGAGCGGGCGACGAAGCGCGGCGCGGTGCGGCCGCT
>NZ_JABXXR010000258.1 GCF_013376175.1 Ameyamaea chiangmaiensis
TCCAGCGCGTCGGCGACCAGACGCTCCTCCGTCATCCAGTCGGGACACCACGTCCCGTGCAGGGGCGGCAGGCCTATGGCGGCGAGCTTCGCATCAACCTCCGCCCGCAGTTTTTCCAGCACCTTGCCGCGTCGACGGATCGCCTCGTGACGGTCCCGCGTCTGCGTGGAGCGCACCAGTTCCTGTCGGACCCCCGTCCGGGTGCCATACGCCCGTCCAACATCCGCCCAGCGCTCACGCGGGATCGACAGTCGCGCCGCGTAGGTCTTGCCGCCCGTAAGCCTCAGTCCATGCCTCTCTTCAGAGACCTTCCGTGTCATGGAAGGACTACCGACAGGCTACTACCGACACGGTCGTAGGGCGCTACCGAAGGGGTCTGATAAGATGCTGATTTCATTGGGTATTATCGACCGTGGCGGAGAGAGTGGGATTCGAACCCACGGTACGCTATTAACGCACACACGCTTTCCAAGCGTGCGCCTTAAGCCGCTCGGCCATCTCTCCGCGGGCGGCAGCCCTTGCGGGCGGGCGGAACATAGCAAGATCGCGATCGAACGCAAGCGGGAATATGGCGTACCGTGCCTGTTACACGGAGGACGGGTTAAATCCCGGTGGCGAGACGACGCGATGCCGCACGACCTCACCCACGATGATGAGGGCCGGCGTGCCGACTCCCGCCTCAACCACACGTCCCGGAAGGGTGGCGAGTGTTCCTTCCACGACCCTCTGGCCCGGCAGGGTGCCCCGTTCGACGACCGCAACTGGCCAGTCAGCGGACAACCCGTGGTCGATCAATCGCGCACACAATGATGGCAGCGCACCGACCCCCATGTAGATCACGATCGTCTGGCCAGAGCGCGCCATGGCATCCCACGGCAGGTCGAGGGCACCATCGGCCCGCGCGTGCCCAGTCACAAAGATGCAGGATTGCGCGCAGTCGCGATGGGTCAGCGGAATACCGGCATACGCCGCGCAGCCACTGGCGGCCGTAATGCCGGGCACGATCTGGAACGGCACGCCATGCCCCAGAAGCGTTTCGATTTCTTCCCCGCCCCGACCGAAGATAAACGGATCTCCCCCCTTCAGCCGCAGCACGCGTTCCCCGCGCTGCGCCCGTCGGACCAGTTCGGCGTTGATCTCGGATTGCGCCAGTGTGTGGCGACTGGCGCGCTTGCCGACGTAGACCAGCTCCGCATCCCGACGGACCCGGTCCAGGAGACCGGGGGCGACCAGTTGGTCATACAGGACGGAGTCGGCATTCTGCATCAAGTTCAACGCCCGGAGGGTCAGCAGATCCGGGTCGCCGGGACCGGCGCCCACCAGCCATACTTCGCCCCTCACCCGTACATCACGCAGGAGCGCGGCCAGAACGTCGTCCGCCTGCTCGAACGCGCCACCGCGCGCCGCGGCACCCCCGACTCCGTCGATAAAATCTTCCCAGATCCGACGCCGACGCGGAACATCGGGACAGGCTTCGACCACGCGGGCGCGCCGGTCGCTGAGATATCGTGCCAGAGTGGCCGTATCGTCAGGGACATGAGCCTCGATCGTGGCACGCAGACGCCGGGCCAGAACCGGGGCCGCGCCCCCCGTCGAAATAGCGATCCGCACCGGACCCCGATGGATCTGGGCCGGTGTGATGAAGCTGGACGGGTCGGGATCGTCAACGGCACAGACAGGAATATTCAGATCGTCGGCAACGGTCGCGACTGCGCGATTGACCGCGCGATCGTCGGTCGCCGCATATACCAGTCGACAACCGGGCATGACCGCGCGCAACGCCCCGTCGGCCGCCATGTCCCCGACCAGCGACACCACTCCGCGCTCCACCCACTCCGCGACCTGACCGTTCAGATGCGTCGCCAGCAGTTCCACGCGTGCATCGTGCGCCAGAAGAAGCCGGATCTTGTTGACCGCGATCTCGCCGCCGCCGACGACCAGCACCCGACGCCCGGCAAGCCTCAGGGACAGCGGAAACCAGCCGATATCTCCCTCAACCATGGCGTCTGTCATCTCTCGTCCCGTCCGCGCGCGACTGCGCACGCTGTCATCAAGGGGGCGACCATACGCCCCGGTTTCAGGCTGGCGTCTTCGCGCACCATGCCGCACGCGCGGCACGCACGAAAGCGACCATCCGCTGCGGGTCCTTGACACCCGGCGCGGACTCGACACCGGACGACACGTCCACGCCTGGCGCCCGGCTGGCCCGGATCGCCGCCGCGACCGTCCCGGGCGTCAGCCCCCCCGCCAGAAGCCATGGCACCGGGGACACCCAGTCCCGGGTAATCGCC
>NZ_JABXXR010000259.1 GCF_013376175.1 Ameyamaea chiangmaiensis
ATGGCGATATCGAGAACTGAAACACAAAAATCCACACTTAAACGAGCTGGATCGAAAAAGGATCTGCACATGACACAATCGAACGTCTGGCTGGTCACAGGCGCGTCCAAGAAACTTGATCAAGCTATGTCAGCGCTCTTCCCGGACGCCAGAGCGCAGCGCGTCGTTTCCCCGTAGCTGACACAGCGCGAGGCGTGCGAAGATCGTTACTCGCCAATCCTGAAGCGGTTCACTCGGATCGCACTGGCACTAGAGAGGGCTGCATGACGATCTTTCCAGAGCGGCATGAACTGGTAACGCAGTTGGAGACCGCCGAATTCTCTGCCTTTTGCCGGGTCGGTTCCTCATCGTTGCGATTGCACCAACACATTCGTGCACCGATCTGGGCGGCGCTCGTCTTCTCGTTCGCTTGGTTTTATTGGCGTAGGCTTTATTTGGTTGGCTCTCTGATGCTGATGCTCCCTGTACTCATTTCCACCCTCGACATTTATGGGAGAGGGCCGCTGGCCGTGAATGGCGCCTTGGTGGTCGGCTGTCTTGTCTTGCCTCCATTCATGGCCAGACGACTATATGCTATAGCCTTTCTGCAACGTAGTAATCGCGCCAGCCGACTCGGCTTGTCCACCTCTAACCGGATCGCTTATCTCGAGGCGGCAGGCGGGACCTCCTGGCTTGGCGGTCTTCTGGCAGGTGGGATGTGGGTCGCATTTGCTGTGGCGATACTGCACAGCCTCCTGCCGCATCTCGGCGGCGTCTTTTTGCCATGACCGCTTTGGTCGTCAGCTTGGCTGGTTTTGCGACCACTGCTCTCATCATGACTTGGTCTTTCTGGCGATTCGGGGCAGCAATGCCTGCCAGCCTATGGCTCCGATGCCTTCTAGCCTTCCCACTCCTAGTACCGTGTGTGTCGATGACGGAAGGCTGGCTGCATGCCCGTTTTATGCCTTGGTGGCTTGGCGCAAGCCTTATTGGCGTGCGGGAGGAGGGATTGAAGCTTCTTTTCTTCATTGCCTTGGCCGATGCCGACCCTGACATACGCTCGTCAGGCGACCGGTTACACGCAATGACTGCGGTCGCGCTGGGCTTTGCTGTTATTGAGGCGATCGCTCATGCGATGCCGCATGGCGTAATGTCTCGCGTGTTGCTGCAAGCCTATGTGGGCTTATACATAGGAACCGCACTTCATGTCTTCCTATCCATCCAAGCCGCTGCGTTTATCATCGTTGCACGGCGCACCTCGCGCTTTTGGTTGGCAGGCATCGTCATCCCGATGTCGCTGCATTCAATCTGGGACAGTCCATACCTTATCGGTATCTCGACCGCAGATACCGCGATGTACGCACGGATTTTGATAATGGCGGCAACGACTGGAGGCGCTCTTGTACTGACGAAACTGAGCGGTGCCGAACCAAGCCACAGCATTTTTGCTCGCCAGTTGGCCTTGGCCGCAATGACCGTTTGGTTGGGGCTAACAACTGTGCTTCAGATTGCGGGTAAGGCAGGATGGCATTATGGGGTGGACGTCAACCTTTATACTCAAATGGCAATCGGATGGTGGATGGTTGGTCTCGACCTTGCCCTCATCTATTTCCTGACAGGGAACGGGAAAGATCGTGATCTGATCCATTAGGATTTCCTATAATCTCTATACATATCGCTTTTTAATGTCACCATTCGCCTGCTTATTGGACGTCGCAGACGAAAGTCCCCGCTCTGGAAAGCTGATATGAAGACGCTACACAAGAAGTTTTATAAGCGTTGAAAGCGGTGGGGTGACAAGGGTGTCTTCTTGAGGATGATGGAATGTTTCACTGCGCCCGAGGCTTCAGAACGCAAGAAGGTGATGATCGACGCGACGTATCTCAAAGCGCACCGTACGGGTTCGAGGCTCCGGATAAAAAAGGGACATGCGCCGATGGATGCTATCCCTACCTTCGTCATCAACCTCATCGAAAACATGTTCGCAACGCTGAAGGACTGGCGACGGGTGGCGACCAGATACGACCGCTGCGCTCATACGTTCATGTCCGCAATCCATATCGCAGCAAGCGTCATCTTCTACCTCAAAAAATGAGTCCAGACCCTAGAGGGTGTTATGCACCTTGAGCGAGTATAGCGGCGTTTCTGAGCATGAAGCATGCGAAAGCGACGACATGGAGACTTGCGAGCGTTGAAGCGTAGCGCTCGTAATCC
>NZ_JABXXR010000260.1 GCF_013376175.1 Ameyamaea chiangmaiensis
GAACTAGCCGCCGGCCGGGCAGCGGGGCGCGTCGCGCAGGCGGCGCATCGCCTGTCCCGCGAGAACGACTCCGACAGGATCGACGGGCAGGCCGGCGGCACGAAGGCGCTCGACGGTCCACCGGTTGCACGTGTGTTCAAACCGGTAGCCACTGCGCGCCGCGTAGAACAGGCTCACACCGGAGTCCGCTTTCGACACCAGCCGTGGTCGACCGTCATGGCCGATGGCCAGATCGTCGTTGATCGCCTCAGACAGGGCGCGGGCCTGCGTGTCCGACAGGGCGATCGGAGCGATGTCGCCGGTAGCGTAGGCGTCCGTCGGCAGCACGGACAGGGCGCCCACCTGGATGACGGCGGGACCGGGAAATGGGCCGATCAGGTATGCGCTCAAATCGTCCGCCGGTGCCGTGATGAACGTCTTCTTGCCATAGCCGATCAGGATCGTGCGCGCGCTGGGAAAGACCTTTCGAAAATAGGCCGCCGGACCATTGAGCAGCGTAGCCGGTACCGCCAGCTCGGTGTGCCAGCCACGGTCGACAACCCAGACCGTCGTCGTTGCCGGTCCTGTGCATACGGCCGGCGATGGGACAGGGCCGGAACATCCGGCGATACTCATCAGGAGAGCGAAAAGCCCGCAGAGACGCTCGGCCGCGTCAGGCCGCCAGAATGCACGAACCGGCAGTGGTCGTGTGGTGCCCGTGCGCCCCGTCCCACCCGGTCGGAGGCGCGTCGCATGCAGGTCGGGCGCCGTGCGAATGCCAGTCCCAAGTTCGCTGGGCCACGCGCGGTAACGGCCGCGCGCGACGAACGCTACGTCAGGCATGCCTGAGCCTGGCGGCACTCTGCTGATCCTTCATCCCGTGCCCCTCCGTGCGGCGATCGGCTGCCCACGTTATCAGATGGCTTGCGTTGACAGCAGCCGTCTCCGTCAGGATTTCCGACATAAAAGCTGAGCGGTCTGTCCGCCCCCGAATGCTGGTGGACGACCATGCTCGTATGGCTGCCGAAGAGGCGCGCGGCTCGTGTGTCCGGCGCTCGCAGGGGCCCGGTAATCACGGGTTCATCGTGCACCGAGGGGTTTGCTGCCCTCTCGAAACGAAACCATGGGGTGTTTCTCGCCGGATCGTGCAACACTTCGTGCTCTGGCGAGTTGAGGCCGGAACACGGGAAGGTGCGACGCATGCTGATACGCGCGGGTTATGACATCACGCTGACGATGGACGGCCCGACGCCGCTGATCCTGATGCTGGAAGTGCATCCGGACCGCGAACCCGATCTGATGACCGCCCAGGTGCCGGTGTTCGATCCTCCGGTCCCGGTGCAGCGTTATCTGGACGGGTTCGGCAATCGCTGCACGCGTGTCCTCGCACCCGGCGGCCCTTTGCGGACCAGCCTGTCGTTCACGATCGGCGATCTCGGGCTGCCGGACCGGCAGCAGCCAATGGCGGTCGAAAATTCGGTCGACACCCTGCCGTCCGACGTGCTGGTCTTCCTGCTGGGCAGCCGGTACTGCGAAACCGATCTGCTCAGCGACACAGCGTGGGCGCTGTTCGGCCATCTGACGCCGGGATGGGGGCGGGTGCAGGCGGTGATCGACTTCGTCCACCAGCATCTGCGTTTCGATTACAGCCAGGCCCGGTCGACGCGGTCGGCCTTCGATGCCTATCGCGAACGGGTCGGCGTGTGCCGCGATTTCGCCCATCTCGCCGTGACGCTGTGCCGATGCCTCAACATCCCGGCCCGCTACTGCACGGGCTATCTGGGCGATATCGGCGTGCCGCTGGTGCCCGACCCGATGGACTTCTCGGCATGGCTGGAGGTCTGGCTGGACGGGCAGTGGTACACGTTCGATGCGCGGCACAACCGACCGCGTATCGGGCGCATCGTCATGGCGCGCGGCCGCGACGCGACGGACGTGGCATTGACCACGTCGTTCGGCCCGGCTCATCTGACCCGCTTCGAGGTCACGACTTACGAGGAATTCCCCTGATCCACCCGGCCTGAGGGGCCGAACGGGGGCGCGTGCCCCCGAGCCGGTTCAGCCCTTGCGCTTGCGGGACGAGGGCGACGTGCGTGCCGGCTTGGCGTAGCTGCGACGGCCGCCGTCGCCGTCCTCACGG
>NZ_JABXXR010000261.1 GCF_013376175.1 Ameyamaea chiangmaiensis
CTTGGACGCGCCTGTGACCAGCCAGACGTTCGATTGTGTCATGTGCAGATCCTTTTTCGATCCAGCTCGTTTAAGTGTGGATTTTTGTGTTTCAGTTCTCGATATCGCCATTCTGCATGGCGGTACGGATAGCCTGGGCGGTCGTCGATGCGCCAAGTCGCTTGCGGATGCGGCGCAGATGATTTTCGACCGTGCGCTCCGAAAGTCCGAGAATTGCGGCAATATCGACCTGACGTCGTCCTGCCGCCGTCCAGGACAGCACTTCGCGTTCCCGCTCCGAGAGCCGGATCGCGATTTTCTCGCTTGGGCCGTCAAGCAGCCTGCGCACGGTCGTGAAGGCGACATCCGCAACAAGGGACAGGGCGAGGCGCGCCGCGACGGACGCATCGATCCGCGTCCCCCCGAAGCTCATGGCACCTTCAAGGCCCAGAGGTCCGAAGATGGGGATCTGGATGCCGTGGATACCCTCTCCCTGCGGCGTATCGACCATACGGTAGCATTCGCCGGATGCCCCGGTCGTCTTGGTCCAGAAGAATGGCTCATGGGCCTCAAGCATATGATGCGTCACCGGGCAGCGCCGGACATAGCTTGTGGCATCGACATGCTTGCCGTCACCAAACCAGTCTCCCTCGACCCAGTAGATACGATCGACAATCTCCTCGCGTGCCGAGGACGCCGCGAACAGCACGAAACGGTCATAACCGAGCACCTGCCCGAAAGACCGGAGGCCATCCTCGACAGGAGCCTGCGTCTCCGCCCGCAGGATCATGGTCGCGGTGGCAAACGCCGCCTCGGCGATCGAAGCCGTCATGTTCGGATTCCACAGCGGCACATCCTGGTCGTCATCCCGTCACCTCCCGAACCGCCATCAGGTCAGCGCGGTCCTGCCTAGCATCGTAAACCAGGCGGCATTGTCCCAATAAGCCGTCATGCGGTCGATGGTCCATCCGTGCTCCCTGTTCTGATGAAGGCGTGCGGCAGTGCGTATCGTTTCCCCTGGTTTGGAATGCCGAACCCGTCTTTGGCCTGCGTGTCTGAAATCATCACCTCGACCGTGACGGACCGACCGTCATCACCGCTATAAAGAGCGGTGATCTCGTTCGTCTGGTCGGGGAAGACGTCCATCAGCCCCGACCAGATGGCTACGCCCTTGTCGCGGGCAGGCCCGTCGAGCCCAGCTGGAATATAGTTGATCGTGCCATGGTCCGAGAAACACCCGAGCATGGCGTCGATATCCTTGCGACGGTAGGCCTCGAAGAATGATTCCACGGTTTTCAAGAGAGACATGTCGGGTTTCCTCCCTGCCTAACGCCCGGACCTTACGCGTCCAGACGCACGAGCGCCTTGCCGGTGTTGCCGCCGCTGAACAGCGAGAAGAACGCCTTCGGCCCGTTCTCGAGGCCGTCAAAGGTCGTGTAGCGGCTTTCGATTAGCCCTCTGGACACCCAGTATCCCATCTGCGCCATGCACTCACCGCGGCGGGACATGAAATCGTTGTTGATGAATCCCCTGATCTGCAGGCGCTTGGAGATAACATTGAACAGGTTTGAGAATCCGATCGGATCGTCGGAATTATACATCCCGATCATACCGCAGATCGCAAAACGGGCATTGCGTTTCGCCACGCCCATCGCCGCATCGAGCTGCTCGCCGCCGACATTGTCGAAATAGACGTCCAAACCACCGGGCGCGGCCTGACGCAGCTTATCCTCGAACGTCCCGGAGGACTTGTAGTCGATGACGTTATCGGCTCCAAGGGAGCGCACGAAATCGCACTTTTCCTTGCCGCCCGCTGAGCCGACGACGGTCATGCCGCGCAATTTGGCGATCTGTACCACGAGCGAGCCGACCGCGCCGGCGGCGGCCGAGACGAACACGACATCCCCCGGTTTGGCCTTGGCGACGTCGAACAGCCCGAAATAGGCCGTCATGCCGATCGTGCCCAGAACATCGAGGAAGTATTCGTCCTTGAGATTTCCATCCGGCAGGGCAAGAGCATCTTCGGCCTTGAGGGTCGCGACATCCCGCCAGCCCAGAAAATGGCTGACGCGATCGCCGACCTTAAATCGGTCGGAGCGTGTTTCGAC
>NZ_JABXXR010000262.1 GCF_013376175.1 Ameyamaea chiangmaiensis
CAGCGTGCGCCATGGATCGGTGTCGGCGGTGCGGGAGGTCGGGGCGGGGGCGGGTGGGCGGAGGGTGGTCATGCCGCGATGATCCGACGCAGCCGGTCCGGTGCCTCGCGCGTGATCCGTCCCTGCGCGTCCATCAGTCCCATCCGGTCGAGCCAGCGTTCGAATTCGGGGGCGGCGCGCACCCCCAGCAACGTGCGCAGCGTCAGGATGTCATGGTGCGAGAGCGACTGGTAGCTGAGCATGATGTCATCGCTGCCCGGTACGCCGATCAGGAAGTTCACCCCCGCCAGACCAAGCACCATCATCAGTTCGTCCATGTCGTCCTGATCGGCTTCGGCATGGTTGGTGTAGCACACGTCGCAGCCCATCGGCACGCCGAGCAGCTTGGCGCAGAAATGATCCTCCAGCCCCGCGCGGATGATCTGCTTGCCGTCGAACAGATATTCCGGCCCGATGAAGCCGACCACCGTGTTGACCAGAAGCGGGTCGAACGCACGCGCGACGGCGTAGGCCCGTGCCTCGATCGTCTGCTGGTCGACGCCGTGATGGGCATCGGCCGACAGCGCGGCACCCTGGCCGGTCTCGAAATACATGACGTTCTGTCCCACGGTGCCCCGGCGCAGGGACAGGGCGGCCTCGTGCGCTTCCTGCAGGATCGAGAGCGAGACGCCGAAGGAAGCGTTGGCGGCCTGCGTCCCGGCGATCGACTGGAACACCAGATCCACCGGCGCCCCCCGCTCGATCATGGCGATGGTGTTGGTGACATGGGTCAGGACGCAGCTTTGCGCCGGGATGTCGTATTGCTGGCGCACGTCGTCGATCAGGCGCAGCAGCGTCATCCCGCCCTCGATATTATCCGTAGCGGGATTGATTCCGATCACGGCGTCGCCCATGCCCAGCAGCAACCCGTCGAGCATGGCGGCCGCGATGCCGCGCGGATCGTCCGTCGGGTGGTTGGGCTGCAACCGGCTGGCCAGATGGCCCTTCAGACCGATCGTATTGCGAAAGCGCGTGACCACCTCGATCTTGCGGGCCACGGCCACCAGATCCTGATTGCGCATCAGCTTGCTGACGGCCGCCGTCATCTCCGGGGTTAGGCCCGGCGCCAGCGCGGCGAGGGCCGGTCCCGTCGCCTCGAACGACAAAAGCCAGTCGCGAAACGCGCCCACGGTCATGTGAGCGACGGGTGCGAACGCGCGGGCGTCATGCGTGTCGGCGATCAGGCGGCTGACCTCATCGTGGTCGGGATCGATCAGGGGATCATCCAGGAAATGCCGCAGCGGCAGGTCGGCCAGGGCATAGCGCGCGGCGACCCGCGTCACCGGGTCCGGCGCGGCGAGACCTGCGAGTTCGTCGCCGGATCGCGCGGGCGACGCCTGTGCCAACAGCGCGCGCGTCCCGTCGAAGCGGTATCGTTCCCCGTGCAGCGTTGCATAAAACGCCATGACGCTCTCTCCCGGACCCAAAGAGGGTGCACGCTAACCGTTTCGGTGCGGCATCGGCAAGACGCGCGCGATCTGTGGCGCCTGTACCACGGTTCGTGGGCGCCGTGCAGGGCGCGGGTCGAGACGATTTGTGCGGATGCGACAGGCGTTGAACTTTGGTTTCAACACGATAATGCAATGAGTACGCTTCGATCGCCTTCTGGGAGGTGGCGGCTTTTGTCGGTTTTGTTCAAGTATAGAGGAGTGTCTTGTCTTGAGAAAATCCGTTCGGGACCGTTGTTTGGCTTGTCACGACATGGTCCGTGTGATGTTGTCACAAAATCGCAACGAATGTGTCGTGAAACCATAAAGGACAAGACGCCGCTCCCATGCGAAACGACAGGCCAGCGCAGACCAGACCAGGGGCGGCAGCGCCGGCCCAACGCGTCGAGACGGGATTTTCCATGAAACACGCCGCTTCCCTCGCCCTGACCACCGCCCTTGCAAGCGGCCTCGTTCTGGGCGGCTTCGCCACGACGTCTCCCGCGAACGCGCAGACGGCGACTCCGGCCGCATCGTCGGCAACACCCCGCCACGCGGCCGCGTCCAGACATGTCCGCGGGGCCGCAACACCCGCCG
>NZ_JABXXR010000263.1 GCF_013376175.1 Ameyamaea chiangmaiensis
GTTGGCCGCGCCGCACCGGCCGCAGAAGCGATGCATGCGCAGCCAGTGCGCCATGCCGCGCGCCTGCGCGACAAGGGCGGCGTCGCCTTCGGGCAGGGAGGCGGCGAGGGGCCGGATGTCCTCGAACGTACCGCGCGGCAGGGTGGGTGGTTCAGTATGGTCGGACAGGTCGAGCGCAAACATCGCGTCGGCCGCCGACAGGCCCAGGAACACGCACGAATCGTCGTCGTATGCGCCGATGTCCTCACGGCAAAAGCGTACCAGCCCGGCATCGTCGACCAGATGCAGTCCGCGCCACATCACCAGAAAACGGGCATCCGGGCCCAGCGCGCGTGCCCGCAGCGTCTCCGCATCCAGACGGACCTGGCCGGCCCGGTCATGCAGCGCGCCGGCATAGACGTTCGTGACGCGCGAAAGCAGGGCGGTCGGGCACGGCCCGGGCGTATGATCGGACATGGGTGGACAATCCCTTTCGTCTTCCCCCTTGTGCCAGACCCCCGTTGTGATGTTAAGAAGGCGCCGGGAGGTCGGCACTGGACGGGTACCTTGCCAACCCGGTCAGGTCCGGAAGGAAGCAGCCGCAGTGAGTTTCGCCCGGGTCACGTGTTCGGCCTCCCACCCCCCTGATGACCATGTCGTGCCAGCCGACGTTGCGGTGTCCGCGTTGATGTCTATCATCGCGCGCATGTCCCGCATGAGTCTCGACCGGCCTGTTTCATGACGCACGATCACGATCCCCACGATCACGCGGCGGACGACCGCCTGCCCGAGCCGGAGCCCGATGGGCCGGGCCTGTTCGGCGATGCGCCGGCTGAGGCGAAAGCCGCCACCGCCGCACCGCCCTACCGCGTTCTGGCGCGCAAATACCGCCCGACGCGACTCGACGACCTGATCGGACAGGACTCGACGGTTCGCATCCTGCGCAACGCCTTCGCCCAGGGGCGGGTCGCGCACGCGTTCATGCTGACCGGCGTGCGCGGGGTGGGCAAGACGACGACCGCCCGGATCATCGCCCGCGCCCTGAACTGTATCGGTGCCGACGGCAAGGGCGGTCCTACCGCCGACCCGTGCGGGGTGTGTGCCAACTGCACCGCGATCTTGGCCGACCGCCATCCCGACGTGATCGAGATGGATGCGGCGTCGCGCACCGGCGTCGACGACGTGCGCGAAATCATCGAGGCGACCCGCTTCCGGCCGATGCAGGCGCGGATGAAGGTGTTCATCATCGACGAGGTGCACATGCTCTCGCGCAATGCGTTCAACGCGTTGCTCAAGACGCTGGAAGAACCGCCCGCCGAGGTCACGTTCATCTTTGCCACCACGGAATTGCGCAAGGTGCCCGTGACGGTGCTGTCGCGCTGCCAGCGTTTCGATCTGCGACGGGTGCCACAGGCCCTTCTGGCCGGGCATTTCGGCCGGATCGCGACGCAGGAGGGGGTGGCGTTTTCCGACGATGCGCTGACCCTGATCGCCCGCGCGGCCGACGGTTCGGTGCGCGACGGCCTGTCCCTGCTGGATCAGGCCATCGCGCAGGGGGTGCTGGACGGTGAGGGGGCTGCGCACCAGCGAATCGAGGCGCCGCTGATCGCCGACATGCTGGGTCTGGCCGACCGGGGCCTCGTGTTCGATCTGTTCGAGGCCGTGATGCGCGGACGCACGGACGCGGCGCTGTCGCTGACCGATCAGGCGCATGCGCGTGGGGCTGATCTGGGCGTCATGCTGGCGGATCTGTTGGACATCGTGCACACGATTTCGCGTCTGAAAGCGATTCCGGCGCTGCGTGACAGCCCCGATCTGCCGGAAGCCGAGCGGGTGCGCGGAGCGACGCTGGCCGATTCGCTGTCCGTGCCGGTGCTGGGGCGCGCGTGGCAGATGCTGCTGAAAGGCGTGTCGGAGGTCGAAGCGGCCCCCGACCGGCGCGAGGCCGCCGAGATGGTCCTGATCCGGCTGTGCTACGTCGCCGACCTGCCGACGCCAGAGAAACTGGTGCGCGCCGCGACGGCGGGCGAGGACGTGGCCCCGCCGCCACT
>NZ_JABXXR010000264.1 GCF_013376175.1 Ameyamaea chiangmaiensis
CCAGTTCCACCCGATTGTCCGACGCGTGCCGGACCACGTCCGGCCCGGCCGCCACCCGCGCCACATATGGCGCGTAGCCGACCAGATCCGTCGCCTGCGCCAGCGCGGCTTCCGCTTCGGCCGTGCGTTGCAACACCGTGCCCGGCCCGAGGCCAATGACGCGCAGCCAACTCATCGCAGCCCGCGCCGTCCCGGCACCAGAACGAGGGAAAAATACGGTGCCGTATCGCCCGCCTGCGCGAGAGGCAGGACGCGCGCCTCGGGCTGCGTGCCGCGCTCGACATAGACCGCTGCGTCCAGACGCCCGGACCGGACCAGCGCGTCGCGGACGGACGGCAGATTGCGGCCGATCTTCATGATGACCGCCGCGTCCGCCCGCGCCAGCCAGTCGGCCAGCTGATCGCCGGGCATCGTCGCGGGCAGCACGCACAGGACATCGTCGCCATGCGCCATCGGCACCCCGGCCTGCGACCAGCACCCCGCCATGGACGGGATACCCGGCACGACCTCCACCGCAATCGCCTCCGCAAGGCGATCGAACAGATACATGGCCGAGCCGAACAGGAACGGATCGCCTTCGCACAGCAGCACCACGCGCGCTCCGGCCGAGGTCGCGTCCGCAAGCGTCTGCGCGCACGCGTCGTAGAACGCCGCCATGTCGGGGGCGTAGGACACGTCCCCCACCGATCGCTCGGTCGTGAACGGATAGGCGAAACGCAGCTCCCGCGCTCCGGGCCCGATATGCCCGGCCGCGATCGAGCGTGCGTGGCCGACGCGGTCGTGACGGCAGAAATACGCCACCACCTCAGCCTGCGCGATCAGGCGCGCGGCCTTGAGCGTCAGCAACTCCGGATCACCGGGCCCGACACCTACGATGTGAAGACTGGGCCGTGTCATAGGGAGCGGCTCATTCCCGCTCGCTCGCCAGCGCATTCAGGGTGGCCGCCGCCATGGCGCTGCCCCCCTGCCGTCCCCGCACGATCACGTGCGACAGGTCCGACCGCGCCGCCAATGCGTCCTTGGACTCGACCGCGCCGACGAAGCCCACCGGCATGCCGATGATCGCCGCCGGGCGCGGACCGCCGGCGTCGATGTGTTCGAGCAGATGAAACAGGGCCGTCGGCGCGTTGCCGATCGCCACCACCGCGCCCGCGAGCCGGTCGCCCCACAGCTCCAGCGCCGCGGCCGACCGTGTCGTGCCCAGCGTGGCCGCCAGGGTGGGGGTGCGCGGGTCGCGCAAGGTGCAGATCACCTCGTTCCGCGCGGGAAGACGCGCATGCGTGACACCGTGAGCCACCATTTCCGAATCGCACAGGACCGGCGCACCGGCGCGCAGGGCCCCGCGCGCGCGGTTTACGAGGTCGCGGCTCATTTCAATCAGGGCCGCAACGTCCACCCGTCCGCAGGCATGGATGATCCGCACGGCAATCTGTGCCTGCTCGGGCGTGAAACGCGAAAGATCGGCCTCGGCCCGGATGGTCGCGAACGATCGCGCGTAAATCGCGGCACCGTCGCGCTCGTAATCATAGGTCGGCACCCGGCCCGTCATGGACACTCATCTCCCTGTGCATGGGCGTGCATCAGCGCGCGCACCTGCTCCGCCGTCCGGCCGTCCCAACCGGGCACCGACCGTCCGCGTGCGTCGATACCATCATATCGCCCGTCGTGCGCCACCCATGTGACGTCGGCCTGCCCCGGGTGCGCACAGCGCTTCGCGCACCCGCTGACATGCAATAGGCCGCCACGCCACGGCGGCGCCAGAGCGCGGGCCAGCCCCTCCACATCCCCCCCGGCCCGGGCACAGCCGGCGGGGCCGACACAGGCCTGAACCCGCATCAGGGGATCATCAGGGTCCGTCACGAAGGCGCCGCGCCCGGCGCTCCCCGTGACGATCAGTGTCCGCCAGGGTGTCACCCGGAGGTCGCGCACGCAGGCCAGCGTGCGGAGGTCGTCTGCCTTCAACCGCCCGAACGCGACCCCCAGCCCGGTCTGGCCACCCGGCAGCGGCCCGACGGGCGACGGGCAC
>NZ_JABXXR010000265.1 GCF_013376175.1 Ameyamaea chiangmaiensis
GAGCGCCCGTGTCGTCCCCACCCGTGTCGCCGCCGTTCGTGCGTGCCGTGCCCGCTGTGTCATCTGTCGCGCTCCGTTGTCCCAACCTGGCCCGGACGGTGCCTCGCATCCGGTCGTTCCGTGTTGCGGCGTCAGACGCGGGCGGGCAAGTGCGCGGTGCGCAGGTCAGTGCCGGAAATGGCGCATCCCGGTGAACACCATGGCGATGCCGGCCGCGTCGGCGGCGGCGATCACCTCGTCGTCACGGATCGAGCCGCCCGGCTGGATCACCGCCGTCGCTCCGGCGGCCACGATGGTCTCAAGCCCGTCGGCGAAGGGGAAGAAGGCGTCCGACGCGGCAACGCTGCCGTGGGTCAGCGCCTGGGTCTGACCCGCCGCGCGGGCGGCCTCCCCGCTTTTGGATGCGGCAATGCGGGCGGAGTCGACGCGGCTCATCTGGCCGGCGCCGATGCCCACCGTGGCACCGTCGCGCACATAGACGATCGCGTTGGATTTCACGTGCTTGGCCACACGGAACGAGAACAGCAGATCAGCCAGTTCACGCTCGGTCGGTGCGCGCTTGGTCACGACCTTCAGGTCTGCGGCGGCAACGCGCCCGTTATCGCGCGTCTGGGCGAGGAACCCGCCGGCGACGGACCGCACGACCACCCCGCCCTCGGCCGGGTCGGGCAGGGCGCCCGTCAGCAGCAGGCGCAGATTTTTCTTCTTCGCCAGCACGGCTCTGGCGCCATCGGTCGCATCGGGGGCAACGATCACCTCGGTGAAGATGGCGGCGATCCTGGCCGCCGCGTCTTCGTCGAGCGTCCGGTTCAGGGCGACGATCCCGCCGAAAGCCGAGACCGGGTCGCACCGCAGCGCCAGATCCCACGCGGCCGACAGCGTCTCGGCACTGGCGACACCGCACGGATTGGCATGCTTGACGATGACGACGGACGGGCGATCGAACTCGGCCACGGCCTCGAACGCGGCATCCGTGTCGTTCAGATTGTTGTACGACAGCGCCTTGCCCTGCACCTGTCGCGCGGTGGCGACGCCCGGCCGCGTGGTGCCGTCGGCGTAGAAGGCGGCCTGCTGGTGAGGGTTTTCGCCATAACGCAGGCTCTCGCGGCGGAGGCCGGCAACCGACAGGCGCTCCGGCAGGACATCGTCACGTTGGCCCGCGAACCAGGCCGCGATCGCGGCGTCATAGGCGGCCGTGCGGGCATACGCGGCACCGGCGAGGGTACGGCGGGTCTGCAGCGTCGTGCCCTTGTCGGCCGACAGGTTCTCGATGATGGCGGCGTACTGTGCCGGATCGGTCAGGATCACGACATGGTCGTGGTTCTTCGCCGCGGCGCGGATCAGGGCCGGTCCGCCGATGTCGATGTTTTCGATGCAGTCATCCGCGCCTGCGCCCGACGCCACGGTGGCTTCGAACGGATAGAGGTTGACCGCGACCAGATCGATCGGCGCGATCGAATGTTCCTCCATCTGGGCCACATGCGCCGGCAGGTCGCGGCGGGCCAGGATACCGCCGTGAATCTGCGGCACCAATGTCTTGACGCGGCCGTCCATGATCTCGGGGAAACCCGTGTGGTCGGAGACGTCCGTGACAGGCAGCCCGGCCTCCCGGATCGCCTTGGCCGATCCCCCGGTGGACAGGATTTCCGCCCCGGCCGCGACCAGTGCGTGTGCCAGATCAAGCAACCCTGCCTTGTCGGAGACGGAGATCAGGGCGCGGCGCACCGGCACGATCGACGAGGAGGTGGCGGAGGTCATGATGGCGGGTTTCCCGGCTGCGAGGGGTGGGGACAGGCCGCGTTCCATAGTCCATCGGGCGCGTGCGGGGCAAGGTATGGCGGCGTGGCGGGACGCTCAGCGCGACGGGTCGTCCAGAAACGCCCGCACTGTGGCCTCGAACGCCGGGGCCGCGGGCAGCGCCTGTCCGTTCAGCGACGCGACGGTCCGCACCGACAGGGCATTGACGAGCAACACCGCGCACCCCCCGTCGCGCAGAAGATCGTGCGGGGTGATCCGCCCCTCGCG
>NZ_JABXXR010000266.1 GCF_013376175.1 Ameyamaea chiangmaiensis
GAGGTCTATCGCGTCGGCGGCGCGCAGGCCGTGGGCGCCCTGGCCTATGGCACCGCGACCATCGCACCCGTGGACCGGATCGTAGGCCCGGGCAACGCCTATGTGGCCGAGGCCAAGCGGCAGGTGTTCGGCCATGTCGGGATCGACAGCATTGCTGGCCCGTCGGAGGTCGTGGTCGTGGCCGACGGCTCGAATCCGCCGCGGATCGTGGCGCTCGATCTGCTGGCGCAGGCCGAGCATGACGAGATGGCCCAGTCGATCCTGATCACCGATGACGCCGCGTTCGCGGATGCCGTGGCAAAGGCGGTGGAGAGGGAACTCGATACCCTGCCACGCGCCGCCATCGCGGGCGCGAGCTGGCGCGACTTTGGGGCGATCATTGTCGTGCGCGCATTCGACGAGGCCCCGGCGCTGGTCGATCGTCTGGCGCCCGAGCATCTTGAAATCCTCCTCGACGATGCCGAGTCCTTCTATGCGAAGGTCCGCCACGCGGGGGCCGCGTTTCTGGGCCGCTTCTGTGCCGAGGCCGTGGGTGACTATGTCGGTGGCCCCAACCACGTCCTGCCGACCAGCCGGACAGCCCGCTTCGCGTCCGGCCTGTCGGTGTTCGATTTCCTCAAGCGCACGACCTCCATCGCCGCCGACGCGGCCGGACTTGGGCGGATCGGACCGGCAGGCGCCCTGCTGGCGCGGGCTGAGGGACTGCACGCCCATGCGATGAGCATCGAGACACGGCTGGCCCGCTGATCATCGGGCCTCTGGCGTGAAACCTTGACCTCCGGGCCGGTTGTCCGCCATATCGCCCGGGTCTTACGGTCCGTGCCTCATGCAAGGCATACGGGCCTGTTCCCTGTTGTCCGGGACGTCGCCGCATCATGCGGCCCCGTCGCCGTTGTCCACTGCGCCCAACTTGCTGATCGAAGGATACTATGTCGAAAGAAGACATGATCGAGTTCAGCGGCACCGTCACGGAGCTGCTTCCCAATGCCATGTTTCGCGTCAAGCTCGATAACGAGCATATGATTCTTGCCCACACGAGCGGCAAGATGCGCAAGAACCGCATCCGCGTCCTTGCCGGTGACCGTGTCAATGTCGAAATGACGCCCTATGACCTGTCCAAGGGCCGCATCACCTTCCGCTTCAAGTAAGCGCATGGCCGTGCGACCGCACGCGCGCCGCCGATGACGAACGCCCGATCCATGGAGACCAGCCCCCTGCTGGTACTGGCCTCGGCCTCGCCACGCCGGCAGGCGCTCCTGGCGCAGATCGGCATCACGCCCGACCGGGTCGACCCGGCCGATCTCGACGAGACGCCCCACCCCCGCGAACTGCCACGCCCGTACGCCCTGCGTCTTGCGATCGACAAGGCGCGTCTGGTCGCTGCCCGCACGCCAGAAGCCGCGCTGGTGATCGGCGCCGATACGGTCGTGGCCGTCGGTCGTCGCATCCTGCCCAAAGCCGAGGATCGGGCCACGGCACGACGATGCCTGAACCTGCTGTCGGGGCGGCGTCATCACGTTCTGACCGCCGTGGCGGTGGAGCCGAGCGCGGCCTGGACCGCCGGACGTGCCGCGACGCGTGTCGTTGAAAGCCACGTGACGTTCTCGCGCCTGACCGACTACCAGATCGAGGCTCTGCTCGACGCCGGAGACTGGGAGGGGAAAGCGGGCGGTTACGCACTGCAGGGCCACGCCGCTGCCTTCATTCGCCAGATCGGCGGTAGCGCGTCGGGCGTCATCGGGCTGCCCCTGTTCGAGACGGCGCAGCTTCTGCGTGGACAGAAGGGCGCATGGGTGCGCTAGCCCCGATCATCCGCGTGGCCTGCAGTCCCGGCGAAGCCCGGATCGCGGTCATGCGGGGCGAGCGTCTCGTGGACTTTGCACTGTGGCGACCCGGAGAGGCCGATCCGGTCGGTACGTGGTATCGCGGCCGTCTCACACGTTTCATGCCGGCCCTGGGCGCATGGTTCGTCGCCCTGCCGGACACGCGCAGCGGCCTGTTGCCGGCGCGCCGGCAACAGGCC
>NZ_JABXXR010000267.1 GCF_013376175.1 Ameyamaea chiangmaiensis
ATCGACGTCGAGGCAACGCAGCGCGTCGGCCAACGCGTCGCCGTCGCGCGCCTCGACCAGAAGCGCCGCGCCCCCCGCGATCTCTTCCGTCGCGTGGCCCGCGCTTGTCACCACCGGGGTCCCCAGGGTCATGGCCTCGGCAATCGGCAGACCGAACCCTTCGGCCAGCGACGGAAAAACCACGGCGCGTGCCTCGCGCATGGCGCGGATCAACATCGCGCGGCTGCACCACGACACCTGATGCACCCGCTCGGGCGCGGGATGGGCCGCCAGCGCGGCCAGTTCGCCCTCGGCGCCGAACCCGGGCGTGCCGATCAGAATGAGGGGCCGCCGGGTGCCGGAGCGTCCATGGGCGGTAATCAGGCGACCGATATTCTTGCGTCTCTCGAGGCTGCCGAAATAGAGGAATCCGCCTGATGGAACCGGGGACGCCACGGTGTGCGACGCGGCAAGATCCTCCTCGGGGAACCAGACGGCCTGCGACAGCATGGCGATCCGCCGGGCCGGAATACCCAGAACCGCCACGATGTCTCGGCGCACCGCCTCCGAGATCGTGACCACGGCCGCCGCGTCACGACAACATTGCGCCAGCCGTCGCGCGAGGCGCGCCTTCGGCGTGTCGCTCAGATCGGGATGCAGCAGGGGGATAAGGTCATGGATCGTCACCACGTTGGGAACGCCCGGCCAGCGCAGAGGCAGCGGACAGGTCCAGTGCATGACGTCCGGCGCGCCGGAGGCCCGCAGCAGCGTCGGCACACGCGCCCAGCGGTCACGGATCTCGGCGGTGCGATACAGATCGCGTCCGGTGAAGGAGGGGCCGGTCGGGCGCAGGCGGCGGCTCGGCAGAAGACTTCGGGCAGCCCGACACGTGCGCCGCGCCGGACTGCGTGGCTGCTCCACGCCGGCCATGTCGTCGTCGACCCACGCCGTGCCCAGCCCCGCGCGATGACAGGCCTCGGCAAGAACCCGGGCATAGGTCGCAACCCCGGTACCCCCGGCGCGACCGGTATTGCGCGTGTCGAGGCCGATGCGCATGGTCAGGATGAGACGCGGCCCGCCTTGGTCCGGAAAATCCGGTCCCAGAACGTATTGCTGACAGCGAAATTCCGGTTCGGCGCCGCGTAATGATGCGACAGATGGTGACGCCGCAGGCCCCCCAGCCAGCCACGGCGAAACGCATACTGGTGGCAGCTGTAGTGGATCAGGTCGTAGGCGACGTATCCGGCGACAAAGCCGGCCAGCATGGCCAGCCCCGGCGCGCCGGCGAACATCCGGGCGACGATCCACAAGGCCGCCGCGATCGGCAGGGTGACCGTCAGCGGCATCATGTTACGCAGCTTGTCACCCGGTTCGGCATGGTGATTGCCGTGCAGCAGGAAAATGAAGCGCTTCCCGACGGCAGACGACAGATTGAGGTGAAAGACATGCCGATGGGCGATGTATTCCATCAGCGTCCACAGGGCGAGCCCCGTGCCGAACGACAGGAAGGACTGCAGCATGGGCAGGGCTGAACCCTCGTAGGCCAACCCGGCCAGCACGATACCCCACACCGGAACGAACACAGCGATCGGCATATAGGTCAGTCGCTCGAGCGTGTCGTTCCGGAAAAGCCTCACGGGCATGCACTGAAGTCCTTGTCGTAAAGCTCACCCGTCGGCGCAGCGTCGCACGTCTGCCCTGTCAGCCGACAGCGCACCGCCCGGAGAGTAGTTCCTCCGCCCTGCAATGAACAGCCGAACTCTGTAACCGTTATCCCACACTGATAACGAAGCCGTTAAAAAGCGGCGGAATTTTGTCGTGTCTCGTGTGTCGCGCGCCTGCGACGACCCTGACCGCGGAGACGGCGTGCGGTCACGGGCCCCACACCAGCCCGGAGCCGCCAGCCCGCAGCGCGTCAAGCGTGGGAACCCCCGCCAGCGCCATCACATCGGCGATCTCGCGCTCCAGCCGACGCACCGCCTGCGCCACGCCGGCACCACCGCCGGACG
>NZ_JABXXR010000268.1 GCF_013376175.1 Ameyamaea chiangmaiensis
GCCGATCAGGACGCGGCGGGGCATGGCAGACGTGCTCATGGATGGGCACCCCGCGCGCCGGACCGGGGGGCGCCGACGAACCAGCCCGATCGCCAGAGCAGGAGCACCGTGTCGCGCGATCAGCTCTGGCGGGCGCAGACGCCGCAAGGCTTCCATTTCGGGCTTCTGCATGCGCTGCACGGCGCCAGCGCGGACGGCGCCGCGACCGACGATGCGCTTCTGCTTGAGAGGGCGGGCCACGACGTGGCGCTTGTCCCGGGCACCGAGGACAATATCAAACTGACCTATGCGGAGGATCTCGTGCGTCTCGAACGTCTGATGGATGGGCAGCTGCTGCCCCGCGCCGGTACCGGTTACGACGTCCATGCCTTCGAGGACGGGCGCAAGCTCATCCTGTGCGGGATCGATGTGCCGCACACGCGCGGTCTGGCGGGGCATTCCGATGCCGATGTCGGGATCCACGCGCTGTGCGACGCGATTTACGGCGCTCTGGCCGAGGGCGATATCGGCCGCCATTTCCCCCCCAGCGACAATGAATGGAAAGACGCCGACAGCGCGCGCTTTCTTGTCCACGCGGGCGAGCGTATTCGCGCACGCGGCGGCTTCCTGACCAGCGCCGACGTCACGCTGGTGTGCGAGCGCCCGAAAATCGGCCCCCATGCCGAGGCAATGCGCGCGCGGCTGGCCGACCTGCTTCAGGTCGACATCGGCACGATTTCGGTCAAGGCGACCACCTCCGAACGGCTGGGCTTCACCGGGCGCGAGGAAGGGATCGCCTGTATCGCGACCGTCATGCTGATGGTCCCGTAAAAGGGACGGCCGGGGCGGTCAGGCAGCGCTGCCTATTCTTCTCCGGCCGCGCGTGTCCGCGCCAGTTCGAGGGCGCGGGCATAGACCGTCCGGCGCGGCAGCGCGACCGTCGTCGCCACCAGGGTCGCCGCATCCTTGACGCTGTTCGTGGCCAGGGCTTCGCGCAACAACGTGTCGAGGTCCGCGGCCCCGGCATCGTCCTGTGGCGCCGGGCCGATCAGGACCGTGATTTCGCCGCGCGGTTCCGTCGCGCCGAACCAGCGCTGCAGCTCTGATAAGGTGCCTCGACGGACCTCCTCGAAGCGTTTGGTCAGCTCGCGCGCCACCGCCGCCGGACGTTCCGGCCCGAAGACGTCGGCAAGATCGGCCAGCATGTCGCGCAGCCGGTGCGGTGCCTCGTGCCAGATCAGGGTGGCGGACAGGCCCGCCTGTTCGGCGGCACGCAAACGTGAAAATCCATCGCGGCGCGCCGCCGAGCGCGGTGGCGCAAACCCCACGAACATGAACGGATGCGGCGGCAGCCCCGACAGGGTCAGCGCGATGACCGCCGCATTGGCGCCCGGAACAGCCGTCACGGTCACGCCGGCGTCGATCGCCGCACGTACGAGACGAAACCCGGGGTCGGACATCAGCGGCGTGCCGGCGTCGGACACAACGGCGATTCTGGCCCCCGCCAGAAGGCGTTCGACAAGGGCCGGAGCGCGCTGGGCCTCATTGTGATCATGCAGGGGTTCGGTCCGGACCGACAGGCCCTTGGCACGCAGCAGCTTGGCCGTGGTGCGTGTGTCCTCGCACAGGACGAGGTCGGCACGGGCAAGGGCGTCGGCCCCCCGGGTGCTGAAATCGCCCAGATTACCGATCGGGGTCGCCACCAGCGTCAGCAGGCCGGCCCCGTCATCGGCTTGCCGCATTGGCGCGTTATCGGCATGAAGACTTTCGGCGTCGTCGGCGTTAGCGCTACCGTCACCGGCAGATGGCGGCACGGACTCTACGGGACTGGCGGCTGCCGGGTCCGGAAGCGAGAGGAAACAAGGATCAGATGCGCGTTCGGACATTCGTCAACCCGGTGAAGAAACAGGCCTCAGGTGTCGCGCCTCGCGGGCCGGGGCGCAAGGCCGGGTTCGTGATGCTGGGCGGCCTGCTCTCGCTGGCCGCCTGCGCCGGCCAGGAAAC
>NZ_JABXXR010000269.1 GCF_013376175.1 Ameyamaea chiangmaiensis
GCCACAGGTCAGGCCCGCGCCGGCGGCGGCCGCAACCGGGGGGGCGCGTCCGCCGCGGTCGTTCAGCGGTCGGTCAGGCGGAATTCGATACGACGGTTGCGGGCGAAAGCGGCGGGTGTCTGGGCGGTATCGAGCGGCTGATAGTCGGCAAAGCCTGTGGCGGCCAGATGTCGGGGGTCGATCCCGGCGCCGATCAGCACCTTGACCACGGTGATCGCGCGCGCGCTCGACAGCTCCCAGTTCGACGCGAACGCGCCGTGAATCGGTGTGCGGTCGGCGTGGCCGTCGACGCGCAGGATCCAGGGCAGATCCGCCGGGATCTGGGTCGCCACCTGCTTGAGGGTGTGGGCAAGCTTCTGGATCGCGGCCTGCCCCGCGGGCGACAGGTCGGCGCTGCCTTGCGGGAACAGAACCTCGCTCTGGAAGACGAAGCGGTCGCCGACCACCTGCACGCCTTTTTCGTCATGCAGGATATCGCGCAGGCGGCCGAAGAACTCGGAGCGGTATTTCTTCAACTGCTCGACCCGGTCGGCCAGAGCAATGTTGAGGCGGTTGCCCAGATCGCTGATCTGCGCGTCCCGGCCCTTGACGTCCTTCTGCGCGATGTCGAGGGTCTGTACCACAGCGGCAAGCTGCTGGTTCAGCTGGATCATCTGATCGTTGAGGCGGGCGATCTCGTCCTCGTCCGCGCGGCTGTTGGCGGCCTGCTCGCCCAGATCCTGGTTGCGCTGGTCAAGCTGTGCGCCCAGCGTCTTCAGCGCCGCCTGCGTCTTGTCGCGCTCGGCCGTGATCGAGGCGACCGTCAACTCGAGCGTGTGCTCGTGCCCGCGTTCGAGTGCGAGCATGCGGGTCAGTTCGGCCATCTGGTGCTGCAACTGGTCGAGCGTGTGTTGTCGCCGGTCGAGCGACACGGACAGGAACGCCTGCCCCAGCACAAAGACCAGCAACACGAACGTCACCACCATCAGTAGGGTGGACAGCGCGTCCACATACCCGGGCCAGACATCCAGCCCGCCATGGGTGAAGCGGCGACGGCGCGCCATCTCAGCGCGGTCCCGGGGTGCCGGTGTGGTTGCCGCCCGACGCGGGCGCGCTGGCCGCGATGGTGCGGGCCAGCACGCGCAGGTCGTTGCGGATGTCTGCGGTGGCCTGCGCGCGGGCCTGCGTGCCGTCGTTCAGCAGGCGTCCCAGCAGGGTCTCGATCCCGCGCAGGTGGTCGCGCATGGCCCGGTTGTCCTCGAACGTGGCCGATCCGGGGGTGCCCGCATCGCCGACCTGCTTGAGGAACGGCAACAGGGCGGCCTGTCCCTCGGCCAGACGCAGCATCAGCTGCTGGTTGGCGCGCAGCATTTCGTTCATGGCGCCGAGGCGCTCGTCCAGGCTGGCGAGCACGGCCTGCTGACGCACGCGGCCGTCTTCACCGCGCGTGATGACGGTCTGGAGGGACTCGAGGTTCTCGGCCGTCTGTTCGAGCAGCGCCTGCACATAGGCGGGCACCGAGCCGTCGGCGCCGTCGATGCTGACCGCGCCCGAGAAACGGGTGATGCCGGCGAGCCATTCCTCGAGGTTATTGAAGAAGCGGTTCTGCGCCTGCCCGGCCGTCAGGTCGAGGAAGCCGAGCACCAGCGCGCTGGCCAGACCGAACATGGAGCCCGAGAAGGCCGTGCCCATGCCGTGCAGCGGGCGGGCGAGACCGCTCTTGAGCTGATCGAACATGACGCCCATGTCGCCCGAGCCCGCCGACATGCCGCCGATCACATCGGCGATCGACCCCACCGTCAGCAGCAGGCCGTAGAACGTGCCCAGCAGGCCCAGGAAGATCAGCAGCCCGGTCATGTAGCGCGAGATCTCGCGCCCTTCGTCCAGGCGCGCCGACAGCGAATCGAGGGCCGACTGTGTGGCGGCCCCCGACAGGACCAGACGGTCGGTGCGCGTGCGCGACGCCAGCATCGAGGCCATGGGCGCCAGCAGG
>NZ_JABXXR010000270.1 GCF_013376175.1 Ameyamaea chiangmaiensis
ACATGTCCGTGGTCCGAGGCGGGCTGGCCGCGCACGATGGCCCAGTAGGTCTTGCGGGCCGTGCCCTCCGCGAAGCAGGCCTGCGCGGCCATCAGCGCCTGCTTGCGCAGCGCGATCAGCAGACACCCCGCCGTATCCGCGTCCAGCCGGTGCGCGAGCCACGGACCGCCAAGCTTGCGTCGCGGCAGCAGGGCGAACGCGTCCTCGACCGACGCGCCGCCACGCGGGCCGGGATGGACCGGCAGGCCGGCGGGTTTGTCGATGACAAGGAAACGCGTGTCGCGAAACAGGATCGGATAGGGGAAGACGGCCGTGCCGCCAGCGGGTGGCGGATCGGCCTTCACGCGTATGCCGCCCTCATGGGCGGGCGGCCCCGTCCGGCGCGACCTGCGGACGTCAGTCGTCTGCATCGGTTCTGCGAATCAGCACCTCGCGCCGTCCGACATGGTTGGCCTGGCTGACGATGCCTTCCTTTTCCATCTGCTCGATCAGCTTGGCCGCGCGGTTGTAGCCGATCGACAGGTGGCGCTGGATGAACGATGTCGACGCCTTGCCTTCGCGCGCGACGATGGCAACGGCCTGATCGAACAGGCTCGTCTCCGCGTCATACCCGCCGCTGCCCAGACCATTGCCGGACGACGAACCGCCACCCCCCGAGCTTTCCTCGTCCTCGGCCGATGTCACATCGTCGTTGTAGACCGGCTCGCCCTGCGCGCGGAGGAAGGCCACCACGTTCTCGACCTCACCGTCGCTCACGAACGGGCCGTGCACGCGGGTGATACGTCCGCCGCCCTGCATGTACAGCATGTCGCCCTGACCCAGCAGCTGCTCGGCGCCCTGCTCGCCCAGAATGGTGCGGCTGTCGAACTTGCTGATGACCTGGAACGAGATACGGGTCGGGAAATTGGCCTTGATCGTACCGGTGATCACGTCGACCGACGGGCGCTGCGTCGCCATGATGACGTGAATGCCCGCCGCGCGCGCCTTTTGCGCCAGACGCTGGACGGCGGACTCGATCTCCTTGCCCGCCACCATCATCAGGTCGGCCATCTCGTCGATCACCACGACGATATAGGGCATCGTCTCGAGCGCGAGCTGCTGCTCCTCGAAAATCGGGCGACCGGTCTCCTGATCGTAGCCGGTCTGCACACGGCGCGTCACGATCTCGCCCCGCGCCTGTGCCTCGGTCACGCGATCGTTGTAGCCGGCGATGTTGCGCACCTGCAGATGTGCCATCGCGCGATAGCGGCGGTCCATCTCGCGCACCGTCCATTTAAGGGCTGTGACCGCCTTCGCGGGTTCGGTCACGACAGGCGTCATCAGGTGCGGAATGCCGTCATAGATCGAGAGTTCGAGAATTTTCGGGTCGATCATGATCAGGCGGCATTCCGCCGGCGACAGCCGGTAGAGCAGCGACAGGATCATGGAGTTCACGCCGACCGACTTGCCCGACCCGGTCGTGCCCGCGATCAGCAGATGGGGCATGCGGGCCAGATCGCCATAGACCGGATTGCCCGCGATGTCCTTGCCCAGCGCCAGACACAGTTTGGACGGGTTCTGGTGCCACCCGGCAGTGTTCAGAAGTTCGGTGTAATACACGGTCTCGCGCCGCGCATTGGGCACTTCGATGCCGATCACGTTGCGGCCCGGCACGACGGCGATACGCACACTCAGCACGGACAGCGACCGCGCCACATCGTCGGCCAACCCGATGACGCGGGCCGAACGGATCCCGGGGGCGGGTTCCAGCTCGTACAGCGTCACCACCGGGCCGGCGTGAATGTCGCCGATGACACCCTGAACGCCGTAATCGGCCAGAACATTTTCCAAAAGCCGCGCGTTGGCCTGCAGCATATCGGGCGACGGACCCGCGCCGGCATGCGCGGGCGCGGCCTGCAACAGGTCGAGGCCCGGGAACTGCCAGCCCGCTGAGTCTGCGGCGGGGGCGTGAACGGGT
>NZ_JABXXR010000271.1 GCF_013376175.1 Ameyamaea chiangmaiensis
CGAATGTCTTCACCGGCCGCGCCGGGGTCGAGACGACGCAGGCCACCGCCGCGGGTGCCGCGCGTCTGGCCCAGTGCCCGGCGGCCGAGGTATTCCTTGCCTCGACCGGCGTGATCGGCGAGGTCCTGCCCGCCGAGAAGATTACCGATGCCCTTCCGGCGCTGCATGCGTCGCTGAGCGACGATGGGTGGGAAGCCGCCGCGCGGGGCATCATGACCACCGACACTTTCCCCAAGGCGGCGGTGCGCGAGGTCGCGCTGGGCGGTACTACGGTCCGCCTTCAGGGCATCGCCAAGGGCAGCGGCATGATCGCGCCCGACATGGCGACGATGCTGTGTTTCGTGGCGACCGATGCGGCAGTGCCGTCAGGCACGTTGCAGACGCTGCTCTCGGCGTCGGTCGATCGCACGTTCAACCGCACGACGGTGGATTCGGATACCTCGACCTCGGACATGGTGTTGCTGTTTGCCACGGGTCAGGCCGGGAATGCCCCGGTCGACGGGCCGGAGGACGAGGCGCTGGCGCCGTTCGCCGAGGCGCTCGAGTCCCTCCTGCGTGATCTGGCGCTGCTTGTCGTGCGTGACGGCGAGGGTGCGACCAAGATGATGGAAATCCGCGTCAGCGGTGCGGTGGACGACCAGTCCGCCGGCCGTGTCGCGATGGCGATCGCCAACTCGCCGCTGGTCAAGACCGCGATCGCGGGCGAGGACGCGAACTGGGGCCGGATCGTGATGGCCGTGGGCAAATGCGGCGAGCCCGCCAACCGCGACACGCTCAGCGTCGGCATCGGGGGCACCTGGATCGCGCGCGACGGAACGGTGGTCGAAGGCTATGACGAGACGCCGGTGGTGGCCCACATGAAGGGGCAGGACATCGAGATCGATGTCGATCTGGGTCTGGGCAATGGCCGCAATGTCGCCTGGAGCTGCGATCTGACACACGGCTATATCGACATCAACGGCTCCTACCGAAGCTGAACGGCGCAGTATCATGAGCTTCGGTTCGTTCTCCGCTCCGCCGCCCGATCCACGCTGGAGCATGCCGGTGCCCGAAGCCCGGGCCTGGGTGTTCGCCGGGTTCTGGTGGCGTGTTCTAGCCTATCTCATCGACGTCATCGCCCTCGGTATGCTGCACCGGTTCATTGCACTGGCCTTCACCCCCGCCGTGACCATTACCTACGGGGGCGCCTCGGGCGAGGGCGCGAGCGACATTGCGTGGCGGACAACGCAGGCGGCCGATTTCAGCGTCTCATCCCCCATGATCCTGATGCCGCATGTGCACTGGCATGGTTCGGGCGTCTACGAATCGCTCAGTTTTCTGCTGCCCGCGCTCTACTACATCCTGTTCGAGGCCTCGGCCCTGCGTGCGACCCCGGGAAAGCTGGCCTGCCGGATGCGCGTCACCGACCTGCACGGGCGCCGCATCGGCCTGCTACGCGCCGGTGTGCGTTATTTCGCCAAATTTCTATCACTCCTTACGCTGGGCGTCGGGTTTCTGATGGCCGGCTGGACCCTGCGCAAGCAGGCGCTGCATGATCTTATCGCGGAAACGGTCGTTATACGCTCACGCCCCACGCCACCGGTGCTGTTCACCCCGTCTTCCTGATGGGGGGCATCCCCGCCACATCGAGACGACAGGACACGGTATGACCGCACAGACCCGGCCGGACCATTCTTCCCATCAGACGTCCGCTCCGTGCCGCCCCGTCGCGCTGTCCCGCCTGCTGTCCGGGTTGGTGGTTGCTCTGGGCGTCCTTGTGTCGCTGGCCACGGCGGCGGGTGCCCAGACAGCCGCGGCCGCCCCGGCGGCACCATCCTCGCCCCTGACGCAACAGCAGGCGCGGCAGGTGCTGGACATGCTCAACGACCCGCAGAAGCGGGCCGCCTTCACCCACACGCTCGACGCCATCGTGACGCAACAGGCGGCCAGTGCCCCCGCGCCGGCTCCT
>NZ_JABXXR010000272.1 GCF_013376175.1 Ameyamaea chiangmaiensis
CAGCGCCTTGCGGATCATGTGGTTGGACACCAGCGTCCCCAGCGCCTCGACCCCGTCGGGCGTATCGTCGGGAAGGTCGAAGATCAGCGGCTGGCGCGCGCCGTCCCGCCCGGTCTCGACCCGTGCCTCGCGCAGGGGGGATTTGCCGACATCGGGAATATCGTCCCACGCGCCGAAGGCACGCAGTTGCGCGACGGCGTGATGGGTCAGGGCGATTTCGCGGCCGTCGAAGGCCGGATTGGCCAGCGCGTGTTCGGGCGTGGGATCGACCAGCGTGACGCCGAAGCCCGCGTCGTCAAGCGACAGGGCCAGCGCCAGCCCGACCGGGCCTGCCCCCGCGATCACCACATCCCGGGTCATGACCGCTCCTTGCGCGGGATGTCGGCGCCGAAGACGGGCGGCGTGCCGTCCCAGATCGCGCGGTAATCGGCGATGTCCGGGCGTTTGGGGGCGTGCGGCTTGCCGTCGGGCGTGCCGACGAACAGGAATCCGGCCAGGCGGTGCGGCGCGTGAAAGCCCAGCGCACCGGCCACGGCGGGGTCTTCGACCATGTCGCCGCTGACCCAGACGCCGCCGAAGCCTTCGGCGTGCAGGGCGTTGAGCACGTTCATCGCACCCGCAGCGACGGCCATGTCCTGTTCCCACAGCGGGATTTTGTCGTCGGGGCGCAGATGCATGCCCAGCGCGATCGTCATCGGCATGGTGGAGAAGCGGTTGCGGCGCTTGTCGATCTTCTTGGACGCGACATCGGGATCGCGGGCCAGCATCCCGGCGACGATCAGCTCGGCCAGAACGGCGCGATGCGGACCGCGCACCACGACATAGCGCCAGGGCCGCAGCTTGCCGTGGTCGGGCGCGCGCAGGCCGGTGGCCAGGATCCGGTCCAGCGTCGCCCCTTCGGGCGCGGGTTCGGCCAGAGCGTCGGTGGAGGCACGCGACAGCAACATGTCGATGGGTGTCATGTCGGGCAACGTCATGGAAAACTCCGCAGCAACGCAAGGGGGCGGCATGATGCCCCATCTGACCCGGATTTGAAAACGTCCGTATGCGCCGCGCGTTGGCATCAGGGCCTGTCCGCGCACCTTTTCACAGATAGAGGAAAGCCACATCCATCAGCACGGGCCGAGGTGGCCTTGCGGACGACGATCCTGTAGGAAGAGGGCCATGAACGCACCGCGCACAGCCTCCGTCCACCGCGTGACCGGCGAGACCGACATCCACGTTGCCATCAATCTCGACGGCACGGGCGATTCCCGCATCGAAACGGGGATCGGCTTCCTTGATCACATGCTGACCGCGCTGGCGCGGCACGGCCTGTTCGATCTGGAGATCGTGGCCAAGGGCGACCTGCATATCGATTTCCACCATACGACCGAGGATATCGGGATCGCGCTGGGTCAGGCGTTCGCGAAGGCGATCGGGGACAAGCGCGGTATCCGCCGCTTCGGCTCGGCTCTCGCGCCGCTGGACGAAGCCTTGAGCGAAGTGGTGGTGGACATTTCCGGCCGCCCCTATCTGGCGTGGAGCGTCACGTTCCCGTCGGAGAAGATCGGCGTGATGGACACCGAACTGTTCGAGGAATTCTATCGTGGTTTCGCCATGGCGGCCATGATCACCCTGCACGTCACCAGCAAGGCTGGGCGCAATTCACATCACATTGCGGAGGCCGGGTTCAAGGCCACGGCCCGCGCCCTGCGCATGGCGGCCGAGGCCGACCCCCGCGCGGCAGGCGCGATCCCGTCGACCAAGGGCGTGCTGTGAAGCTCTACACCCCCTTCTTCGCCCCCGAGTCGGACCGGCCGCCGGTGCTGGTGGTCGAACGGCCGTCGCTGCGGGTTCTGGTGTTCGGCTGGCTGGGCCTTGTGTTCCACGGGGCATGGATGCCCGGGCTTCTGGCCGGGGCCGCCACGGTCGCGCTGCACCTGTT
>NZ_JABXXR010000273.1 GCF_013376175.1 Ameyamaea chiangmaiensis
TGCGGCGCTTGGGCGTCACGTCGGACGGGGGTTTTCTGGCGATGGTGGTCTCTCCTGTGTCGGGGCCTGTCCCGGGTCGCGTGCGCCAGATCTCATCGTGCGCAGGGCTGTTGCCGATATACCGTCCTGCGGGCCGGGAAGAAAAGCCCAAGCGTGACCGCTGCGCCCGGGTAAGGCCCGCGCCGCGCGCGCTGGCCTGCGATCAGACACCATTGTCCGCGCCGCCCGGCCCGAAAGGGCAGCGACGTTGTAGCGCGGCCGCGGCAACACGGCGATCGGTACCAACGCGGCCAGCCGCCGCCACCCGCGCCAGCGCGGCAGGCTCGCAAGACCGTCCGCGCCCATCAGCCAGACGAACGACACATTGGGGAAACGCGTGCGCAACCGGGCAATGGTGTCGACCGTGTAGCGGGTGCCCAGACGGCGCTCGATATCGGTTGCAACGATCCGCCGTCCGTCGGCAACACAACGCACACCGGCCAGCCGCTCCTCAAAAGGTGCCATGCCTTCCACCGGCTTGAGCGGATTGCCGGGCGAGACCATCAGCCATACCTGATCGAGGTCCAGCACACGCAACGCACGTCGCGCGATGGCGAGATGCCCCGCGTGCACAGGGTTGAACGAACCACCCAGAAGCCCGATGCGCACCCGGCGCGAATCCCCCCAGGTCGGAATTACCGGCACATCGCCCTCAACCCCGTTGGACCACGCGCCTCAGGGGCGTGTCTGCCCTGTTCCGATCACCTCGTACCGGAACGTGGTCAACTGCTCGAGCCCGACCGGGCCCCGCGCATGAAACCGACCGGTCGCAATCCCGATCTCGGCCCCGAAACCGAACTCTCCGCCGTCGCAGAACTGGGTCGAGGCATTCCACATCACCACCGCGCTGTCCGTCCCGTTCAGGAATCGCGCCGCCACGTCGGCGTCCTCGGTGACGATCGCCTCGGTGTGGGCGCTGCCATGACGCGCGATGTGCGCCAGCGCGTCATCAACGCCCTCCACCACGGCGACGGACAGGATGCGGTCCAGCCACTCGGTGGAAAAATCCGCGTCCGTCGCGGCAGCCAGGTCCGGGACGATCGCACGCGCCCGCGCATCGGCGCGGAAATCGCACCCCAGCGCCCGCAGGTCGCCCACGATCGCCGGCAACAGGGCCGGAGCGATCGCGGTATCGATCAGCAGGGTTTCCGTCGCGCCACAGATCCCCACGCGCCGCATCTTCGCGTTGGCGACGATTGACCGCGCCATGGCCGGATCAGCCGCCGCGTGCACATAGGTGTGGCAGAGCCCCTCCGCATGCGCCAGAACCGGCACCCGCGCGTCACGCAGCACGCGCTCGACCAGCGACTTGCCACCCCGGGGAATGATCAGGTCGATCAGCCCCGCCGCGCCCAGCATCGCCGCCACATGCGCCCGGTCCGCGTCCGGTGCGATCTGCACGGCCTCGACGGGCAACCCCGCCGCACGCAGCCCCTTGGCCATCGCGGCATGGATCGCGCGCGCGCTGTGCAGGCTTTCGGACCCGCCACGCAGGATCACGGCATTGCCGGACTTGATGCACAAACCAGCCGCGTCCGCGCCGACATTGGGCCGGCTTTCGTAGATCATCCCGATCACGCCGACCGGCGTCGCCACCCGGCGGATCTTCAGGCCGTTCGGCCGTTCCCAGGCCGCCATGACGCGCCCGACCGGGTCGGGCAAGGCCGCGATGTCCTCAAGCCCCTGGGCCATCGCTTCAAGACGGGACGGCGTCAGCGTCAGGCGGTCGCGAAACGCATCCGTCGCGGTCGACGCGGCCAGATCACGCGCGTTGGCGTCAAGCACCGTGGCGACATCGGCACGAAGTGCGGCTGCCGCCGCGCGAAGCGCCTCGTTACGCTGCGCGCCCGACGCGCGGGCCAGGGCGCGGG
>NZ_JABXXR010000274.1 GCF_013376175.1 Ameyamaea chiangmaiensis
GGCCCGGGGCCCGGTCGGCGCGTGCATGCCGTGTCTGGTGCGCGCCTGATCGCGGGGGGCGTATTCGTGCTGGCGGTGGCGGGGGGCGCGGTGTTCGCGGGCCTGCCGCATCACGGTGGCGGATGAGTCGCGGTCTCGGCTGGGGGCTGGGTGTGCTCGGTCTGGCGGGGGCGGTCGGCGGCCTTGTGTGGGAGCATGGCCACGCGGCCCGGCACGGCGCGCGCCTCCCACTGTATTTCGAGCATACCGATCACATTTCGATCAACTGCGCGACCTGCCATCACGATTACGTTCAGGCGCGCGTGATGCGCCTGCCCGGGGCGGTGCCGTTCTGTGTGGCCTGTCACAAGGCGCTGCCGGACCAGTCCGTGCATGTGGCGCAGACGTTTCACACCCTGTGCGAGAGCTGCCATCAGCGTGAGCGCGACGCCGGGCATCGCAGCGGGCCGGTTCGCGACTGCGCGTCCTGCCACGTGGCGCACGTGCTGCCGGGCCATGTGGAGGCACGGCCCTTCTGAACGCAGGCCAGGATGCGAGAGGTTCTGTCACGTGGACGCGCGCTCGGGCCCCATCCGGGATAGTGGCGCGCCGTAAGGCATGGTAAGGAGGCCCCTTATGACGATCCGCACCCGCTTCGCCCCGAGCCCGACCGGCCTGCTGCACATCGGCAACGCCCGCGCAGCCCTGTTCAATTACCTCTTTGCCCGCCATGTCGGGGGTCAGTTCCTCCTGCGGATCGAGGACACGGACCGGGAGCGGTCGACCCAGAAGGCGGTCGACGTGCTGTTCGAGGGGCTGCGCTGGATGGGCCTCGACTGGGACGAGGAACCCGTGTTCCAGTCCAGCCGCCAGCCCCGCCACACCGAGGTCGCCCTCCAGCTGTTGGAGCAAGGCGACGCGTATCGCTGCTACTGCACGCCTGAGGAACTCACCGCCATGCGCGAGCAGGCGATGAAGGAGGGGCGCCCCCCGCGTTACAACGGCTACTGGCGCGACCGCGATCCGTCCGAGGCGCCCCCCGGCGCGTCCTACACCGTGCGTATCAAGGCCCCGCGTGAGGGCGAGACGGTGGTGAACGATCTGGTGCAGGGCGAGGTGCGTGTCGCCAACACCGAACTCGACGACATGATCATCCTGCGGGCCGACGGCACGCCCACCTATCAGCACGCGGTCGTGGTCGACGATCATGATATGGCGATCACCCATGTGATCCGCGGCGACGACCATCTGACCAACACCTTCCGCCAGAGCATGATCTATACGGCGATGGGCTGGGAACGACCGAATTTCGCGCATCTGCCGCTGATCCACGGACCCGACGGCGCCAAGCTGTCCAAGCGCCACGGCGCGCAGTCCGTCGTCGAATTCCGCGACATGGGTTATCTGCCCGAGGCGCTTTGCAATTACCTGCTGCGTCTGGGCTGGGGGCATGGCGACGCGGAGATCCTGTCCCGTCCCGAGCAGATCGAACTGTTCGACCTCGACGGTGTCGGCCGCGCGCCGTCGCGCATGGACTACGCCAAGCTGTCGCACATCAACGGCGTCTGGCTGCGGCAGGCCGATGACGACCGCCTGACCGCCGACGTGGTGGAGCGCCTGACGGGCCGGGATGGGCTGGTCGTCGACGACGTGGCGCGGGCGCGAATCCGCACCCTGATGCCCGGGTTGAAGGAGCGTGCACGCACACTGGTCGAACTGGCCGACAGTGCGGCGTTTCTGGCGCGGCCGGTGCCGTTCGCCTTCGATGCCAAGGCCGAAAAGCTGCTGACGCCGGAGGCCCGCACGATGCTGCGCGGCCTGAGCCACGAACTGGCGGCGCTGGGCGACTTCACGCCCGAGGCACTGGACGCGGCCCTGCGCGCGTTCGCCGAGACCAGCGGCCTGAAGCTGGGGCAGGTGGC
>NZ_JABXXR010000275.1 GCF_013376175.1 Ameyamaea chiangmaiensis
AAGCGCTCCGCCCATGCCCGGCAGGCGTCCCGATCGGTCGTCAGCAGCGCGCGCGCCTGCGCCTGCAGGTCGTCGCCGCAGGCATGGATCGCCGATGGGGCGCCGGCGAAAATGTCGGCCGGTCCGGGCGCGTTGAAACTCGCCACCGGCAGGCCACACGCCAAAGCTTCGAGAATGACGAGTCCGAATGTGTCGGTGCGCGACGGGAACACGAAGACGTCCGAGCCGGCATAGGCCGCGCGCAGGGCTTCGCCTTCCAGCGTGCCCACGAACAGGGCATCGGGATAGCGTCGTTGCAGGTCCGCCCGGGCGGGACCGTCGCCGACGACGATCTTGCTGCCTGGCAGATCGAGGCGAAGAAACGCGTCGAGGTTCTTTTCGACAGCGACGCGTCCGACGCTGAGGAAATAGGGTCCCTGTCGCCCGAACTCGCGCTGCCAATCCCGGCCGCCGCCCGGACGGAATCCCGACAGATCCACCCCGCGCGTCCAGTTCCGCAGCCCACCAAAACCCCGCGCGGCCAGATCGCGCGCGATGCTGGCGGTGGGCACCAGCGTGGCGGCGGCAGCGCCGTGGAACCAGCGCAGCGCGCCGTAGGCAGGTCCGACAGGCATGCCGAAGCGGGCGTGCAGATATTCAGGGAAGCGCGTGTGAAACGACGTGGTGAAGTCCAGGCCGCGCGTCAGGGCCCAGCGCCGCGCAGCCATGCCGAGAGGCCCTTCGGTCGCGATATGCAGCGCATCGGGCCGAAAATCGCGTGCGATCCGTGCGAGACGCCGCCCGGGCAGAAGGGCGAGCCGGATTTCGGGATAGGTCGGGCACGCGCAGGACGTGAAGCGGTCAGGCCCCGCGATCTCGACCACGTGGCCTTCCGCGCGCAGAGCGTCGGCGACCATGCCCAGCGTTCGTACCACCCCGTTGACCTGTGGACGCCACGCGTCGGTGACGATCAGCAGGCGCATGGTCACGCGGGCTCCGGCATGAACACGGGTTTTGGCGCGGCTGTCCGTCCCGGCGACCGGCGTGCGAAGGCGTGCGAGACATCCGGCGCGCCGAGTGTCTGTGCCAGTCCGAGCAGTTCCATCGTGCCGTCGGTTCGTTCGACCAGCGCGCTGCAGCTTTCCACCCAGTCGCCGTCATTCATGTAAAGCAGGCCGTCGATCGTCCGGATGACGGGATGATGGATATGGCCGCAGATCACGCCGTCCGCATCGTGTTTGCGCGCCTCGGCGATCGCAGCATGTTCGAAACGGTCGATGGCCATGACGGCGCCTTTCACCTGCCGCTTGAGCCACGCGGACAGCGAGCGATAAGGCAGCCCGAGCCGCCGTCGGGCGGCGTTGACGACGTGGTTGATGGCCAGCGCCAAGGTGTAGGCCTGATCGCCGAGCACCGCCAGAAGAGGTGCGTAACGCACCACGGAATCAAATTCGTCGCCGTGCAGGACAAGGAATGTCTGGCCGGTGGCCGTGACGTGTGTGGCCCGTTCGCATAACCGTACGCCCGCGACCTCCAGTTCCATCGGCAGCCAGGCGCGCATCATTTCATCATGATTGCCAGGGATATAGACAACGTCCGTGCCCCTGCGGGCCATTTTCAGGATCAGGCGCAGGACTTCGTCATGATGACGGTCCCAGAACCACGAGCGTCTCAGGCGCCACCCGTCGATGATATCGCCGACCAGATACAGCCGGTCGCAACTGACACGGGCCAGAAAAGCGGCCAGAAGTTCGGCCTTGCAGCCGCGCGTACCCAGATGCAGGTCCGACACGAACAAGGCATGATAATGGGTTTTGGGAGGGGCGCTCAGCATGACGTTCATCGGCGACTCCGTCGGTCGCGCCTGGCCGGGCGCGTGCGGGGCGGCCGGCCCG
>NZ_JABXXR010000276.1 GCF_013376175.1 Ameyamaea chiangmaiensis
AAACGCCGCCCGCGCGCCATGTCGCGCGCGGCGGTGAGCTGCGCCGCGTCCGCCGTCAGGACACAGACCAGCGCATCGGGGTCGGCGTCGAAAGCGGCCTGCGATTGCGCGGGATGAAACGTCAGCACCACCACGCGATCGGACAGACCCGCGCGGCGGACCGGTGTCAGCGCCGCCTCTGGCGACACACCCTTGATGTCGAGCATCAGTCGCGCGGTGGGTGCCGACGCGGCCCAGCGCAGGACATCGTCATAGAGCGGTATGGCCTCGTCCGTCGCACCGTCCGCGCGACGGAGCCGCAGGCGCTGCCGCTGCGCGTCCGTCATGGCGGCCACGGGTCCGTCGCCGTCCGTCGTCCTGTTCACCGTGTCGTCATGCATCAGCACGATCGTGCCGTCCGAATCCGTCGCGAGGTCGAGTTCCATCATGAACGGGCCATGGCGCAGGGTCTGGCGCATCTGGATCAGGCTGTTCTCGGCCTGCGTCGGGTCGGTCCAGCCCCGGTGCGCGCAGATCAGCGGTCGCGCGGCCGGTAATGACAGCGCCCGTGCCGGCCGGGGGGACAGCACAATGGGCGACAGGGCGACCGCGGCGGTCGCCAGAAAGGCGCGCCGGGATGGGCCGACCGTCACCGCTGCGCCTTGGCGGCGGTCGGGTGTGCCTTGGTCCACAAATAATGCGCGCGCATCGCCCGCAAGTAACAGCGGCCACGCACCGTCCTGTTGCCGCTGCCTGCGCTGCACGTGGTGATCTGGTGCTGATAGCGGGTGGCTTCGCGGCGCGGAGTGTTCGGGTTCGAACACCCTGCCAGCGCCGCGAGCACCATCGTGCAGCCCAGCACGGCGCCCCGAACCCGGCGCGCCCCCCGGATCCGGTCGCCCCTCACCCTTCGATCTGGCTGAAATCGGCGATGAGCACCGTCATGCGCCGCAGCTCCGACAGCAGCTGCAGACGGTTGCGACGGATGGCGGGGTCGTCGGCGTTGACGGTCACGGCCTCGAAAAACGCGTCGAGGACCGGTCGCAGCGTCGCGGCCGCGACCATCGCGTCGGTAAAGCGCTCGGCCCCGATCGCGCTTTCCACTGCCGGAATGACGCGCGCCAGAGCCTCCGCCAGCGCGCGTTCCTCCGGCTGTGTATAGAGCGAGGCGTCCGGCCTGCCGTCGTGCGGGCCGTCCTTGCGATCCTCGATCCGCAGGATGTTGGCTGCGCGCTTGGTGGCGGCCAGCAGGTTGCTGCCATCCTCGGTCGCCAGCATCGCGGCCAGGGCCTCGGTCCGCGCCAGCAGACGCACGATGTCGCTGTCGGTGTTGCCGGTCGAGACGGCGGCCAGAATATCGTGGCGCGCACCTTCGCCACGCAACTGCACGCGCAGCCGCTCGGCCATGAAGCCCGCCAGCAGGTCGAGGTCGGGCGCGTCGCGCAGCGCCGCGGGCAAGCCGTCGGAGGCGAAGGCGAACAGCGCGACCAGATCGAGGCGCAGCGCGTTGTCGCGGATGATGCGGATTACGCCCAGTGCCGCGCGGCGCAGGGCATAGGGATCGCCCGAGCCGCCGGGCTTTTCGCCGGCCGCGAAGAAGGCGGTCAGACTGTCGATCTTGTCGGCAAGTGCCACGGCGATCGACACGGGCGCGTCCGGGACGCCGTCATTGTGTCCACGCGGCATGTAATGTTCGGCGATGGCGGTCGCCACGGCATCGGCCTCGCCATCATGCCGGGCGTAATACCCGCCCATCACACCCTGCAACTCGGGGAATTCGCCCACCATTCCGGTGCCCAGGTCGGCCTTGGCCAGCAGGGCCGCGCGTTCGGCCTGTGCCGCGTCCGCACCGACCAGCGGCGCCACATGGCCTGCCAGCCGCACGAT
>NZ_JABXXR010000277.1 GCF_013376175.1 Ameyamaea chiangmaiensis
CTGGCGATGCCCGCGCTTACGCCCGCCCGTGTCAGGGACGGACGTGCCGAACAGGTCGCCCCCGGAGGACGTGCCGTCCGGCGCGGCGGGGCGCCCGGCGCTCATGCGCTCGCCGCCGGTAAAGAAACACTGTGCATCATCGCCCCATTATGGGGGCCCGGCGCGACAGCTCCAAGAGGGGTGCCGCGCCTGTCAGACCATCAATGCACGTTGCCGTACGACGCCGCCCCCAGCCCCGGGCAGGAGCATGGAGTTCCCAGTGGAACCTGCGTGGGCGTGTGGCAGGAATAGAAACCGGCCTCGCAGCGATAGCCGTAGCCGGCGGCGGGCGCCCCCGGAGCGACCGGAGCGCTGGCGGCGCGACCGACGCAGCCACCGAGCGCGACAAGCGCGAGACAGGCCGTGGCCCTGAGTGAACATCCAAGCGAGCGTGAGGTCCGGGACATGATATTCCTCCGATCAATGCGGGCATCAAACGCCTGACACGAGGATCGGGTTTTCACAGCCTCATTCAACGGGCGTCAACAGCGGACGCCCCTCGACGCAGGCCCGGACATTGTCGACGACCAGCTGGCCCATGGCGCGACGCGTCTCCACCGTCGCGCTGGCGCGATGGGGCTGCAGCACGACCGTGTCCAGCACCGTCAGTGCCGCCGGTACGGCGGGTTCATGCGCGAAGACATCCAGACCCGCACCGGCGATCCGGCCGTCGCGCAACGCCGCGACCAGCGCCTCTTCGTCCACGATGCTGCCGCGCGCAACGTTGATGAGCCAGCCGCGAGGACCCAGCGCCGACAGAACGTCGGCATCAATCAGGCCGCGTGACTGCGCGCCACCGGCGGCCGCCACGACAAGAATATCGCTGTCCGACGCCAACGCGGCCAGCGACGGCACAAAGCGGCTCTCTTCCAGCCCGAAATCGTGCAGATCGTGATAGGCGATCGTCATGTCGAACGCGCGCGCGCGCTTCGCTACGGCGCGACCGACCTGCCCCATCCCAACGATCCCGAGGGCGCAGCCACTGACCTTGCGCGCAAGCGGAAGCGTTTCCCGTCCCCAGCCCCCGGCGCGGACGAAGCGGTCGCCCACCGCTATGCCCCGCAGCGCCGACAAGATCAGCGCGAGCGCCATATCGGCAACGTCATCGGTCAGGACGCCAGGTGTCGTCGTAACCGCGATACCACGCCGCCTGGCCTCGACAAGATCGACGGCATCGGTGCCGATCCCGTTGATCGCCACGAGCCGAATCGCGCCCAGCGCATCCATCATCGCGCGCGGAATACCGGTCGCACCGCCGGTCACGACGATCTCGGCGCGCCGCGCATCGGGTGACAACGCGGCGGTGGGATCGAGGCGGTGAACGGTCGCGAGATCGTCGAGCGCGCTTTCGATCTCGGCCATCATGGGTTCGAGAAGAAGGATATCCATACCGCCTGTCCTTGTCCTGCCTGTGTCCTGCCTGACGTGCGCCCGCAAGGATCACACATCGTCAGCTTTCACGTGCCGGCCAAACTGGCCCCGAAAACACGGATGCTCAAGCGTCCGGCGACGCCTTTCGCGATCCACGCCTGTCACATCCGCGTGGCGACCATCCGGCATCCATAAAAAAGGCCGGCGTCACCGGACGCCGGCCTTCTTGCACGGGGCTACGCAAGGTCGCCCGAAGGCGACAGCAGCGGTGACCTACGCCACGTCTTACTTACCGCTTTTACGCTGTGCAGCCAGACGCGTAAGACGCGCCTGACGACGAAGCTCCTTGGTCTCACGCAGGCGGTCGACGGCCGAACGGCGCGGCGACGCAGGTGCCGCGGCACCGCGCTTGGCAGGAGCCGATGCGGCC
>NZ_JABXXR010000278.1 GCF_013376175.1 Ameyamaea chiangmaiensis
GGACTGGCGCTTCCGCCCGGCTATGTCCTGCCGTCCGACACGCGTCTCGCACCGCGCGAGGCCACACCGGACCTCCTGCCGACGCGGGCCTATGGCCTTGCGGACCTGATCGACATCGCGCAGTCGGCCAATCCCTCCACCCGGCGGGCCTGGAACGCGGCGCGGGATGCGGCGCTCGGCGTCGGCATTGCCCGCAGCGCCCTGCTGCCGCGCCTGACCGCCAGCGTCGTCGGCGGTTACAACAACAGCACCGATTCCGGGGCCAATCCGTCGATCAGCAACGCCGGGACCGCCGGCGACGTCGCCAATGCCGGTCTCAACGGGCTCACAACGGCGACCGGGGGCGTCAGCAACCGCACCCATGGCGCGGGCGAGGTCCAGACGCTGGGCCTTGAATGGCTGCTGTTCGATTTCGGGGCGCGCGAAGCCACCATCGACGCCGCCCGCCATGCCCAGATCGCCAGCAACGTCCTGTTCACCGCCGCCCATCAGAAGGTGATCTACACCGTCGCCACGGCCTATTACACGCATGCCGCCGCCACCGCGCGGGTCGGCCTCCTGCGGCAGGGGCGCGACAATGCCCAGGCCGTGCTGGCCGCAGCACAGGCGCGCCTGCAACAGGGACAGGGCACGATCGTCGACGTCGCGCAGGCACGGCAGGCGACGGCACAGGCGGAGCTGCGCCTGGTCCAGGCCGATGGCGACGCGCAGAATACGTTGCTCGACCTCCTGAACGCTGTCGGGATCTCGCCCGAAACACCCCTGCGGACCGCTGACGTCGGAGGGCGTCCGCTCGGCCCGGAAGCCGGGCGCCTGAGCCATGACATGGTGCGGCAGGCCGTCGCTCGCCGTCCGGACGTGCTGGCCGCCTATGCCACGGCTGATGCCGCGCGGGCGCAGGTCAGCGCCGCGCGGCGGGCGTTCCTGCCGAAAATTTTCGCGACCGGCAACGTGGCGTATTCCACCGGGCGGCTGGCCCTGTCGTCCGTGCCAGGCGTCGGCAGCGACAGCACGCCGACGCTCAACCTGTCGTCCAACCGCTTCAGCAGCGTCATCCTGGGCGGCATCACGGTGCCGATCTTCGATGGTGGCACGCGCGCCGCCCTGCTGAGACAGGCGCAGGACCGGGCCGACAGCGCGGATGCGACCCTGCGCCAGACACGCGACGAATCGGTCAAGCAGATCGTGGTGGCCGAAAACAGTCTGCACACCGGCCTCAGCGCCTATGCGGCGTCGGCGGCGCTGCTGGACGCCTCGCGCGTCAGCTACGAGGCGGCGTTTGCCGCCTATCGCAACGGCGCCGGGTCCATCACACAGGCGACGGTTGCGCAGAACGGCCTGCTGGACGCCACCCTGGCCCGGTCCGACGCCTATTACGCAGCCCTGATCGCCGCAGCCAGCCTTGCCTTTGCGACCGGCGCGCTGGGCGATGCGGGGGACGTGCCTCTCCCGCGCTGAGGGCCGGTGCGACGGCAGCTACGGCGTCCAGCCGCAGGCGCGCAGGCTATCGCGCATATGGGCCGGGGGTTCGGCCGTCGCGACCACCGGCGGCTCAACAGGCAGCGACAACCCCCGCGCCAGAAGGTTCAGCCTCTGGCCGTCATCGTTCCCATACAGCGCGTCCCCCACGATGGGGCAGCCGATCGCGGCGCAATGCACGCGCGCCTGATGGGTACGGCCTGACCGCAGCGTGAGTTCGAGCCAGCTCAGCGCCCCGCCACGACCCAGCACCCGCCATGCGGTGAGCGCCGGATCGCCCCGGGAATCGGCGACCATCCGCCAGCCCGTCGCCGCCGTGCTGACGCGGCGAAGCGGCAGGTCGACAT
>NZ_JABXXR010000279.1 GCF_013376175.1 Ameyamaea chiangmaiensis
CACCCGCCGCACCGTCGCCCGTCGCGTCCGCACCGACCGGCGACACGCCGCAGACGATCCCCGATGCGCTGGTCGGCGCGATCGGGGCGGCGCATGTCTTTCCGGACGCCAAGACCGCCGTTGATGCCATTCCGGACGCGCCGGCCGACGAGATTGGTCGGGAATTCGAGGAGGCCCGCAGCCGTCCCGGTTTCAATCTGCATGATTTCGTCATGCAGCACTTCGCGATCGCGCCGACCAAGTCGCTGTCCTATCGCCGCCGTCCGGACGAGAGCGTGATGGAATATATCGACGGGATGTGGGACGTGTTGACCCGCAAGGCCGATATCTCGCAGGCGCATTCGTCACTGCTGCCGCTGCCCCATGATTACGTCGTGCCCGGCGGCCGCTTTTCCGAGCTGTACTACTGGGACAGCTACTTCACGATGATCGGCCTGTTCGAGAGCCAGCGCATCGACCTGATGCGCGACATGGTGCGCGACATGGCCTCACTGATCGACCGGTACGGCCATATCCCCAACGGCGCCCGCGCCTACTACCTCAGCCGGTCGGAGCCGCCGGCCTTCGCCCTGATGGTCGATCTTCTGGCCCAGCATGACGGGCAGGTAGCATATGCGACCTATCTGCCGCAGTTGCGGCGCGAATATGATTACTGGATGCAGGGCGCGGACGCGCTGCAGCCCGGGCAGCAGAACGCCCATGTGGTGCGTCTGCCCGACGGGGCCCTGATGAACCGTTACTGGGATGCGCGCGACACCCCGCGCGACGAAAGCTACCCCCAGGATGTGGCCACCGCCGCCCTGACCGACCGGCCGCATAACGAATTGTGGCGCGACCTGCGTGCCGGATCGGAAAGCGGCTGGGATTTCTCTTCACGCTGGTTGGCCGACGGCCGGACATTGGCCACCATCCACACGACCGAACTGCTGCCGGTCGATCTCAACGCCCTGATGGCGCATCTGGAACAGGCGCTGGCCTATGGCTATGCCGTGCAGGGCGACGCGACGACGGGCCAGCAGTTCAGCGCGCGGGCCAATGCCCGGATAGCCGCGATGAACCAGTATCTGTGGAGCGCCGATCGCAAGGGGTATTTCGACTATGACTGGAAGGCCGGCAAGCAGACCGACATTGTCTCCGGCGCCATGGCCATGCCGCTGTTCCTGCGGTTGGCCAGCCCGGACCAGGCCCGGCTGGTGGCACAGACCGTGCAGGACAAGCTTCTGAAGCATGGCGGCCTGACTGCGACCGACCGTACCACCGGCCAGCAATGGGATGCCCCCAATGGCTGGGCACCGCTGGAATGGATCGCGATCAAGGGGCTGCTGCAATATCATCAGGACAAGCTGGCGGCCGATATCGCCTATCGCTGGATGAGCCGCGTGATCGGCACGTATGAGAAATCAGGCGTGTTGCTTGAAAAATATGACGTCGTGGCCACCGACATCAGCCCCCAGGGTGGCAAGGGTGGCGGCGAATACCCGATGCAGATCGGCTTCGGCTGGACCAACGGCACGTTGATCGGGTTGATGAACCGCTTTCCGCAGACGACGCGGCTGGTGCTCGACCACAACCCGCTGGCCGAGCAGCAGAGCACTGAATCCACAAGCCAGAATGGCGAGGACCTGCCGTCGTTCGTCGATTACTCGCAGGTACCGGTCCACAAGGCCGCGCCCTCATCCGTCGCACCGTCCCCCCGTCCCGCCAGACCGGCATCGGCGGGAGACGGTCGTCAGGCGGCTACGACGCCAGCGGCGGCCGAGGTCCCCGCACCCGCCAACGACACGGCGCCCCCGACCGTCGTGCCGAACC
>NZ_JABXXR010000280.1 GCF_013376175.1 Ameyamaea chiangmaiensis
GTCCGGGCCGACGCGCCGGCGGCGGTCGGGCCGGAGGCGGGCCCCGACAACCGCGCGGTTAAGGTCGGGCCCGGCGCCACCCGGCGCAAAGACGAACGGCCCGCCGCGGAGGGCGATGGCGCGGCCCTGTCGGCGGACCCGGGGAACCAGGTCCTGCGTCATGGGGCCTTCTATCATGCCCTGCTGGCGGGATCAGCCGATCTTGCCGAGCGCGCCGATCCGCAAGGAAGCGGCCTTGCAGCCTATGTCCGTGGCAACGCGGCCCTGCGCGCCGGACAGTGGGCGTCGGCGCGGGCCGCCTACGACTCCGCGCCGGCCGACCGTGTCGGCGCCCTTTTGCGTCCCTTGCTGGTCGCCTGGACCCTGGCCGGTGCCGGACAGACCGATCAGGCTCTGGCCATGCTGGGGGCCGGGGGCGGCTTCTTCATGGTCGAGGAGCGCGGGCTGATTGCGATGATGGCGGGCCGGGACGCCCAGGCGGGCGAGGCTTTGCGCGCGGCATCGGCCATGGAGCACGGCGGCGACCTGCTGATGGCGCTTGCCTACGGTCACTGGCTCCAGAGGCACGGCCAGATCGCGCAGGCCCGCGCGCTGGTGCACCGGGCCGTCTCCGACGCGCCGGCCATGGCACTGGCGGAGTCGACACTGGACGCCGGGCTGGCGCGGCCACTGGTGTCGTCGGCGCGCGAAGGCGCGGCTTTGGACTATGTTCTGGCGGCGATCGTCGCCAGCGAGCAACTGACGCTGCTGGCGGGACAGCCGGACACCGTTACCCATCAGGTGCGCGATCTGGAGCGCGTGCTGCTGCGTCTGGCGCTCCAGCTTCAGCCCGACCAGCCGATGGCGCGACTGCTTCTGGCCGAAATCCTGCAGGCCAACCAGCAGTTCGACGCGGCACGCGCGGTCATCGGGCGGATTGATCCCTCGGCGCCGATGGCGCCGCTGCTGCGTTACCGGCTGGTCCTGATCGAGGCGGCCAGCGGACGGATCGACGAGGCACGGCGCGAGCTCGGCGCCCTGTTGCGCGCGCAGCCCGACCAGCCCGCCCTGCTGCGGTTGATGGGGGACCTGCTGGCATCGAGCGGCCATCCGTCGGAGGCGGTGCGGGTGTATGACCGGCTGCTGGCGGCCAGCGGGGCACCGGACTGGTCGCTTCTGCTGTCGCGCGCGATGGCGCGGGATCAGTCCGGGGACTGGACGGGGGCGCGCGGCGACCTGGAGCGCGCGGTGGTGCTGGCGCCCGATCAGCCGGACCTGCTGAACTATCTCGGCTATTCCCTTGTGCAACGGCACGAGGACCTGCCGCGTGCGCGCACGCTGCTGGTCCATGCGCTGGACCTGGCCCCGCATGACGCGGCCATTCGCGACAGCGTCGGCTGGGCCGTTTTCCGCGACGGCGATCCCGTAACGGCGCTTGGCTATCTTCAGGCGGCGGCGGAGAAGACGCCGCTGGACCCGGCCGTCAACTATCACCTCGGCGAGGTTTATCTGGCGCTCGGCCGCCGGCCCGAGGCGATTGACGAATTCGATCGCGCCCTGCACCTCAACCCCGAGCCCTCGGACCGACAGGCGATCCGCCGCGCCCTCGACCGGCTCGGCCCCGCCGTCGCCGGGCGCACGCCGTCCGTGCCGCGATGAGCGGCCGCCCCACCCCCCGACCCACACCCTCATCGTGACAACCGTGGAGGATCAGGCCCCCGCCAAGATCAATCTCTATCTGCATGTGAACGGCCGCCGGGCCGACCGCTATCACCTGCTGGACAATCTGGCGGTCTTCGCCGACGCGGCCGACGGCCTGCGGGCC
>NZ_JABXXR010000281.1 GCF_013376175.1 Ameyamaea chiangmaiensis
CCCGCGTCCGGCGTCGTGGTGGGGGCGCTGGCGGCGGGGCTGCATCTGGGCCTGTCGGCGTTCACGCCCGACATCCGGCGCTGGGACCTGCGGCTGCGCGGCTATCGGGCGCAGAAGGTCGTGGCCGGACCCGATCGCGACACGGCGTTGCTGCGGCTTCTGGACCGTCACCCGCCGACCCTGAACGGCGATGCGACCGTGATGGGCGCCGCGTGATGGCGCGTCGCTCCTCCATCGTGGTGATCGATTACAATGGCGGCAACCTTGCGTCGGCGGCGCAGGCGCTGACGCGCGCCGCGTTCGACAGCGGCATCGACGCCGACGTCACCATCACCGCCGATCCGGACGCCGTGCGCGCGGCGGACCGCATCGTGTTGCCCGGTCAGGGCGCGTTTGCCGACTGCGCCGCCGGGATTGCAAACGTCCCCGGGCTGCGTGCGATCATCGAGGAACAGACCGCCGCCGGCGTGCCGTTTCTGGGCATCTGCGTGGGTATGCAGCTGATGGCCGAACGTGGGCTGGAGTTCGGTGAAACGCCCGGCTTCTGCTGGATTCGCGGCGAGATCGCGCCGATGGAGGCACCGGGGTTGCGGCTGCCGCAGATGGGCTGGAACCAGTTGTCCTTCACGCCCGGCGCACACCCGCTGACCGAGGGTCTGGCGCCCGACGCGCACGTCTATTTCGTCCATTCCTACGCCCTGCGCGGGCACGACACGGACGAACTGGTCGCGACCACCGAGTATGGCGGGGCGGTACCGGCCATCGTCGCGCGTGGCAACCGCGCCGGCACGCAGTTCCATGTGGAAAAGAGCCAGCGGACGGGCCTGCGGATTCTGGCCAATTTCCTGCGCTGGACACCGGCGCCGTGACGACGGTCGAGGATCAGCGCCACGCCGAGCGCGTCACGGCCCTCAGCGAGGACGACCTGCACGCCCTGTGCGAGGCCACGGGAGCCGCGATCCTCGACGGCGGCGGCTTTGGCTGGCTCAACGTCCCGAGCCGCGCGGTGCTGGAGCGGTATTTTCGCGGCCTTCTGCTGGTACCCGAGCGCATCCTGTTCGTCGCCCGGCTGAATGGCGAGATCGTGGGCGCGGCCCAGATCGTGCGCCCGCCGCGCAACAACGAGGCGCAGGGCATGTGCGCGGCGCTGACCCATCTGTACATCGCACCCTATGCGCGCCGACGCGGGCTGGGGCGGCTTCTGGTCGAACTGGCGGAGGAATGCGCCCGCGCCATGGGCTATCAGGTGCTCAACCTCGACGTGCGCGAAACCCAGGCCGGTGCGATCGCGCTGTTCCATGCGGCGGGTTTCCACCACTGGGGCACGCATCCGTCCTATGCCCGCGCCGAAGGCCAGACACTGAAGGGTCTGTTCATGACCAAGCAGCTCAAGGACGACGTCCGCCGTGCGACCGCCCGCTCCACCCTTGCTCAGGACCCGTCAAGCGCCGCCATGACCACTCCCTCCGCCCTGACCCTCTACCCCGCCATCGACCTCAAGGACGGACACTGCGTACGTCTGCGCCGGGGCGAGATGGACGACGCCACCGTCTATTCCGATGATCCGGGCGCGCAGGCCCGTGCCTGGTGCGCGGCCGGATGCCCGTGGCTGCACGTGGTCGACCTCAACGGCGCCTTTGCCGGTCGCTCGGCCAATGTCGCGGCGATCGAGGCGATCATCGCCAATGCCACCGTCCCGGTGCAGCTTGGCGGCGGCCTGCGCGACATGGC
>NZ_JABXXR010000282.1 GCF_013376175.1 Ameyamaea chiangmaiensis
AACCGCTGGCCGATCGGCTGCGACCGGCCCGGCTGGCGGACGTGGTGGGGCAGGACCACTTGCTCGGGCCGTCGGGCGCGCTGCAGCGCATGCTTGCGACGGGCGCACTGGGCAGTCTGATCCTGTGGGGTGGCCCCGGGGTGGGCAAGACGACCATCGCTCGGCTGCTGGCCGACGAATCCACCCTGGCATTCCAGCAGATCTCCGCGGTATTTTCCGGCGTGGCCGAGCTTAAGCGTGTGTTCGAGGAGGCGGCGCGACGCCAGGACGCCACCGGGCAGGGCACGCTGCTGTTCGTGGATGAAATCCACCGGTTCAATCGCGCGCAGCAGGATGGTTTCCTGCCGGTGGTCGAGAACGGCACCGTCGTTCTGGTGGGCGCGACGACCGAGAATCCCTCCTTCGCCCTGAACGGTGCCCTTTTGTCGCGGTGTCAGGTGCTTGTTTTGCGGCGTCTGGACGATGCGGCGATGGAGCAGTTGCTGGCGCGCGCCGAGGCGACGCTGGAGCGGTCGTTGCCGCTGACCGCCGAAGCGCGCGCCAGCCTGCGGGCGATGGCCGACGGCGACGGGCGTTACCTTCTGAATATGGTGGAGCAACTCTATAGTCTGCCGGAGCAGGTGCCGCTCGACCCGCAGGGGCTTGCCGGTGTCATGTCCCGCCGCGCGGTGCTGTACGACCGCGATCGGGAAGAGCATTACAATCTGATCTCGGCTCTGCACAAATCGCTCCGGGGCTCGGACCCCGACGCGGCACTCTACTGGTTTGCGCGGATGCTCGAAGGTGGCGAGGACCCGCGCTACCTCGCGCGGCGTTTGACGCGGTTCGCCGCCGAAGACGTCGGCATGGCCGATCCGACGGCGCTGCGCCTGGCCATTGCGGCATGGGAGACGTATGAGCGGCTGGGCTCTCCCGAGGGGGAGCTGGCCTTGGCGCAACTGGTCGTGCATCTCGGCACGGCACCCAAGTCCAATGCGGTTTACAAGGCTTACGGCGCGGCCCGTCGTGCGGCGCGGCAGACCGGCAGCCTCATGCCGCCCGCACATATCCTGAACGCGCCGACCAAGCTGATGAAAGAGATCGGCTACGGCCAAGGCTATGCCTATGACCATGATGCCGAGGACTCCTTTTCGGGGCAGAACTATTTCCCCGACGAGATGCCGCGCACCCGCTTCTATACCCCCACCGGCAATGGCTACGAACAGCGGATCGGTGAACGGCTGGAGCACTGGAACCGTCTGCGGGCGGCAAAGGGGCGGCGGCCGGAGGGGTGAGCACCTGCCCGTGTCGCTGGGCAGTGCACTCTACTGGCGGGATGCCCTCAGTATGTGTGCGATACTGAAATAAACACGAATAACCAGCGCAAACTGCGTCCTATTGCACTGCAATTTAGACATATTATGTTGTTAATTGGCAACATATAGCGCGAAATCGCCTGATATCGCGCCCTACTAAGCCGCGAACACGACTCATCCACTTGAGCGTCCGCATGTGTCTTTCTTAAGGTTTTATGACAACGGGCGCGTCGCCCGCCGACACCCTTCAAGACAAGGCACATGTTTATGGCTCCAATAGGCATGCCCCCCCGTCTCTCGGCGCGCCGACAAAACGGCCGGCGCCTGTGCCTGCGCGCACTGCCGCTTCTGGCTGGCACGGCCCTGGGGTGGTCGGCCGCTTTCCCCGCCCGCGCCGACACGCCGCCGCAGCATACGCCGTCCCACC
>NZ_JABXXR010000283.1 GCF_013376175.1 Ameyamaea chiangmaiensis
AGGCCGACCTTCGGGCCCGCGTCCACCCGCGCGTCGACAGTGGCGCTGGTCCCCGCGAGGTCCGCCGTGGCGCGAATGTTGGCGGGCGGGATCGATGCGGCGTTCCCCGTGCGCATCCGCAGGCCGGTCGCGACCAGATCAGCCTTTCCCTTCGGCTGCGCCAGCGTTCCGGCCAGTTGCGCGTTCAGGGCGATGGTCCCGACGGCATCCAGATCAGGCGCGAAGGGTTTGCCGATCGCGGGGGTCAGGTTGCCGATATGCGCCGTCAGGGCCAGCGTCGGCTTCACCGTCCCGGCAATGTCGATCGACGCCGGGGGGACGTTCACAGGCCCCAGCGTGGCCCGAAGATGGTCGACCCCCATCTGGCCGCCAAAAGCGATGGTTGCCGGGGCGAGCAGGCGGATGCTTTCGCCCTTCGCTAGCGCGGACAATGTCCGGATCGCAACCGTATGGCCGGGAAGGTCGAGCGTCAGGTCCGTGCGCAGGTTCCCGGGCGCCCCGGCCAGTTGGGTCATGTCGGCGGATGCCTGCACCGCCAGAGCGGCGAGAGTGCCCCGTGTCGTGACGGAGGCGCGGCCCGCCGCCATCGTGCCCACCGCCAGACCGTCGGTCTTCAGCGCGAGATCGAGGTTGGGTGTGCCGGTCGGATCGCTGACGTGGCCGGTCAAGGCCAGCGACCGGATGCGCGCCTGTGGCGCACCCAGCGCACCATGCAGGTCGATCGACACGACGGCCGGTGTCTGGGGCGTCGCCTCCTGCGTGCGAACGGCCGCTGTCAGCGTGCCGCTGAGCGTCTGGCCGGCCAGACGGCTGAAATCGGCAAGGCGTGCGATTTTCAGGTCGAGAGTGCCGAGCGGCACCACTTTACCCGCCGGCAGGACAAGCGCGCCGTTGCCACTCAGCGAGTTCCACGACAGGCGGTCGATGCTCAAATGCCGTGCGCCATCTGCGTCCTGCACGACGCCCAGCGCCGCGTCGAACGGCGCCCGGTCGAGGATCCCGCTGGCGATCAACGTGGCCTGAGGGCGGGAGGGCAGATGCGCCGCGCTGACCTTGAGTGTCAGCGGACCGTCAGCCACGGAGGGCGTACCCACAACACTGTCGAGGTGCAGGTCCGCGGCCAGATCATCGGTTGGTCCGCTGGCATGCAGCTCCAGTGCCGCATGCCCGTGCACGGCCGTGCTCGCCGCCGCCAGGTCCGGCAGTGACAGGGTCGCGTGATCGTCGACCACCGGCGCGCCGGGACCGAGCACCAGCGTGCCGTCATCGGTCAGGTGCACCTTGCGGCCATCAAACGTCAGGCTCTGGATGGTGACGTGGCGTGTCGCGGACGTCGCGCCCGTCGCCGTGTCCTGCGTCATGTGCGCGCGCAGGGACAGACGGCCATCGGGGCCGACGAGATCGACGGCCTGTTGCAGGCCGCCGGTAATGGCGAGCGTGCCGTCCAGAGCCAGTTGGGCCGGACCGGCCGCGCCCTGCGGCATGGACAGATCGGTGCGCAGCTTCGCCTGCCCGCGCAGGTCGGTGCCCCCCATAGCCGCGAGAGGCGCGAGATCAGGCGCATTGACGTCGATCGCGGCCGACAGCGCACCCGCGGTCCGGGCCTGACCCACGACCTGCAGCAGCGGGTGGTCGAGCGTCAGGTTCACCGGCCGTCCGTCC
>NZ_JABXXR010000284.1 GCF_013376175.1 Ameyamaea chiangmaiensis
CACGAAAAAGGCCCGCCCCCTGTCTGGGAGGCGGGCCTTTTCGTCGTATCGGGTGTCTACTGCGCGATCAGACGGAGTAATACATCTCGAACTCGACGGGGTGTGGTGTGTGCTCGAAGCGATAGACATCGTGCCACTTCAGCGCGATGTAGCTTTCGATCTGGTCCTTGGTGAACACGCCGCCTTCGAGCAGGAAGGCGTGGTCGGCGGCCAGCGCGTCGAGCGCCTCGCGCAGAGAGCCGCATACGGTCGGGATCTTGCTCAGTTCCTCGGGCGGCAGTTCATACAGATCCATGTCCATGGCATCGCCGGGGTGGATCTTGTTCTTGATCCCGTCCAGACCGGCCATCAGCATGGCCGCGAACGCCAGATACGGGTTGGCGGTCGGATCGGGGAAGCGGACCTCGACGCGCTTGGCCTTCGGGCTGGTCGCGTGCGGGATCCGGCACGAGGCCGAACGGTTCGCCGCCGAATAGGCCAGCAGCACAGGCGCCTCGAACCCGGGGATCAGACGCTTGTAGGAATTGGTCGACGGGTTCGTGAACGCGTTCAGCGCCTTGGCGTGCTTGATGATGCCGCCGATGTAATACAGCGCCTCGTCCGACAGGGCGGCGTATTTGTCGCCCGCGAAGGTCGGCTTGCCGTCCTTCCAGATCGACTGGTGGACATGCATGCCCGACCCGTTGTCGCCATAGATCGGCTTGGGCATGAACGTCGCCGTCTTGCCGTAGGAATGGGCGACGTTGTGCACGCAGTATTTGTAGATCTGCATGAAGTCGGCCGACTTCACCAGGGTCGCGAACTTGGTGCCCAGCTCATGCTGCGACTGCGCCACCTCGTGATGGTGCTTCTCGATCGGCAGGCCCATCTCGCCCATGGTCGACAGCATCTCGGCGCGCAGGTCGTGCTCGCTGTCCACCGGCGGGACGGGGAAATAGCCGCCCTTGACCAGCGGGCGATGGCCCATGTTGCCCTCGGGGTAGTCCTTCAGCGCCGCACCCGGCCCCTCGATCGAGTCGAGCTGGTAGGTGCCGAAGTTCGGGCCCGTGCCAAAGCGCACGGAGTCGAAGATGAAGAACTCCGCCTCGGGGCCGAAGAACGCCGTGTCGCCCAGGCCGGTCGAGGCCAGATACGCCTCGGCCAGCTTGGCCGTCGAGCGGGGGTCGCGGTTGTAGAAATGGCCGGTCTCGGGCTCGACGATGTCGCAGATCAGGATCAGCTGCGGCTTGGCCGCGAACGGGTCCATCACCGCCGTCGCCGCGTCGGGCAGCAGGACCATGTCGCTCTTGTCGATCGCCTTCCAGCCGCCGATCGACGAGCCGTCGAACATGAACCCCTCGACGAACGTGTCCTCCTCGATCGTCGAGACATGCTGCGTCGTGTGGTGCCACTTGCCCTTCGGGTCCGTGAAGCGCAGGTCCACAAACTCCACCGCATGTTCGGTGATCAGCTCGAATACACGGGCAACCGCCGACGCGTCCGGCTTCGCCGGGCTCAACAGGGAACCCGTCGATGCGGGACCCGAGGCTTTCTTCGACATCCGTCTCTTACCTGCCACTCTCGTTGTTCAGCCGCACCACACTCGACACGGCGCCTTCATACGCAAGGCCGAACGAACGAATACGAAACTAATCCTCAATTGTCGATCCAAGGGAAA
>NZ_JABXXR010000285.1 GCF_013376175.1 Ameyamaea chiangmaiensis
CGCTTGGTCTGGCCGCGCGGGAGATCACGTTCGTGCCGGAACCCGGCGCGCCCGGCGGTTTTCGCCCGTGCCGACGCCCCCGGCTGCGGACGCACGGTGTGATCGAACGCCTGATGGTTGCGGTCAATGCGGTGATCGCGCGGTGCCTGTCCGATGCCGGCGGTGGAACGGCGATGTTCCGGCATCATCCGTTGCCCTCACCGCACCGGCGGCGCGGGCTGGCGCGTGCACTGGCCGGGTTGGGCCGCTGGGCGGACAGCGAACGGACGCTGACATGGGCCGACATGACGGCGCTGGCCCGGGGCTCCGATGACGACCCGGCGGTGCAGGCGTTGCTCCTGCGGGCGCAGGCGCGTGCTACCTACGCGGCCGTGCCCGGCCGCCATGCCGGGTTGGGGCTGAAGGTCTATACCCATGCCACAAGCCCGATCCGACGCTATGCCGATCTGGTGGTGCAGCGTGCCCTGTTTCACGTCCTCGCGGGTCTCGCCCCGGTTGACGCGGACCGGTCGGACGGGGCGGCGTTGGCAGCGCACCTCAATGCGCGGGAGCGCGCCGGGCAGGACGCGATGCGCGCGCTGGCCGACCGTCACATATTTGCATATCTGCGTGATAAAACCGACACGACATTGACGGGCTCTATAGGCTCCATGAGTGTTTTAGGACTAAGCGTTGAGCTGTGTGAAACTGGCGTGACTGGCGTGCTTCCTTCTTCTGCCCTGCCTTCTGATTCGTGGACGATCGACGAACGCCACCAGCGTCTGATCGCGAGATCGTCGGGCGTATCCTTTCCGTGGGGCACCCGGGTGCATGTGCGCCCAGGCTTCGGTTCCGGGGGCTGCGTGGTGACGCTGGTCCCCGCGCCGGGCCCCTTTGTCGAGGCTGGGGGGTCGTGACCGGCGCGCCGTTTCTGGGGCTGCCGCTGCGCCTTGTGATGGTCGCAAGCCTGCTGGCCTCGCCCGTTGCGTGGCGTCCGCACGCGGCGCGCGCCCAGACGCCCGCGACGGGCGGGGCGTCAGCCGGCGGTTTCGATGCCACGGAATTCTCGGCGGTCATTGCGACCGCGCTGACCTTTCTCGGCCCCCGCACGCTTGAGGCACATCCGGCCAGCGATTTCGCGTTGTGGGGCCTCAACGGGCTGGGCGCGCTCGACCCGGCGCTGAGTGTCGTGGCCCCCGCGCCGACCGGCCGGGCCGTTCCCACGGTCGTGTTGCAGAATGGGCAGACCGCGCTGGTCTCCCTCCCACGGCCCGCGCCCGACGATACGAACGGATGGGCCGCCCTGGTCACGCGCTTCGCGGAGGAGGCATGGCAGGCATCGGCGACCCTGCGATCGGGTGGCGGCGACGGCCTGACCCAGTCCTTTTTCGACGAGTTGTTCAATCACCTCGATCCCTACTCGCGCTATGTCGCGCCGACACCCGCGACCGCCGACCGCGCCGCGCGGGACGGGGGTGCGGCCGATGTCGGCCTGACCCTTGCCCGTGATGGGGAGCGGGTGGTGATCGCGGGGGTGAACACCAACGGTCCCGCCTGGCCGGCGGGCCTGAACACCGGACAGATCGTGGTCGCGGTCAACGGGCATGCGGTAGAGGGCGACTCAGCGGCCCGCGTGCAGGCGCTTCTGCAGGGCGCACCGGATT
>NZ_JABXXR010000286.1 GCF_013376175.1 Ameyamaea chiangmaiensis
GGATCAGCTCGCGCACGTCTTCCAGCGCGGGGGCCGGGGACAGCGGCGTCAACATAGGGCCCGCTGAGCGGCTTTGCGTCTCGACGGCCCCGATGCGCACGGCCACCGGGCGGCGATAGAGGGCGGGTCCCAGCGCCACGAAATGCCCGCGTTGCAGGTCGCGAAACGACTCGGCCTGCCGTCGCTCCATGCCCAACAGGTCGGCGGCGCGCACCATGTCGATGTCAAGGAAGGTGCGACCCATCAGGAAATTCGACGCTTCCGCCGCGACGTTTTTCGCCAGCTTGGCCAGACGCTGTGTCGCGATCACGCCCGCCAGCCCGCGCTTGCGCCCGCGCGACATCAGGTTCGCCATGGCCCCCAGCGATGCGCGACGCGCTTCGTCGGAGACATCCCCCGCCGCGGCCGGCGCGAACAGCTGGGCTTCGTCGACCACCACCAGAACGGGGTACCAGTGCTCGCGCGGGGCGTCGAACATGCCGTTCAGGAAGGCCGCCGCACGGCGCATCTGCATCTCGATGTCCACGCCTTCGAGGTTCAGCACCACCGACGCCCGGTGTTCGCGCATGCGCAAGCCGGCGGTGTCCAGCATCGCCTCGGTGTATTCGGCGGCATCGATCACCAGATGGCCGAATTTTTCGGCGACGCTGACGAAATCACCCTCGGGGTCGATGATGGCGTGCTGCACCAGACCGGCGGACTGTTCCAGCAGCCGGCGCAGAAGGTGCGACTTGCCCGACCCGGAATTGCCCTGCACCAGCAGGCGCGTGGACAGCAGTTCGCCCAAATCCATCACAGCCGGAACGCTGGCTCCGCCCTCGCCCCGGCGCTCGCCTATCTGGATCTCGATCGTCATGGGACGGAGGGATAGCGGGGTGTTCCCCCCTCGCGCAACCAGTCCAGCGCGCCCAGCCCCGCCGCGCGCCCGGTCGAGAGGCACGCCTGCAGCAAATAGCCGCCGGTCGGGGCCTCCCAGTCCAGCATTTCGCCCGCGACGAAGACGCCGGGAAAGCGGCGCAGCATCAGATGGTTATCGCACGCGTCGCGCGCGACTCCGCCCGCCACCGAAATCGCCCGGTCGAGCGGCGCAGTCCCCGTCAGGCGCAAAGGCACGGCCTTGATCCTGCGCGACAGGGCCTGGTCGTCAGGGGTCGGTGGCCCTTCGCGCAGGAGCGCCACGCCCACCGGGGCCAGACGCAGCCCCTTGCGCAGGCGATTCGACAGGCTCTCGCGCGGGCGGGTGCGCGACAGGCGCCCGGCGATCGCCTCGACCGACAGATCCGGCCGCAGGTCGACCGTTATCCCGGCCTGTCCGTCGCGTGACAGGGCGTCACGCAGGCGCGCGGACAGGGTGTAGACCGGGCCACCCTCGATACCGTCACGGGTGATCATGACATCCCCGCGCGCGACCGCGCCCGCGAAGGACACGGCGACCGATTTCAGCGGGGTGCCGGCAAACCGTTCCGCGACCAGCGGAGACCAGTCCGCCGTGAAACCGCAGTTGGCGGGACGGAAAGGCGTGATCGGTACCTCCCGCAGCAACGCCGTCCATGCGCCGTCGGAGCCCAGACGCGACCAGCTGGCCCCGCCCGTCGCCAGTACGACGGCGGCGGCGGCAAGCGTCGCCTCCCCCT
>NZ_JABXXR010000287.1 GCF_013376175.1 Ameyamaea chiangmaiensis
CTGGGGCGGTCCCGGCTGGGGCTGGAGTGGCCCGGGCTGGGGTTGGGGCTGGGGTGGCGTGGGCCTTGGTCTGGCGACCGGCGTTGCGATCGGTGCGGCCACAGCACCCTATTACGGCGGATACCAGGGCTATTATGGCTATCCGTCGTACGGATACGGCTCGCCCTATCCCTATCCCTATCCCTATCCCTATCCCGGCCCTTACGGATACTGAGGGCGGAAGGCCTCTGGCTGTCGGGGGAAAGGACTGGCTGGGGCGGGAGGATTCGAACCTCCGCATGGCGGAATCAAAATCCGCTGCCTTACCACTTGGCTACGCCCCAATCCCGCGACCGCTGGCCGCGTGGCGCTTGATACTGTTATCACGGGGGGTTCGTAAAGGCGTTTATCAGCCGTCGCGGCCCTGACGCCCTTATTCCGAGACCGGCGTTGCGGGATACAGTTGCGCCGTTCAGATCGACGTCGTCTCGGCGGTCGGATCGATATCGACCGCATGAGACGGCATGTCGACGGTCGGGAACAGGTCAAAACGCGCCGCCTTGTCCAGCGCGCCGTCCAGCGCTGCCATCGTGACAGCCAGATCCTCGGACTCATCGCGCATCCAGGCGCGGATGCCCATCGCCCACACCCCAACGACAAGCTTGATACGCACCAACCCGCGAAGGCCCGTCGTCTCGATCCCGGCGGTGCGGGCAAGCCAGGCCATGCTGTCGACGGTCGCGGCACCCAGCAGCGCCGCGAGGGCCGGATCGAACGGCAAGCCTTTGAGAACGGCGGTCACGCCGTCGCGATAATGCTGGAACACGTCGATCCGGCGCATCAGCAGATCGAACAGGCGTTCACGCGCACTGCCGGACAACTGGTCGTCGCGCAGCGCGGACTCGTCGGCCAGACGGCCCAAGCGCATCAGGATCGCCGCCTTGCACGGGAACCGGGACCGGGCTTCATCCAGTGGCAGCCCCGCGTCGCGGGCCGCGTCGACAACCGTCAATCCTCGCCATCCGCGCAGCGCCGCCAGTTCGAGCGCGGCTTTCAGAAGGGCTGTGTCGAAATGCTCGGTGTCGGCGGTCATAATCGGGTTCCAGTAAGCGAAGAATCAGTCTGCCCGGAGGGGCGCATCACAGATAAACGGCCCCGGCACGACGGATGTTGCATCGTCGTGCGGTCAAAATAGGGCGCGGCGGGCGCAGCGCCGACCACGGCCTTCAGGACGCGAGTTCGGCGGCGCGCGCGCGGGCTGCCGCGATCGCGCGGGAAAAAGCGTCGGGTAACGCGTCGGGCGCCATCAGCACGTCCAAGGCAGCCTGCGTCGTGCCGCCCGGACTGGTCACCTGACGGCGCAGATCGGCGGCGTCCTGCGGGTCGCGGGCCAGAAGGGCACCGGCGCCCGCAACCGTCTGGCGGGCGAGAATCCTGGCCAGTTCGGGCGAAAGACCCTGTTCGACCGCCCCTTTCTCCAGCAACTCCGCCACCAGAAACACATAGCCGGGGCCACTGCCCGACACGGCGGTGACGGCGTCGACCTCCTCCTCGTTTTCGACCCAGGCGGCCTCGCCGACCGCCTCGAGCAGGCGCGTGCACAAGGCCCGCTGCGCGTCCGCAAGCCCCGGCGCGCAGGCCACAGTCATGCCCT
>NZ_JABXXR010000288.1 GCF_013376175.1 Ameyamaea chiangmaiensis
GCCAGGCCCGCCACGTCAGTGCGAGCGCCACGGCCGCCAGCACCGCTGCCACCAGCGGCAGCGCCCCGTACGACCACGCCGTCGGCACCACGAGGCCGCCGAGCCATGCGCCGATCGCGTTGCCCAGATTGAAGGCGCCCTGGTTGAGGGTCGACGCCATGTTCGGGGCCTCGCGCGCGGTCAACACCACGCGATACTGCAGCGGCGGCACAAGCGCGAAGACGATCGCCCCCCACGTGAACAGCGTGAACATCGCGGGCACTTCATACTGGTCGGTGATCAGGAACAGCAGCAGCGTCAGGATCGACACCACCAGGATCCCCATGACCGACGGCAGCAGTTTCCAGTCCGCCAGCCGTCCGCCGCACAGATTGCCCAGGGTCAGCCCCGCGCCGAACAGCAGCAGCGCGATGGTGACCATATGCGGCGACAGGCCCGCGCGGGTTTCGAGCAGCGGTGCGATATAGGTGAACAGGCTGAACAGGCTGGCCGAACAGATGACCGAGATGATCATCGTCAGCATCACCGGACGCCGCCGGATGACGCCAAGTTCGGACGTGATGCGGATGCGCGTGCCAGTCGACGTGTCCGGCACCCAGATGATCATCGCGACATAGGCGACCACGCCGATGGCGCACACCGCCAGAAAGGTCGAACGCCACCCCGCCCACTGGCCCAGCGCCGTGCCCAGCGGCACGCCGAAGACATTGGCCAGCGTCAGCCCCGCGAAGACCAGCGACAGGGCCTGTGCCCGGCGGTCGCGCGGCACCAGATCCGCCGCCACGACGGCGGCCGTGCCGAAAAAGGCGCCGTGGCAAAAAGCCGTCAGCACGCGCGCGGCCATCAGCGTCCAGTAACCGGGGGCGAGCGCACAGCACAGATTGCCCAGGATGAAGATGATCATCAGCAGTTTCAGCGCCGTCTTGCGCGGCAGCCGCGCTGTGGCGATCGCCAGGATCGGCGCACCCACGGTCACGCCGAGCGCGTAGCCGGAGACCAGAAAGCCCGCGCGCGGAATGCTGACATCCAGATCGTGGGCAAGCCGGGGCAGAAGCCCCATGATGACGAATTCGGTCGTGCCGATTCCGAACGAGGCAAGGGCGAGGGCGAGAAGCGAGAGCGGCACGAAGGGGAATCCGGCAGGGGTCCCGACGCGCCCGGCATCACGACGATGCGGCCTGTCGGCGGGTTGGGCCGTCATAGCGAAAAGTGTGCCGCCTTGTCCGTGCCTTTTTCACGTCGCGCGGCCTTTGCGGCGGTCGGGGGCGAGGTTCCGTGCCCTGACGCGATCGGCTAGCATCCGCGCCATGACCCTGTCCGGCCTGTCCGCGCGCGCCGTCGTCGCCGGATGTCTTCTTCTCGCCGTCACGCCCGTGTCGCCCCTGACGGCCGCGCCCCTGCACGCGACGGCCCCTCGTGCCGCTGACACCAGTGTCGCTGCGGCGCAGGAGCGTGACGACCGGGCGATCCTGACATTCGCCCCCCAGGACGATGGCCGGGTGGAGATCGCAGGCGTGCCGCGTCTGGGTATCCCGGCGCTGCGCCTCGATCCGCGTCGGGATGCCGGTCGGGCGGTCGACCTCGGGCTGGT
>NZ_JABXXR010000289.1 GCF_013376175.1 Ameyamaea chiangmaiensis
GTCGCGCGGATGTCGCAGCGTGGACGGCGACGGCCTCCGACGCGGCGGAGCGCGGGGTGCCCGTCATCGGGTTGTGCCTGTGTGCCGGCACGCCCGATCTTGCACCGTTTGCATCTCTGGACGCGTTGGTCGTGACCGCGCCGACGGCGTCCGCCGTGCCGGGCGCGCTGGCACGTCTTCTGGCCGGGCGTCAGGATTTCTCCGGCCGTCTGCCCGTCTCCTGGCCGCTGGCGGGCGAGGCGGCGTCGCCCTATCTGGTGCGTGACCAGTCGCGGCGGCCACCGCTGTTTCCCTTCGGCGCGGGGCTTTCGGCGACGATACGCCCGGTCCTGTCGGATCTGCATGTGCGGGCCGAGGGCGGGCGGCTGCACGTGGTGTTCACGGTGGCCAACCTGTCGGACGAGGCCGGGATCGCGGTGCCGGAGGTCTATCTCGACAGGGCGACCGGCGTCGCGGGGCCGCCCAAGCGCCTGGTCGGCTGGCGGCGTGTGCCGCTTCTGCCGCGGCAAAGCCAGCAGATCGGGCTTGATGTGCCGCGACTGGCGATCGAACACTGGGACGCGGAGACGGGCGGCTGGCGCGGGGAGGTCGGCACCACGTGGGTTTCGCTGGGCAGCAGCGCGGTCGACCTTCCGTTGCATGTGGCCGTCGAGCCGTTCGCGCCGGCCGCCCTCTCGGGCGAGGTACGATGATCGGGAAGGGAAAAGCGATGGATCGCGGGTCGCAGCGCCGCAGTACGCTCGAGCGCATGACGCTGGAGCATCTGCGCATCTTCGTCGCCGTGGCCGAGCGTGAACACATGACGCGCGCGGCGGCGGCGCTGGGCGTCGTGCAATCGGCCGTCAGCACCGCCGTCAGCCAGCTTGAGGAACAGGTCGGCATGCGCCTGTTCAACCGCGTGGGACGCGGGATCGAACTGACCGATGCTGGGCGCCTGATGCGTGACGAGGCGCTGGCGGTTCTGGCGCGCATGGACGTCGCGCATCGCCGGATCGAGGATTTCGGTGCCCTCCGGCGCGGGCGACTGCGTATCCATGCCAGCCAGACGATCGCCAGCTACTGGCTTCCCCGGTATCTGGTGGCATGCCGGACGTCGTATCCGCAGGTCGAGATCGCGATGCAGGTCGGCAATACGGCCGACGTCGTGCGCGCGGTCCATGGCGGTCGGGCCGAATTGGGGTTCATCGAGGGCGCGGCGCACGATGATGCGCTGCACAGTGTCTTTGCCGCGCGTGACGGGTTCGTTCTGGTCGTGGCGCCGTCCCACCCGTGGAGCACCGATCCGCCGCGAAGCACAGAGGCCCTTCTGGAGACGGACTGGATCCTGCGCGAACGCGGGTCGGGGACGCGCTCCGAATTCGAGGCCGCCCTCAGCGCGCGGGGGCTGGCGCCCGATCGTCTGCGCATCCGCCTCGAACTGCCGACCAACGAGGCCGTGCGCGCGGCCGTCGAGGCAGGGGGAGGGGCAAGCGTGCTGTCGGCGTCCGTCGTTGCACCGGGGCTGGAGGCGGGCCTGCTGCAGGCGGTGCGTTTTGAACTGCCCGAACGCGCCTTTGCC
>NZ_JABXXR010000290.1 GCF_013376175.1 Ameyamaea chiangmaiensis
CCACGCGGCCCCCATGCCCTGCGCGGGCACGGCCGCGCGCAGGGCGATGTAGTCTTCCGGCGCGGATTCACGCACCAGCGCCTCGGCCGCGGTCAGGGCGGCGTCATCATACAGCAGCCCGACCCACAGGGCCGACTGGGCGAGCATCATCTCCGGGCTTCCGGCATCCGCGCCGCGCATTTCGAGAAACTGCTTCAGACGCACGTCGGTAAAGACGGTGGTCATGTGGTCCTCGAAGTCGCCGATCGTGGGGGTCAGACCCTCCAGCCCCGGCTGCGGGCGCCCGGCCAGCCAGTCGCGGAACGAGCGTCCTGCGACGTCGATCATCCGGCCGTCGCGCATGACGAAATACATCGGCACGTCGATCAGCCAGTCGATATACCGCTCGAAGCCGAAATCCTCGTCGAAGAAGAAGCGCGGCATGCCCGAACGCTGGTTGTCGGTATCGGTCCAGACCTGCGCGCGGTTGGACATCAGGCCGTTGGGCGCACCCTCGTAGAACGGGGAGTTTGCGAACAGGGCGGTGGCCAGCGGCTGAAGCGCGAGCGACACCCGCATCTTGCGCCGCATGTCGGCTTCCGAGCCGTAATCGAGGTTCACCTGCACGGTGCAGGTGCGCGTCATCATGTCCAGACCGCGTGTGCCGACCTTGGGCATGTAGGCCCGCATGATGGCATAGCGGCTCTTGGGCATGATCGGCATGGCGGCCTGGGTCGACAGCGGCTGGAAGCCCAGCGGGGCGAACCCCAGACCGAGCGCCGCGGCCGGGGAGCGCAGATCGTCGAAATGCTGGGCCATTTCGGCACGTGTGTCGTGCAGGCTGGCCAGCGGGGCGCCGGACAGTTCGAACTGCCCCGCCGGTTCGAGAGAGATCGATCCACCCTTGCGGGGTCCGATACCCTTCAGGCCGATCAGGTGGCCCTGATCGACGATGCCGCTCCAGCGCTCACCGTCGCCCTGCGCGTCGAACGCGCCAAGAAGGTCGCCGATGCCGCGCGGAGCGTAGGGCGGCGGGGCGAACGGGGTGCGTCCGCTGTCCGCGTCATCGGGGAGTACAAAGCCGAACTTCTCGTGCTCGGTTCCGATGCGCCAGTGCGCGCGGGGCTTCACCGCATCAGCAAACACCGACACGAGCTGCGCGCACGACTGAAGGCGGGTGTCGTTCAGGTCACCTGGGTTGGACATCGGCTCTGACTGTATCCTGCAAGCAGCGATCGGACGAAAGGCGCGCACCCCGCGCTGGGCCTGCGGCTGCCTGTCGGAACGGACCGAAAGAAGAACGGTTTCATGTTCATAACAGGCTTGTCAGGTTTCGGAAACTCCCGCGTCTCCATTTTCGCAGCGGTTCAGAATCCGCCGAAACGCGCCAATGTCGCCGCCGCCGCCGTATCGGCGCGCAGGATGCGCCGCCCCAGCGACACCCCCCGCACGAACGGGCGCCCGAGGATCGCCCGAAGCTCCGTCTCCGCGAAGCCGCCCTCAGGACCGATCAGGACCCCGTCGCCGTCGGCCAGACGCACGCCCCCGTCGGTGTCGGACACGGCAT
>NZ_JABXXR010000291.1 GCF_013376175.1 Ameyamaea chiangmaiensis
GTCGGCGGGGGCGTCTCGCGCGCCGGTGTGCTTGACGCCGCGTGGGAAGCCTTGCGGCCGGGCGGCCGGTGTGTCGCCAACGCCGTAACGCTGGAAGGCGAGGCGGCGCTGATCGGCATTCACACGGCGCGGGGCGGAACCCTGCTTCGGCTGGGCGTGGAACGGCTGGGGCCGGTCGGAGGGTTGCACGCGTTCCGGCCTGCGATGACCGTGACGCAGTGGGTTGCGATCAAGCCATGAGCGGCGCGCGGGTGCTCGGGATCGGCGCGCGGCCGGGTGTTCGGGCGGCCGACGTTCTAACGCTTGCGCGCTCATTGCCGCTGGAAGGGTGCGACCGGATGGCGCTGCCGTTTTTTCGGGCTGAGGAGCCGGGACTGCGCGAGGCGGCGCGGGTATTGGCGCTTGAGGTGGTGGTGGTGGACGCGGCGTCGCTGCGCGCGGTTCAGCCATACTGCGCCACGCGTTCGGTGGCGGCGGAGCGTGCGACCGGTTTCGCGTCGGTGGCGGAAGGCTGCGCGCTGGCCGCGGCCGGGATCGAAGCATGGCTGGTGATGCCCCGACGCGACGGGCGTGGCGTGACGGGCGCTCTGGCGTGTGGTCGAGGGAGAGAGACATGACCGTTCATTTCATCGGCGCCGGGCCGGGTGCGGCGGATCTGCTGACGCTCCGCGGGCGCGATCTGCTGGCGGCCTGTCCGGTCTGTCTGTACGCCGGGTCCATCGTGCCACGTGCGATGCTGGCCCATTGTCCGCCGGATGCTGAACTGATCGATACGGCGCCGCTGTCGCTCGATGCGATCGAGGGCATTTTCGTGCGCGCGCAGGCGGCCGGGCAGGATGTCGCGCGTCTTCAGTCCGGGGATCTGTCGCTCTACAGCGCCGTGGCCGAGCAGACACGCAGGCTCGACCGTCTGGGTATTCCATGGACCATGACGCCGGGAGTTCCGGCGTTCGCCGCGGCATCGGCCGTTCTTGGGCGCGAACTGACGGTGCCCGAGGTTGCGCAGACGGTGGTGCTGACGCGCGTCTCCGGCCGTGCGTCGTCGATGCCCGCGCGCGAGACGCTGGCGGCCTATGCCGCGACCGGGGCGACCCTTGCGATTCATCTGGCCATTCACGCGTTGGACCGGATCGTGGCCGAGACGCTGCCGCATTATGGTGCCGATTGCCCCGCAGCGATCGTCGCCCGGGCCAGTTGGGACAATCAGGTGGTGGTTAAAGCGACTTTAGGCACGTTGCTTGATCGCGCGCGCGACACGCCGGTCGAGCGCACGGCACTCGTGCTGGTCGGGCCCGCGCTGGGCGCGAGCGTCTTTCGGGAAAGTGCCCTTTATAGCGCCGAGTATCACCGGCGCTTTCGTTCATGACCGGTTCAGGGGCTGCTGCGGCCGATCAAGATGCCGGCGCGGTCGAAGATCAGAACCTCAACGTCGGTCGCGGGCCCCAACACGACCGAGGCCTGCGTGCGGGCTTCCCGCGCGATGGCGTCACACAGCGTGCGGGCGCCGTCTCCGGCCGCCAGAAGCGCCTCGGCCACGGTGAC
>NZ_JABXXR010000292.1 GCF_013376175.1 Ameyamaea chiangmaiensis
GGACGCAGGGGATCGCGGCTCCAGAGCCGGACGTGCGCGCCGCCGCGCGCGGCATGCAGCGCCAGCGCCGTCCCCCAGGCTCCGGCACCGATGACGCCGATCGACAGGCCGGTCACGACCGTTCCTCCGCTATGCGCCGGACGTCGTATCCGGCCTGATCCTCGCCCAGAAGATCGGCAAGGCAGCCTAGAATATCACGGGCCTGTTGTTCAAAACCGAAGGGGGGGGACGCCACGACCAGTCCCGCGCCGTTAAGGCGCGAGGGATCGAGCGGCGGGCGGAGGGTCAGCTCGGCGGCCAGAACGTCGGGCAATCCGCGTTCGCGCAGGTCGTCGTGAAAAGCCCTGACCGGAGCGCGGTGTTTGATCGGATACCAGCCCGCGATGATGCCCGTCGGGAAACGCGCCCGGGCGGTGAGCATGGCGTCGGCAAGGCGTTGAAATTCGTCAGCCCGTTCGAACGGCGGGTCGAGCAGGACCAGACCCCTGCGGATCGCGCGCGGGGGCAGAAGTGCCGCGATGGCCTCGTATCCGTCGCGTTCATGCACATGCACGGCTGGGTTGCGCGCGAAGTGACGGCGCAGGAGTGGCGCGTCGTCGGGATGGAGTTCGCAGCACACCAGGGCGTCGCCGGGCCGCAACATCCGCGCGGCAATCGCGGGGGAGCCGGGGTAGGCATGCGGCATCTCGGGTCGGACGAGGTCGAGATAGGTACGCAAGGGCAGGGTGCGTGCCGGGGGAGCATCCAGTAGACGCCCGATTCCGGCATGCCATTCCCCCGTGCGCTGTGCCGGATCGGCGGTAAGATCGTACGACCCGATCCCGGCATGCGTGTCCAGAACCATAAAGGGCGCCGGTTTGCGGTGAAACGCCGTGAGCAGGGCGATCAGAAGCGCATGCTTCATGCAGTCGGCGCTGTTCCCAGCGTGGTAGTGATGGCGGTAGTTCATCGACGCGTCTGACGGTTCCCATACTGCGGTGCGGCACTTGGCACTTGACCGGCGTGCCGAAATTTCAGCACATTTGCCCCCGCGTGGCGACAGCCGCGTCTGGCGGCCGCAAAGCTGCCGGTCATAGACGTTCTCGGGGCGGGGTGAAATTCCCTACCGGCGGTGTTTGCCGCGTCTGCCATTTCGGCAGGCGCGTCATAAGCCCGCGAGCGCCCACCGTTCTGCGGTGGGGTCAGCAGACCTTGGTGTGATTCCAGGGCCGACGGTCACAGTCCGGATGGGAGAGAACGAAGACGACACGCAACGCCACAGGTGCGTCCAGCGTGGACGGTCTTTTTGCGCCTCGGGTCCGTCCGCAAGGATGGAGACCTTTGTTGTGACGACGTGCGTTTGGCCGGATGAAAAATCCCGGCCTGTTGAGGCTGATGGCACGCAGGCCGTGCCGTTGGCCCGTATTCTCGCGGCATTTGATACGGCCATCGCTGGGGCACGGGCCCATGTCGGGGCGACCGCGCCGAACCCGCCGGTCGGGTGCGCGATCCTCGACGCCGAGGGACACTGTCTGGCCGTCGCGGCG
>NZ_JABXXR010000293.1 GCF_013376175.1 Ameyamaea chiangmaiensis
GGCCGCGCGCTTTGGCTGCCGCGCGGTGGTGGCGGCGGCCATGGCCGTGGTCGCCGCCGCCTTTCCGGTTCTGGCCAGCGCACGCGCGCTGCCGCCATTGGTGATCGCGCTGGGCTTGATGGGGGCGGCGCTGGGAATCGCGAACTGTGTCGTCAACATTCAGGCCGTCATTGTCGAACAGGCCGCCCGGCGCCCGATGATGTCGGGATTCCATGGATTTTTCAGCATGGGGGGCATCGCTGGAGCCGTCGTGATGGGCGGACTGCTGAGCCTTGGGGCGTCGCCGCTGACCGCCGACCTGTTGACCATCGGGGGGCTGATGCTGGTGGTGGTGGCCTTCGTCGCCGGGATGCTGCCGTTCGGGGCGGACCATCCGGGCCCCGCATTCGTGATACCGCATGGCATCGTCATTCTGATCGGGGCGCTGTGCGCCGTCGCGTTTCTGACTGAAGGCGCGGTACTCGACTGGAGCGGCGTGTTTCTCAACACCCGCCGGGGTCTGGACGCGCGGCATGCGGGCGTCGGCTATGCCCTGTTTGCCATCGCCATGACGCTGGGGCGCCTCTGCGGCAACCGGCTCGTCACGCGTCTGGGCATGCGGCGGGTGGTCGCGCTGGGCGGCATCGTGGCGGCCGCCGGACTGCTGCTGGTCGCGCTGATCCCGTCCGTGCCGGTGTCCCTGGCAGGCTTTGCCCTGACCGGGGCCGGCTGCGCGAACATCGTGCCGGTGCTCTATTCTGCCGCCGGACGGCAGACGGCGATGCCCGGGCACGCCGCGGTTCCGGCGGTCACGACACTGGGCAGCGCAGGCGAACTGCTGGGGCCAGCCCTTGTCGGCTTCGTGGCGCAGGGCACCAGTCTGGACGCGGCGCTGGTCCTGCTGGCAGGCGGGATGGCCGGGGTCGGGCTCTGTGGGCGCCTGCTGCGCGTCGGGCACTAAGGCCGCACGTCACCGCGATATCATTTCCGTCCCTGTCCTGCGTCCAGCACTGTCAGCACTGACTTTTTTCAAAGCCGGATCACCTGACACATGCCGCACACGCCACGCCGCACCCTTCTTCAGGCCCTGGGGGCCTCGCCGCTGGGACTGGTTCTTCCGGCTGCGGCCGACCAACCCGCGACGCAGGGCGCCACGCGCACATTCGTGCTGGTGCACGGGATGTTCGGCGGCGGGTGGGTCTGGCGCGTCGTCGCACCCATGCTCCGCCGACTGGGACACGAAGTGCACACGCCGACCCTGACGGGCCTGGGCGAGCGCAGCCATCTACTGTCCGCGCAGATCACGATCGACACGCATATCGAAGACATCTGCAACGTTCTGGACACCAACGACCTGACGAACGTCACCCTCGTTGCCCATTCCTACGGCGGCATGGTCGCGACCGGGGTCGCCGACCGGCGTCGCGCGCGCCTGCGACGGCTGATCTATCTCGACGCGCTTCTGCCCCGCGACGGCGAAACCGGGTTCGACCTGCTGCCGCCCGGCATGGCGGACCTGCGGCGGCGGGCG
>NZ_JABXXR010000294.1 GCF_013376175.1 Ameyamaea chiangmaiensis
GCCGGGGGGACCGTCGCGGGTGCGATCGGGGCCGCGCACGCGCATGTGGCGGCGCGCATGCCTCTGGCCTGTGCCGGGCTGGCGCTGCTGATTCAGGCGGCGCTCGTGCCGGACCCGCTGGGGGGCGACCGGGACCTGTTCGTCAGTGCCGTCGGTGCGGCACGGGCGGGGTTTGTGGTGGCCACCGATCTGGAGCGCGCGGTCTGGCTTACACTCGGGGCCGATCTGGTCTGGCCGGAGCATGTGTCTGTGGACGGGCGAATTCTCAGTGGTGTCGAGGCGCTGGCGATGTGGTGCGGTGTGATGGTGGCGGGTGCGGCCGTGCTGGGCGGTGTCGAGGCCTTGGGCGACCGGCTGCGACGGGAACGGCTGCCGGCCGCGTCGCTGATGCTGGCCTTGCTGGCGGTGCTGATGTTGTTTGTGGAGCGTCTGCAATGACGCTGTTGTTCGCGGGCCTGCTGTTGCTGGTCGCGGTTCTGGGCATAGGGCGGGATGCCCGTCTGCTGGCGTGGCATGGGCTGGCCACGGCGCTGTGCCTGTTGTCGTCGGGGGCGCATCTGGCGGCGCTGCTGGCCGCCGGAGCTGCCCTGAGCGGGGGTGTCGGGTTTTCGGTCGGGCTGCGCGTGTTCGAACAACCCGTGCAGGGCACGACCGCCGTGCGGCGCGCGGGCGCCGTGGGTCTGCTGGCCGTGGGGCTGGCGGCGTTTTCCGAGACGGCCGGCCGATCGGGGACGGATGTGGATGTGCTGGCGGCCTGCGGATTTGCCGTCCTGCTGGCGGGGATCTATGCGGCCTTGCTGGCGCCTGGCGTTCTGGAGCAGGCGATCAGCGTGGTCTGCGCCCTGGATGGCGTGCTGGTGCTGGCCGGGGTTGCGGGCTCGATCCCGGCGGTGGTGATCGCGGTGGTGCTGGAGGTCTGTCTCGCGGTGCTGACCGCCCTTGTTCTGCGGCGTCTGGTCTGGAGCGCGCATGACTGAGGCCTCGATCGCGACGGCTCTGGGCAGCCGGACGGCTTTTGCCGTCAGCCTGGCGCTGGTCATGTCGGCGGCCGAGGCGGCGGCTGGCCCATGGCATGGGCGTGACGGAATTCTGCGCGCGGGGCAGATGCTTGGTGCTTGTGTCACGCTGGTCTGCGCGACGGTTGCGCCCTGGGGGGTGATGCCCGCCCTCGTGGGGGCGGTTTTCGCCGGTGTCTGTCACGCCATCCGGCTGTCGGGTCGGGCGCGCGGGGCGCGGATGGGGTGGGAGACCGGGATGGCCGTGGTGTTGGGCGCCGGGTGTGCGCTTGCCGGTCCGATCATGCCGTTACTGCGTCCCGACCAGCCGGCGTTCGGCCGCCTCGGCACGTTACTGTGGGTCGCGGGTCTGGCGGTGATGACGGGGCTGCTGCCGTTATCGGCGGTGGCGGGGCGACCCGGGCCGGACCCGGCACGCTGGATCGTGGGCCTCGTGCTGCTGCCGGCGCTGGCGGGTGGGCATGGCGATCCGGCGATGCTGCGTG
>NZ_JABXXR010000295.1 GCF_013376175.1 Ameyamaea chiangmaiensis
CCTATCGTCATGATCTGGTCCCGGCCGCGTGGGACGCCCTGGGCGGGGGCGGGTGGGTCGCGCCGGGGACCATCGTGGTCGCGGAATGCGCGCGCGACGAGGGGCTGGAGCTGCCTGGCGAGCTGCTGGCCGAGCGTATCCACGGGGCCGCGCGGATTTCGGTATGGCGGCCTTTGGTCATTAAAGGTTAAGTTACGCACCGTATCCCCTGGTCCCGTGGTGTGTCCACGTGCGGTCGCGCGTTCCCCTGGAATGGCGTGGCCGGGACCGACCGCCTGCCCTGACGGCCCGTTCAGAAGGCCCATCCAGAAGGATAGACGACCTGTCCATGCTCCGACGCTCCGGTTCCGATCCCCTGCTGCCCGCCCGTCTGGGCGCCCATCTGCGGCGCCGGTGTGTCGAGCTCGGTGGTGTCGGACTGTGGGCTGCCGCAGCGGTTCTGGCGCTCGCGCTGGCCACGTACAACCCGGGCGATCCGTCAGCCAACACCGCGACCGAGGCCCCGGCCACCAACTGGCTGGGCATCGGGGGCGCCTATGTCGCGGACGGATTGCTGACGTGGCTTGGGGTGGTGGCGTTCCTGCCGGCGCTCGCGCTGGTGACATGGGGATGGCGCATCGTGCGTCATGGCGGTGCGCGCGGCATCGTGCTGCGAATCGGGGCGCTTGTGTGCGCGTTGCCGGTCTGCGCCGGGACGCTGGCCATGCTGTGGGTGCTGATCCCGACGCTGCCCGCCGTCGCGTGGCCGGTCGAGGCCGGTCCCGGTGGTGCGTTCGGTCTGCACATCGCCCAGACCAGCGCCGAGGCCGGCATCGCGGCCATGGGACGTCCGGGCGCGCTGGTGCTGTGGGTTCTGGGCGGTGTCCTGTCGATCCTGCTGGTGCTGCTGGCGCTCGGGTTGCAGCGTCGGGAATGGCGCGCCTTATGGCGTGCGACGCGTTTTTGCGGCCTGTTGCCCGTGCGGGCCTATCGCTTCGTGGCCCATATCGGAGCCGGCTCCGCGCCGGAGACCCCGGCCTATAGTGGTGCGATGTCGGGTATGCGCGATCCGCGCGCGCAAAGTGGGCGCGCGCAGCCCGTGCACACGCCGGTTCGTCCGGCCGCCGAGCCCGAACACGACGTGTATGCCACGGCGCCTGATGCAGCCGCCCTCTTCGGGCAGCGCGAACATTATGGCCGTGGCGTGTCCGCGTTCGAGGCGGACGCCCTGCGTGCGAATTCCGGCGGCGGCACCGCACTGATGCTGGCGCCGGAGCGTGAGACGGCAGAGACCCGGGCGCCCGCCGCTGATACCGCGCCCCGCCTTCTGGGCGGACCGCCCGGCCTATCGGAGGGTGCGTCGCGCAGGGGCGATAGGCCGTCCGGCTCGACGGCGGACGGACCGCTTCCCCGTGACGAACGAAACGGCCTGCTGCGGCGTTTGCTCGCCGGCAGCAGCGCGCGGGTGGAACGTGCCTTCAGCGGTGCCCCGGCCGCCGCCAGTCCGGCGCGCCCGGCG
>NZ_JABXXR010000296.1 GCF_013376175.1 Ameyamaea chiangmaiensis
GATGGCCCGGCTGCTGGGCCCCGGCATCCTGTTGCGCGCCCTGTGCCGCCGCATGACCCGGCCCGCGCTTTACCGACGCATCGGCCGCCTGACCGGCGCACAGGCGCGCCTTGTCAGCCTGACGGACGGCCGTGCCTGCGTCGACATCGACAAGCCCGCCGATCTGAGCCTTGCCGAGGCGCTTCTGGCCCGGGATCCGTCCCCCAAGACGGCATCCCCCTGAGCGACCGCCCGGCCCCGCCACCGTCCCTGCCGGAAAACCAGTTCGCCATCCGCCGTGGCGTGCTGGCCCTGTGCGCACAGTCCGCATGGTCGGCCCTCAACGAATTCATCCTGCCCGATGGCCGCCGGGCGGATGTCATGGCGCTGATGCCCGACGGCCGTCTGGCCTGTATCGAGATCAAGTCCGGACCGCTGGACTTCCGGCTCGATATGAAATGGCCGAACTATCGCGCGTGGTGCGACGTGCTTTATTTCGCGGTGGACACGGCATTCCCGCTGGCGCTTCTGCCCGTCGACACCGGCGTGATGACGGTTGCAACCTCCGACCGCATCCTGCCCGGCATAGTGCCGGAGGCCGCTGTGCTGCGCGCACCCCCGTCCCATCCGCTGTCGCCCGCGCGCCGCCGGATACTGGTCACGCTGTTCGCGCGCGTCGCGGCGGATCGCCTGATGCGACTGGAGGACCCGATGATGAGCGCGTCGCTCCGGTCTGCCCGGCGCGTCGACTAGCCCGGCTGGGCCCGGGTGGCTCCGAACCCGGTACCGCCCGTTTCACCCCGCGCCATTTCATGGCAGACAGGACACGCAGTCTGCGCCCGCCGACCGGAGAACCCGATGCCCAGCCCCGCCATTGCCCGCCGCCTCGAAGTCGCCCGCGCCGTCGTCAGTGACGCGGCACGCCTTGCCCTGTCGATGCGGCCCGCACCCGGCGGCCCGCAGGCCACGCTGAAGAACGCCCAGGACTGGCTGACCGAGGCCGATGGCGCGGTCGAGGCGATGATTTCCGCGCGTATGCAGGCCCTGTTTCCCGAGGACGGGTTCGAAGGCGAAGAGGGCGGCCGCACGCGCACCGGCGGCCTGCGCTGGGTCGTCGATCCGATCGACGGCACGTCGAATTTCGCGCGTGGACGCAATCGCTGGTGCGTGTCGCTGGGCCTGCTCGACGGCGACGAGCCGGTGGCCGGCGTCATCGAGGCCCCGGCCCTGAACGAGGTCTACACCGCACAGAGCGGCGCGGGCGCGTTCCTCAACGGCCGCCCGATCCGGGCTTCCGATGTCGCGGATACACGCACCGCCATGATCGAGATGGGCTGGTCCAGCCGCGTGCCCACGGACACCTTCATGGACAAGATGGGGGCGATCATGGCGCTGGGCGCGATGCCGCGCTCGGGCGGGTCGGGCGCGCTCGCGCTGGCCGACGTCGCGTCCGGCCGGCTCGACGGCTATATCGAAATCGTCATCAACCTGTGGGACGTTGCGGGCGCGCTGCCGTT
>NZ_JABXXR010000297.1 GCF_013376175.1 Ameyamaea chiangmaiensis
CCCGCAGACCGCCGTCCAGCCACCACCGCGCGGCCGCGCCAGGCATGGCATCGGGATCGGCGATGTAGACGCACACAAGGGCCGCCCCGGTGCGGGCGGCCTCGCGCAGGGCGGGATTGTCCGCCAGACGCAGGTCCTCGCGGAACCAGACGATGGCGGGTGGGGTATCGGGTGTGTTCATGGGCGCTCCGGTTGCTCGGAAGGCCCTAACGCTTCGTCATGACGATCCGATGCGTCTGCGCGCCGCGCGGATGTGCGTTTGTGCGGCCCCTTGTCAGACGGGGGCTCAGAAATCCGGCAGCGTCTGCGACAGGTGTCCCCCCTGCCGCAGGGGAGCCATGCGACGGGCAAGACCGGTCGTGTCGTCGGTCTCGACCATCATCCCGGCGATCGAGGCCTCGCCCTCGGCGGGTTGCAGACGCTCGCCCGGCATCTTGCGGATGAAGCGCGCGATGGCGGCCTCCTTGCGCATGCCGATGACGCTGTCGTAGTCGCCACACATGCCCGCATCGGTCTGGTAGGCCGTGCCGCGCGGCAGAATCCGGTGGTCGGCGGTGGGTGTATGGGTGTGGGTGCCGACGATCAGCGACGCGCTGCCGTCAAAGGCATGACCGAAGGCCCATTTCTCGCTGGTGGCCTCGGCATGGAGGTCGATGATGATGGCCTGAACGGTGGCGCCGAGACGCTGCCGCGCCAGCAGGTCGGTCACGGCGCGGAACGGATCGTCGAGCGGGTCCATGAACAGCCGCCCCATCACGTTGACGACCAGCGCCTTGCGGCCGTCGACCAGGCTGACGACCACACTGCCGTTGCCGGGGGTTCCAGGCGGAAAATTCAGCGGCCTGATAATCCGCGGTGTCGCGTCGATATGGCCGATCAGGTCCTTGCGGTCCCAGGCGTGGTTGCCCAGCGTCAGCACGTCCGCCCCGGCCTCGAACAGTTCGGTCGCGATCTGGGGCGACAGACCGAAGCCGTGGCTGGCGTTCTCGGCGTTCACGACCACCAGGTCGAGGGCCAGCGTGCGCCGCAGGTCGGGGAGGCGACTTATGACCGCCTCGCGCCCGACACGTCCGACCACGTCACCCAGAAACAGAATCCGCACTGTCAGGCCCCTTTTGCGCAGGTGATGACCCCGTGCTCGGTCGCTACGTGGTCGAGGGCCACGTCATAAGGGCCCGTGGGCACGAAGGCCACCTCCTGCCGGGAAAAGGCAAAGCCGATCGCCCGGGCGTCGGGACGCTCGGCCAGGGTCCGGTCGTAGTAGCCGCCGCCATAACCAAGGCGAAAACCGCGTCGGTCGAAACACAGAAGCGGCACGAAGATCAGGTCCGGCTCTGCATAGGGTCCGTCGGGGAAGCGCGTGCCGAAGCGTCCAGGGCGCATGGGTGTGTCGGGGGTCCAGCGGCGGAACCGCAGCGGGTGGCCGCGCGGCGTGGTTTCCGGCAGGGCGACCTGCCGACCCGCGCCATGCAGCGCGTGGGCAAGCGG
>NZ_JABXXR010000298.1 GCF_013376175.1 Ameyamaea chiangmaiensis
GACGATGATCGCGGCCAGCCGGCCGAACGGTGGCCAGTGCCCCGGCCGTCTCTGCTCGGCCTCGCGTGCCATGAACGCTGCGAAATCGCCCGAGACCAGGGCCTGCATCACGGGGTGTTCCGGCACGTAGCTTTGCAGCAGCACCCGGCCCTGCGCCTGCGCGCGCCCCGTGCGCCCGGCGACCTGATGCAGCAACTGGACCGACCGTTCGGCCGCCCGCAGGTCGCCGCCGCCCAGACCAAGATCGGCGTCGACAATGCCCGCGAGCGTCAGGTGCGGAAAGTGCCAGCCCTTGGCGACGATCTGCGTGCCGATCACCAGATCGACCGTCCGGTCGGCGATCTGCGCCACGGCGGCGGCCGTGGCGGTGGGGGAGGTCAGCGTATCGCTGGTCATGACCAGAAGCCGTGCGTCGGGAAAGGTCGCCCGTGCTTCTTCGGTGATGCGTTCCACACCCGGCCCGATCGGCGTCAGGCTGCCGCTGGTCTGGCAGGACGGGCAGGCGTCGGGTATGGGCTCCACATAGCCGCAGTGGTGGCAGGTCAGAATACGCCGCGCGCGATGTTCGACCAGCCACGCCGAACAGTTGGGGCATTCCATCCGGTGCCCGCACGTCCGGCACAGCGTCAGGGGCGCATAACCGCGCCGGTTGAGAAACAGCATGGCCTGTTCCTCGCGCGCGAACGTCGCGCGCATCGCCTCGACCAGACGCGGCGACAGGAACAGTCCCCGCTCGGGCGGATCGGCCCGCATGTCGATCGCTTCGACGTCGGGCATGGTGGCCCCGCCGTGACGGGCCCCGAGCGCGATCCGGCCATAGCGCCCCGTCTCCACATTCGTCAGGGTTTCGAGGCTGGGGGTGGCCGAGACCAGAATGGCCGGTGCCTGTGCGAGGCGCGCGCGCACGATCGCCATGTCGCGCGCATGGTAGGTCACGCCGTCTTCCTGTTTGAAGGCGGTCTCGTGCTCTTCATCGACGATGATGACGCCCAGGGTCTCGAACGGCAGAAACAGGGCCGAACGCGCGCCGACCAGAACCCGCACCTGCCCGTCGCGCACCGCACGCCAGGTCTGCCGCCGCAGCCGGGGTGTAAGGTCGGAGTGCCAGACGGCGGGCGCCACGCCGAAGCGACGCTCGAACCGCGCCGTCCATTGCGCGGACAGGGCAATCTCGGGCAGCAGCACCAGGGCCTGCTGTCCCTGCGCCAGACACGCCGCCACGGCCTCGAGATAGATTTCCGTCTTGCCCGAACCCGTGACACCTTCAAGCAGGGTGACCGAAAACTGTCTCTCCGCCACGCAGGCGCGCAGGGCGGCCGCGGCATCGTCCTGATCGCCGCTCAGCCTCGGGGGATGATGGTCGGGGTCCGGCGTCGGAAAGGGCGGCGCCGCGTCCATGGGCACCATGCGCAGCGCCCCGGACTGTTCCAGCCCGCGCAGCACCGACGCGCCGACATCGGCCGCCCGTTGCAGGTCGGCCCC
>NZ_JABXXR010000299.1 GCF_013376175.1 Ameyamaea chiangmaiensis
CCGGACGCAGGCCGCGCGCCTGCAACCGCACCGCCAGTTCCGCGAAACGCTGCACCGGCCAGCGCTTGGCCGGACGATGCGGGGCGGCGCCCGGGACCAGCAGGGCGAAGGGCTCCGGCCCGACATCCGGCACCGTCGCGCTGTCTGCCGTCAGCCAGTCGAGATCGGGATCGGGCACGTCACGCAGCCCGGCAACCTTCAACTGGTCGCGCTGCCGGGCGCGGGTGTGCATCGCGTCGCGCCACGGATTGGCATGTCGCAGCAGCGCCCCCTTGGCAATCCCCGAAAAGCGGGGCTTCCCCGCCAGCCGGAAATAGCGACTGGTGCGTCCGGATGTCTGGAGATCATAGATGACGTCAAACCCGCGCAACCGGTCGCGCAGCCGCCGGACCCCGGCGAGATCGGTCCAGCGGGGCCGGGTGTCGACGCGCACCTCGTCGAACCACGGCGACGCGCGGGCCAGCGCGACGAAGGGAGCCGTGGTCAGGAGCGTGATGTGGTCATCGGCGTGACATCGGCGCAGCGCCGCGAACGGGGCGAAGGCCTGCACGAAATCGCCGAGTGCGCCGAGTTTGATGACGAGAATCCGGGCCATGACACCGCTTGTAGGTCTGACGGGCCGAGCGTGTAAATCACCTCGGACAGTGCACAATGAAAAACCCCCGCGAACACTGCCTATGGGCGGCTCGCGGGGGTTGAATTCAGCACCGGGCCCCGTATGGCCGGGGAACGCCGTACTGGAAGTTTCCTTCTTATAGCTTCTTCTTGTTATTCTTGTTTCTTGTTCTTCTTGCACTCTGTTTTTTTGGGAAGCCGGTCTTTTGCCGCTCCATAAAAGGACCATAGCATGAATTTTCCCGGTGCCAATGTTATCGGTCACACCTGACGCATTCGTGAAGGACATCCCTGGGACACGCCACACAAACCGTTGAACTTCCCTACATTTATTGAGCCGCGTCGGAGCGGTCGGGATCGGCGTCCATGACCGAGAGGTCCTGGCGGGCCAGATTGGCCTCCGGCGCGTCCGGGGCGATCTCCAGCACACGTTCCCAGTCCGCCCGCGCGGCCCGCAGCGACCCGGCCTGCGCCCGGTCGATGCCCCGCTCCAGCAGGGCGGCGGGGTCGTCGGCATGACGACGGAGCGACTCGTCGGCCAGTGCCGCCGCCTGGTCCGGATGTCCGGCCATGCGCAGCGCCTGCGCGCGCACGATCAGGGCCTGCCCTTCCAGCGATGGCTCGTCGAACGGTGCGGCGAGGTCACTCAACGCCAACGCCACCCGGTCGCATGTCAGGGCCACACGGGCTTCCAGCAACCGCAGGGCCGGGTCGTCGGCGGCAAGGTGGCGCGCCGTGGCGGCCGAAGCACAGGCGCGCTTGGGCTGATGAGCGGCAAGCCACGACTGCGCGCCCTCACCAGCCAGCGTCGCCGCATGGGCGGCCATCCCCGCTTCGCCGCCAAGATG
>NZ_JABXXR010000300.1 GCF_013376175.1 Ameyamaea chiangmaiensis
CGCTGCCCGGCGCGCGCGACCGGCAGTTCGAGGCATGGTTCAGCGGGCTGGGCGGCACCGGACTGGCGCTGGGCATGGTCACACGACCCGAAGGCACGGCCCCACGTCCTCTGCGTCTCGAGCGTCTGCGCGAGCGTATCGCCGCGCGTATCGGGGCGACGCTGCCCGGTACGCCGGGCGCCATCGCGGCCATCGTCCTGACCGGGCTGCCCCAGGGCCTGCCGGTGGCGGTGCGCGCCGAGTTCGCGGCGGCGGGACTTGCGCATCTGCTGGCCGTCGCGGGGCTGCATCTGGGGATCGTCATGGGCGTGGCGCTCGCCGCCCTGCGGTGGGGTCTGTCGCGCTTCGAGTACCCGGCGCTGCACTGGCCGTGCAAGGAGATGGCCACGGTCGGGGCGCTTGCGGTCGGGGCGGGGTATGTCGGCCTGACGGGCCTGCACGTGCCCGCGCTCCGCGCGCTGGTCATGGCGATGCTGGTGGTGGTGGCATTGCTGGCGGGGCGTCAGCCGGCGTCGATGCGCGGGCTGGCGCTTGCGGCGTCCGGCCTGTTGCTGGTGTGGCCGTCACTGGTGCGCGACCTGTCGTTCCAAATGTCGTTCGCCGCCGTCATGGCCTTGATCGCGGGGTATGAAGTGTTGCGGGTTCCCCTTGCGCGTCTGCGTGGCGAAGGCGGCCACCTGCGCGCAGCGCTGTCGCACGGGGTTGCGCTGGCGCTGACCAGCCTGCTTGCCGGCAGCGCGACACTGCCGGTCGCACTGGCGCATTTCGGCACCGTCCAGCCCTATTTCGTTGTGGCCAACATGGTTGCGGTGCCGCTGATGGCGGTGTGGATCATGCCGCTGGGTCTGGCCGGATGGGCGCTGCTGCCGATGGGGTGGGGGATACGTGTCGTGCTGGGCCTGGCCCGGATGGTGGCGCACTGGGCCGGGGCCACGTTGAACGTTCCGATCATGCCGGGCTGGGGTCTGGCGGTTTTTCTGATCGGCCTGTGCTGGCTGTGTCTGTGGCGTACACGCTGGCGGCTGGCCGGGTGCGGGCTGATCGCCCTGGGGGTCATGTCGCCTGGGGTCACGGCGCGCCCCGTGGCCGTGATCGCGTCGGACGGTGGTGCGATGCTGGTGCGCACGGCGACCGGCTATCAGGTCACGAAGGCCGCTTATCGGGATCAACCCGTCGTGCAGGCGTGGCAGTCGGCTCTGGGACGGTCATTCCGGCCTCTGGACTGCGGGGCGGGGCCATGTTTGGTGCCCGAGGCCGGAGGTGCCATCGTGCTACGCCCCGACGACCCAAGCGACGGGAACGTCGCCATAGATCCGGCGCTGTGCACGCGCGCGGCACTGGTTCTCTCGGCCACGCCGATCCGGGCCTCCTGCCCCGGCGTGCCCGCGATTGACCGGTTCGCCGTCTGGCGCGACGGGGCGTTCGCGGTGTGGTCGGGCCGGG
>NZ_JABXXR010000301.1 GCF_013376175.1 Ameyamaea chiangmaiensis
GCCGCCTCGGCCGCCTCCGGGTCGTTGGGCGGCGGAAACGCCACCGGCCCGGGCGGAGCGTCGAGTGGCGTAGCGGTGTGAACGGGGGCCCGGCGCCTCTTTCCCCGGTGCCGCCGGCGGGCCAGCGACGCGAGAAGCAGCCGGGACACCAGGTCCGGGCGCGCAGGCAAAGTCTGTGTGTCCATTCGCCCTATCTGACCCCACTTCGCGCGGGGAGCCAAGAGCGCGCGGTGCACACCCGAAATTCGCCCTTGACGCGGCCCGCCGCTCCCGCCACGTTCCGGCCGCCAGACGGTCGGACGGTCGCTGTCGGGCGATAGCGATATCGCCCGATGGAGGAAAGTCCGGGCTCCATGGGAGAACGGTGCCGGCTAACGGCCGGCGAGGGCGACCTTAGGGAAAGTGCCACAGAAAACAGACCGCCCACCGTATGCGTGTTCGCACGGGTGCCGTGGGTAAGGGTGAAACGGTGCGGTAAGAGCGCACCGCGCTTCCGGCAACGGCGGCGGCACGGCAAACCCCACCGGGAGCAAGACCGAATAGGAACGACCGGACCACCCCGCGTGGTTCAGGGGGTCTCCCGCCCCGTCGTTCGGGTTGGTCGCGCGAGGTGCGTTGCAAGACGCATCCCAGAGGAATGACCGTCTCGCCTGTTTCGCAGGCGGACAGAACCCGGCTTACAGACCGTCTGGCAAGACCCCCCTCCCCAGATATCCGTGCGTGGGACCGCATGGGCGGCCGGCATGGGACTCCCTTCGGCATAGAGAAAATCTGTTAAGAACAAATAAAGAACATCAGCATGAAACCGGGCATTATTGAGAAGGACTGATGAAGATAAGGTAAAGCACGAAACAGTGCTCGCAGAGGTATGAAAAAACGCGGTTTTCTGCCGAAAAGACATGCGCTTTAGTTTGACCTCCCACAAAATCCCATGCTATCCCATGTTATCCCGCGCACACTGCCCTTCCGTCCCGTGCGCCCCGGACACACCAGGAGAGGCAGGACAGAGTGAGTGTGTTTCTCGGCACGCATCAGAACCGCTTCGACGCCAAGGGCAGGGTTTCGATCCCGGCTGGGTTTCGGACGGCCTTGCGCGCCCGGGCGACCGAGGGCGAGCCGCTGGTGATTCTCCGCCCCTCCCACATTCACCCCTGCATCGAGGCCTGGCCGGTCGTCGCGTTCGCCACGCTGGCGCAGCCGCTGGATGCGATCGACGTCTTTTCCGACGAACACGAAGACCTCGCCGCCGCGCTGTATGCGGACGCCTTCCCGATCGACGCCGACCGCGAGGGGCGCATCGTCCTGCCCGAGGCCCTGCGCGCGCATGCCGGACTGACCGACAGCGTGGCCTTCATGGGGCTGGGGCGCATCTTCCAGATCTGGGAACCCGCCGCGGCCGAAACGCGCCGGTCCCAGGCCCGCGACCGGTCGCGTCAGGCC
>NZ_JABXXR010000302.1 GCF_013376175.1 Ameyamaea chiangmaiensis
AAGGCGCGGGCCACGGCGCGCAGCGCGTGGCGTGCGCGTCCGCGCGCGCTGGTCGGCCAGACACTGGTGAACATGGCGTAGGTGATGGCATTGCCGATCATGATGCCGACGATCCGGTCGCGCGCGGTGGCCATGTCGGTCGTGGGCCCATAGCCCTTGAGCACGGTCAGATAGAACGCAAGCCCGATCTGAAACCCGCCATAGGCGATCCGTTCGTCACCGGCCTTGACCCAGGCACCCAGGAGCGAGACGGCAAAAACCAGCATCAGAAACCCGGTGATCCCGTCGAGATGCGGTATCACGGCGATGATCGCGACGATCCCCAGCGCACCGCCGGCCAGCGCACCGGCGATGCGCAGCGACAGTTTGGCGATCATCTCGCCCATCGTGGGCAGCGCGACGATGAAACAGGTGATGATGCAGGTGTGGATACCGTCCCAGTCGAGCGCCTTGAACAGCAGGTAGCTCGTCATCACCGCGGCCGTGCCCTTGACCGCGAAACGGACATGGTCGGGATTGGTGAAAGCGTCGGGCACGAAAAATCCTGACGGCGCTTCGGCATTGGGGGCCTGCGTATCAGGGCGCGGTGTGGAAAAGCCGCCCAGGAGGCGATCGATGGGCGTGTGACCGGGAGCCGTCTCGTCAGCGGGGCAATCGCCATGGGCGAAGGCGTCGGCGCGGGCGTCGATCCGGGCGATCAGGCCGGGGGAGGCCTCGTGCCGTTCCAGCGCCAGCGCCAGAACCGCAACCGATGAGAACGCCGCCTGTCGCAACGCGTCCAGTTCCGGCTTCGGCCAGAGGAATTCGAAGCGCGCCATGCCGAGCGCCTTGAGCATGTCCGCGGCCCCCTGCCGCAGCAGATCGGTCGCGCGTTCGCGTTCGACGGGGTCCGCGCCGCGCAGCAGGCGCGCGGCCATGTAAAGCCGTGCGGCGATCCCGTGCATCGCGACGGTGCGGGGCGACGGGCAGATCAGCAGACCCAGCACCAGCATGACCGCGCCCGGCACGGCGAGGAACAGGTCGGCATACAGCAGGGCGCGGGTGATTACCTCGCCCACCGGAACGCGGTCGATCGTGACCAGTGCATAGACGATGATCAGCCCGAGCATGTACGCCACCGGGCGCAGCTTGCTGGCCGAGCCCAGAAAGAAAAACCCGAACGACAGCAGTGCCGCCGCCACGACCAGCCCCAGAGGATGGTCGAGCGTCAGGGCGATCAGCCCATACATCAGCGTCAGAAGCACCGCGATCAGGATATTGACGCCCACGCCGGCCAGCGCGTTGGTCACGCGGTCTTTCTGCCATAGCGCCATGGTGACCAGCGCGGGCACGGCGAGATCGGGCACCTGCCAGATCTCGCCGACCAGCACCGTGGCGGTGCAGCCGGCCGCCATGCGCAGCGCATACCCGCCGCGCCC
>NZ_JABXXR010000303.1 GCF_013376175.1 Ameyamaea chiangmaiensis
CGGGCCGCCATGCCATCGCCCGAGGGGCCTGCCGTTCGAAGCCGGCGTAATCGGGTTCGCCAGTTACGAGGTGGGGCTGGGCGAACATGGGCTGACGTCCCGGCACGCGCCCGCTCCGGGGCCCGGCCTTGCCGCCGCGTTCTACGACCGCGCGCTGGTGTTCGACCGACTGCGGCGCGACGTGTGGCTGACGACGCCCTTTCGCGACGTCCGTCTCGACCCCTCCGACGTGCCAGAGCGCGCCGACCCGCCACGCCCCGTCCCGCCAGCCACGTTCACCGCCGACCAGGATGGCGCGTCCTACCGCGCGATGGTGGCCGAGGCGGTGGAGCGCATACACGCGGGCGACCTGTTCCAGCTCAACCTGACCAGCCGGTATACCGCCCCCCGTCCCGAAGGCCTGTCGCCGATGGCGCTCTACCGGGCCTTGCGGGCGCGCGCACCGGCGCCGTTCGGGGCCTTTCTGGGCTGCGGGGGCGGGTTCTCGCTCCTGTCGTCCTCGGTGGAACGGTTCATCCACATGACCGCGCAGGGCCGGATGCAGACACGCCCGGTCAAGGGCACGGCACCCCGCGCCGCCGACCCGGGGCACGACAGCGCCGCGCTGGCGGCCTTGCGGGCCGATGAAAAGGAACGCGCCGAAAACCTGATGATCGTCGACCTGATGCGCAACGATCTCGGGCGGATGGCGCGGATCGGCAGCGTCGAGGTGCCATCCCTGTTCGAGGTGGAAACGTTCGCGCATGTCCATCACCTCGTCTCCGAAGTGCGCGCGTCGCTCCGACAGGACAGCGACGCGATCGACCTTCTGGCCGCGACCCTGCCGCCCGGTTCGGTCACCGGGGCACCCAAACGCCAGGCCCTGACGCTGATCGACACGCTGGAGGCGAGTGCCCGGGGGCCCTATTGCGGCGTCGTCTTTCGCCTCGGCACCGACGGCAGCATGGACAGCTCGGTCATCATTCGCAGCCTTACCATGGACGCGACCCGGATTCAGGCCGGGGCGGGGGGCGGGATCACCGCCCTGTCGGACCCGTCGCGCGAATATGACGAGATGCGCCTGAAGATCGCCCCGCTTCTGGCGCTGTTCGGGCAGACACCGTGAGCCTCGTCTGGCTCAACGGCGTTGTCCTGCCGGCGGATCAGGCCCGGATCGACCCTGCCGATCGTGGCTTTACGCTGGGGGAGGGCCTGTTCGAGACGATGCGCGTGCAGGCGGGCACGGTGCCGCATATCGATCGCCATATGGCGCGCCTGGCCGAAGGGGCGACGCTGATCGGCCTGCCTCGGCCCGACGACGGGGTTCTGCGGCGCGGCCTTGATGACCTCCTGCGCGCGTCGGGAGCATCTGGGCAGGAAGGGGCCGCGCGCCTGACCGTCACGCACGG
>NZ_JABXXR010000304.1 GCF_013376175.1 Ameyamaea chiangmaiensis
CCTCGCGCAGCAGGTCCGGGTCGCCGACGGGCTGCAGGCAGTCGACATAGGGCAGCAGGGCCCGGGCCGCGTGCCGGATCACCGGCTGGCCGCGCAACAGGACATATTGCTTCGGCAGGGGGGCCTCGGGGTCGAAACGACGGCCCGCGCCCGCGGCAAGAAGAATGGCGGCGATACGCATGAGCGGAGGAATGCGGCGCGGCGCGCGGCGCGTCAAGCGCGACCGCCGATCTTCCGATTGCATGGCGGCGGTCGAGCCAGTAAAGATGCTCAAATCATGGGCATGTATGACACGAATGCAGGCAGCGGCCACGCGCGGCTGCCCGAAAGCGCGCCGCTGATCCGGCCGATCGATCTGGGCGCAGGCGTGACGATTGCCGAACCGGTGATCCTCGCCCCGATGTCCGGCGTGACCGACCTGCCGTTCCGCACGCTGACACGGCGGCTGGGCGCGGGGCTTGTGGTATCGGAAATGATCGCGTCCTGGGCCATGGTGCGCGAGAACGAGAACACGCTGCGCATGGCGCGCGCGGCCCAGGACGGCCCCAATGCCACGCAGCTTGCCGGTTGCGACCCCGACGCCATGGCGCAGGCGGCCCGCATCGCCGTCGACCAGGGCGCCGACCTGATCGACATCAATTTCGGCTGCCCGGTGAAAAAAGTGGCCGTGGGCCAGCAGGCGGGCTCGGCGCTGATGCGCGACGAGGCGCTCGCCGCCCGCCTGCTGGAGGCGACCGTGAAGGCGGTGGCCGTGCCCGTCACGCTGAAGATGCGGATGGGCTGGGACCACCAGAGCCTCAACGCCCCCGCGCTCGCCCGCATCGCACAGGATGTGGGCATCCGCATGATCACCGTGCACGGCCGCACGCGGCAGATGTTCTACAACGGGACCGCCGACTGGGCGTTCGTGCGTCAGGTCAAGGATGCCGTGTCCCTGCCGGTGATCGTCAACGGCGACATACGCTCCTGCGCCGATGCCCGCGAGGCGCTGGCGCAATCGGGCGCGGACGGGGTGATGATCGGACGCGGCTGCTACGGTCGGCCGTGGCTACTGGCGCAGGTGGCCGCCGACCTCATGGGGCGCGCGGCGATCCCGGACCCCGATCTGGCGACCGAGAAAGCCATCATACTCGAACACTACCGCGCCATGCTGGACCATTTCGGCGAGCGGCCGGGCCTGCGCCTCGCCCGCAAACATGTGTCGTGGTACTCGCACGGCCTGTTCGAGTCCGCCACCTTCCGGTCGGGTTTCAATCGGATCGACACGGTCGCCGAAGCGATCGCCAGCATCGAGGCCTTCTACGACCGCCAGATCGCGCATGGGCGCGGGCGCGAGGCACGCGGCGGCCTGCCCGCCGATGCCGCCGAAGCCTGCGCGGCCTGACAGG
>NZ_JABXXR010000305.1 GCF_013376175.1 Ameyamaea chiangmaiensis
CGCCTCCGCGCCAGCCACCACCGCCGTGCCAGCCGCCGCCACCGTGCCAGCCGCCACCCCGTTGCGCGAACGCGGGCGTCGTTCCCAGCACCGCGACCGATGTCATGAGCGCAATCGCTACCGTGAGTGTACGCATTGTCTTCTCCCACTCGGGTCACAGGGAGACCCGGCTCTGTCTCGGCGCGGCGGACTGACGCACCCGCATGCCGTATCACGTCTAACTCTAGGTCATAGATGGCGACTTTTTGATGTCTGACCACCCGATCTCACGCTACGGGGTGTGACGCTTTGTAACAGGGGCGGACCGGTCCCCGCCGTACTCCCGACTTTTTCTCAACGGGTGCCGTTCTGGCGGGCCCGTACCCGCGCGCCGAGACGCTCCAGGATCCCGCGCAGGTCCTCATCCTCGACCTCCGGGAGGGCGATCGGCGGCGGGGGCGGGGCACGACGGGGGCGCGGCGCGACGGACGAGGCCGTCATGTCCTGGACGATTTTCAGACGTGTCACGAGTGCTTGACCGCAGTGACGATTGACCCGCTCCACCAGCGCGGGCGCGCGGTGATTGATCTCCAGCGCGGCCGGTCCTGCGCACGCCACCGTCAGCGTCCCGGCGACCAGGCGCCGCGCGGCGGTGACAGAGGCCAGATCGGGCCCCACGATTTCGGGCCAGTCCACCACGATGGTCGTGATCGCGCCCGGACGTCTGTGCAGCGCCGGACGCGTGACCGCGGGCATCAAGGCACCCAGACTGTTCAGCGCAAAACGCCGCCGCTCCGGCTGGTCGCCGACGGCCCGCATGCGCGGGCCTCTCTTGCTGGGGAGCGCGTCCTTCGTCATATGCTGGTGTGTGACCTCTTTCGACCCCGTTGCCGCAGCGCCCTTGCTGCTCCGTTGGTATGACCGTCATCGGCGCGACCTGCCCTGGCGATCCCGGCCCGGGCACCAGGCCGATCCCTATCATATCTGGCTCAGCGAAATCATGCTGCAACAGACCACCGTCGCGGCGGTTCGTCCCTATTATGCGCGGTTTCTGGACCTGTTCCCCACGGTCGAGGCACTGGCCGCCGCAGACCGGGAGGTCGTGCTCGGCGCCTGGGCGGGGCTGGGCTACTATGCGCGCGCGCGCAATCTGCATGCCTGCGCGCAGGCTGTGGCCGCGCAGGGCGGTTTTCCGCGCACTGTTGCCGGTCTGCTCGCGCTGCCCGGTATCGGCGCCTATACGGCCAACGCGATCGGCGCGATCGCTTTCGGTCTGCCCGTGCTGCCGGTCGACGGCAATGTGGAGCGCATCGCCAGCCGTGTCCTTGCCCTGACCGATCCCCTGCCCCGTGGCCGCCCTGCCCTGCATCGCGCTGCCCTGCGGCTTGGCGACGCGGAC
>NZ_JABXXR010000306.1 GCF_013376175.1 Ameyamaea chiangmaiensis
GGAGGCGGCGCGGGTCTGCGCGCTCCGCGGTCACCACGTGACCGTGTTCGAGCGCGAGGACCGCACCGGCGGCCAGGTCAATCTGGCCGCGCGCGCGACGTGGCGCGAGGCCCTGTCGGGCATCGTGCGCTGGCTGGACGGGCAGGTGCGAAAACTGAATGTCGACCTGCGGCTGGGGCATGCCGCGACGGCGGCGGACATCGCGCTTGCCTCGCCGGATGTGGTGATCATGGCGACGGGAGGTCAGGCGATCCTGGGCGATGATCCGGGCAGCGACCTGCACCATACGACGCGCGACGTGCTGGCGGGTCGTGTTACGCCTGCAGGTAGCGTTCTGCTGTTCGACGAGATGGGGCAGCATAATGCGGCCTCGGTCGCCGAACTTCTGGCCACGCGCGGCTGTCTGGTCGAACTGGTGACGCATGACCGGCTTGTCGCGCAGGAGGTCGGTACGACCAACCAGCCGGTACATCTGCGCGAATTCTATCGGCTGGGCGTGGTGACGACGCCCAACATGGAACTGACCGAAACGTGGCGCGAAGGCAATCGCCTGGTCGCTGTGCTGCGCAACACCATGACCGGCGCGGAGGAAGAGCGGGTGGTCGATCACATCGTGGTCGATCGCGGCGGCGCGCCTGACACGACGCTTTATGACGCGCTGAAAACGGCATCGCTCAACGCGGGCCAGACCGACACGCACGCCTTGGTGGCCGGTTGCCCCCAGCCCGTGATGGGGCAGATAGGGGCCGGCGCATACGCGTTGTTTCGCATCGGCGATGCCGTGGCGGCGCGCAATGTGCATGCCGCGCTCTATGACGCGCTCCGGCTGTGCAAGGATCTGTGACACCATGCGTTGGCTGGTTCTTGCGGACATGGGGTGTGCGGCGGCCACTGTTGCCGTCGTCTGGATTGTGTTGCTGGCGCGATGGCGGAAGGGACGGACCACCGGCCAGTCGTGGCTGGCGGGGCTGGCACGGGTGCCGCGCCGTTATCTGGTTGACGTTCACCACGTCGTTGCCAGACGCCCGCGGAATGCACGCATGCACGCGCTGGCTGCCGGCGGAGTTCTGGGCGGCTCGGCGGCGTTGCTGCTGGGTGCGCTCGTGGGCTTTGGCGGCTTGGCCAGGCTCGTCGCGATAACGCTGTTCGCGCTCGGAGCATGGGGCGCGATCATCGATCGTGCGCGGCGACAGCCGCGCACGCCGACGCCCTTGTCGGGCGGAGCGTTTCTCTGGCTTCCGGCCGCCCTGCTTGCCTGGTGCGCGGGACAGGCGCTTGTCGCGTTTTCTCTGGACGATCGGCGGGTGTCGGTGGTGGGTCTCGCCGGGCTGGTCGTCGCCATCGCGGGCGG
>NZ_JABXXR010000307.1 GCF_013376175.1 Ameyamaea chiangmaiensis
GAACGCGGGCGCCCACATTGTCGTCGGCACGCCCGGGCGGCTGTGCGATCACCTCAACCGTGGCAATCTCGACCTCAGCGGCCTGCGCGCCGCCGTGCTCGACGAAGCGGACGAGATGCTCGACCTCGGGTTCCGCGAGGAACTGGAAACCCTGCTCGACGCCGCGCCCGCCGATCGCCGCACGCTGCTGTTCTCGGCCACGATCGCGCGCGAGATCGCGTCGCTTGCCCGCCGCTACCAGCGCGATGCCCTGCGCATCGACACGGCCAGCGGCGCCAAGCAGCACGCCGACATCACCTATCGTGCCGTCGTGACGATGCCGCAGGAAATCGGCCGTTCGATCGTCAACGTCCTGCGCTATTACGAGAGCGAAACCGCGATGCTGTTCTGCGGCACGCGCGAGATGGTGCGCCAGGTGCAGTCCGCCCTGATGGAGCGCGGCTTCGCCTCGGTCGCCATCTCCGGCGAGATGGGCCAGAACGAGCGCACCCGCGCGATCGAGAGCCTGCGCTCCGGGCAGGCGCGCGTGTGCGTCGCAACTGACGTGGCCGCGCGCGGTATCGACATCCCGGCCCTCGGCCTTGTCATTCATGGCAATCTGCCGACCGATCCGGCGACCTTCCTCCACCGCTCCGGACGAACCGGCCGCGCCGGTCGCAAGGGCACCTGCGTCGTCATGGTGCCGGTGAGCCAGCGCGGCCGTGCGCAGCGCCTTCTGGCCGGTGCGAAGGTCACGGCCGACTGGGACCCGGTCCCGACGGCAGCCATGGTGCGTGAGCGCGATGCGGAGCGGTTGCTCGACTCCCCGATCCTGACCGAGACGGGGCATATCGACCCCACTCTGGTGACAAAGCTGACCGAGGCGCATGACAAGGACGCACTCGCCACGGCTCTGGTGCGCCTGTACCAGCAGCGCCTGCCGGCAGTAGAAGACCTGCGCCCGCTGTCCGTCGACACCCCACGCCCCACGCGCGAGGAGCGTCATACCCACGACGACCGCGCGCCGCGCGACTCCGCGCCCCGCCTTGACGCGCCCGGTGCCTGGTACCGTCTGAGCGTGGGACGTCGCGACAAGGCCGATCCAAAGTGGCTGGTGCCGCTGATCTGCCGCCTGGGCGGCGTCAAGAAGCGCGATATTGGCTCGATCCGTATCGGTGACGAACACACCGAGTTCGAGATTTCCCCCGAGATGACCGATCGCTTCAATGCCTGCATGGCGGCGACCGAGGCCGATGAAGTGCAGGTCTCGGCCATCGATCAGCCGACGGTGTCCGGCTCTCACGGCGGCCCACGCGGCGGTCCCCGTGGCCCGCGCCCGGCCG
>NZ_JABXXR010000308.1 GCF_013376175.1 Ameyamaea chiangmaiensis
GGCAGGGGCGCGCCACGCTGCCGCCACGCTGGCGCACGGCACGGCACCTGGCCGCGCTGCATGGCAGCGGACCGCATCGTGGACAGGCCCTTCTGGGCAGTCCGCTCGAACTGGACGTGATCGAACGCTGCACCGGCATCGTCGCGATCGAGGACGGGGCGGTGCGTGGCTGGGTCTGGCATCCGGCCAATCCCGCAAAACCTCCCTGCCTGACCCTCCGCGACGGCGATGGGGCAGCGGGCGCCTTCGTGCGGCACTACACCGCACGGACCCTCAGCACGGCCGTCAGCGCGGACGACCCCCTCGCCCGGCCCCGGACCATCGACATTCCGCTGGCCGACCTGCCCGCCGGTACCCTGCACGTCCTTGACTCGCAAGGGCGCGATCTCGCCGGCAGTCCGCTGGCCGTGATGCCGTCCGCCACGCACGCGAAAACGTCCGGCACGATAACGCCACGCCCCCCACGCCGCAGTCCGACCCGCGCACCCATAGCCGTCGTCGTCCCGGTCCATGGCCAGCGCGCGGTCACACTCGCCTGTCTGGACGCGGTGTGCGCGGCGCCGACAATCGCCCGGATCATCGTCGTGGAGGACGGCCGGATCGATGCGGCCCTGTCGAAGGCGCTGGACGCGCGTGAACGCAGCGGCGCGATCACGCTCCTGCGCCACGATCGCGCGCGCGGGTTTCCCGCCGCCGCCAATGCGGGGCTGCGCGCAGCGGCGGGATGCGACGTCGTGCTGCTCAACAGCGATACGCTGGTGCCCCCCGGCTGGCTGGAGCGTCTTGCCGACATCGCCTACGCATCGCCGGCGACCGGCAGCGTCACCCCGCTGTCGAACGACGCCACGATCCTGTCCTATCCCGACCGGGAAGGCGGCAACCCGGTGCCCGATCTGGCGGAGACGGTCGCGCTCGATCAACTCGCGCAGGAAGCCTGTGCCGCCTCGGGCCACCGTGCGGTGCCGATCCCGACCGCCGTCGGCTTCTGCACGTTTCTCCGCCATGACTGTCTCGCCCAGACCGGCTTGTTGCGCGGCGATCTGTTCGCGCAAGGCTATGGCGAGGAGAACGACCTGTGCATGCGGGCAGCGGCACTCGGCTGGCACCACGTGGCGGCCCCGGGCGTCTTCGTGGCTCACGTAGGCTCCGCGTCCTTCGGCGCGAACCGGGCGGCCCTTCTCGAACGAAACCTCAAAATCCTGCACCTGCTCCATCCGGATTACGATCTTCTGGTGCAGGCCCATATTCAGGACGATCCGCTCGCCCCGGCGCGGCGCGCCCTCGATCTGGCCCGCTGGCGCGCCACGCGGGACCGTCC
>NZ_JABXXR010000309.1 GCF_013376175.1 Ameyamaea chiangmaiensis
GGGTTCGCGGGGATGATGCTGGGGGCCTGTGGCGCCGTGCGTTGCGACGATGCGTGGCGGGCCGCCGCGCTGCTGGTGCGGGCCTCCGGCGGCAAGGCGTTGCTGGTCGTGGCACTGGGGGTGCTGGCGCGGTCGGAGGATTTGCCGACGATCGTGCATGCCGCAGCCGATACGGTGTCGCTTCTGGTGGCGGGAGGGACGCTCGGCTGGGTGGCGCTTCTGTGCGGTCTGGCGGCCCTGTTGCGCGGAGCCGGCAGCCGGGACCTGCGCTCGCTGGGTGGGCTCGGCCGGCTGATGCCCCGTTCCGCGGCGCTGCTGTGTAGCGGCATTCTGATCGTGTCGTCCGTTCCGCCGCTCGTCGGGTTTTCGGTGCTGTGGCTGGTGGTGCAGATCGTGCTGGCTCTGCCGGACGCCAGTCCGTTGGAGACGGGGGCGGCCGTTGCGGTGATCGCGCTGCTTGGCCTTGCGATGACGCTGGAGGGGCTGGCGCTGTTTCGACTGGTGGCGCTGATTGTTCTGGGTCGCCCGCGTCGCCCCCGCGGGGCGGCCGCGACGGACCCCGCCGGGCGTGCCTTGGTACCCGGCTACGCGGCGCTGTGTGCGGCGCTTGTCATCGGCGTTGTTCCGGGGCTGGGAACGAGGTTCATTCTGGCGGCCGGGGGGGCTGCTAGGGCGCCGTGGCTGCATCTGGCAGGGCCGGACGGCGCGTCGGGATTCAGTCCAACCCTGTGGGTGCTGGTCATGTTCGTCGCCGTCGTGGTGGCGGTCTGGTGGGCCGGGGTCAGACCGGGGCAGGACGAGCGGAGCCTGATGTGGGCACAAGGGCAGGAGCCGCCGCCCCCCTGGCTTGTGTTCGGCGAGCCGGAGACGCAGATGGGCGCCGCGTCGCTGGCGGCAGTGGTATTGGATCGCGTGGTCTGTCAGGGGGTTGCGGTCCCGGCGCGACGGGCGCGACTCCGAACGGTTCGCAGGGTCCACCGGTGCATGCTGCGTCTTGAACACGGCCGGGAGACGGTGACGTCGCGCGGGGGCGTCGTGTTCGTGATCGTGCTGGCGGCGGCGTTGGCGATGCTGGGCTGGTGGCCGCAATGACGGCGTTGGTCTCGGCCATGCTTGGGCTGTTGTGGACCAGTGTCGCGGTTGCGGCATTGCTGGGCCTGTGTCTGCTGTTCGGCGACGTGCGCATGGCGATGCGGGGCTGGCTGGCGGGCGCGGTCGTGGGGCCTCCGGGGGGACGCTGGCGCGCGGTTCGCGCCGGGCGCCAG
>NZ_JABXXR010000310.1 GCF_013376175.1 Ameyamaea chiangmaiensis
TGCGCGCGGCGCTGACCGGGACCACCACGTCGCCGGGGATCGACGCCACGCTGGCCGCCCTGGGACGCGACGAGGTGCTGGCCCGGATCGGGGCGGTTCTGCATGGTTGACGGACGCGCGCCCGGGCGAGGCACCGGCGCGCCGCGATTCTTCGCACCGTCCGAGCGGCATCTTCTGGGCCTTCAGGGCATGCATCCGACGCGGATCGAGCCGTTTCTCGATCTTGCCGAAAGCTATGCCCTGCTGAACCGTTCGCGCAAAACCCCGCGCGAACTGCTGCGCGGGCGGACCGTCATCAACCTGTTTTTCGAAGACAGCACGCGTACCCGCACGTCGTTCGAGATTGCCGGCAAGCGGCTGGGCGCGGACGTGGTGAACATGACCGTCGCGACCTCGTCGGTGAACAAGGGCGAGACGCTGCTGGACACGGCGGCGACGCTGAACGCCATGCGCACCGACCTGCTGGTGGTGCGCCACGCGCAGTCCGGCGCGCCGGCGCTTCTGGCCCGCAAGGTCGAGGCCGCGGTGATCAATGCGGGTGACGGCACGCACGAGCACCCGACGCAGGCGTTGCTCGATGCGCTGACCATCCGCCGTCATTACAGTAGCCTGACCGGGCTGACGGTGGCCATTTGCGGGGATGTCGCCAATTCGCGCGTCGCGCGATCGAACATCCATCTGCTGACCGCGATGGGCAGCCGGGTGCGCGTCGTGGGGCCGCCGACACTGGTGCCCGGCGCGATTGCGAGCCTGGGGGTCGAGATCTTCCACACGATGGAAGAGGGCCTCGACGGCGTGGACGTGGTGATGATGCTGCGAATCCAGCGCGAACGTATGACGGGCGGTGTCGTGCCGAGCGCGCGCGAGTATTTCAGTTTCTTCGGACTGGACGCCAGGCGCCTGTCGCTGGCCCGTCCCGGCGCGCTGGTCATGCATCCCGGCCCGATGAACCGGGGGGTGGAGATCGCGTCGGGTGTCGCGGATTCGGACCAGAGCGTGATTGCCGAACAGGTGGAGATGGGGGTCGCGGTGCGCATGGCCGTCCTCGATCGTCTGGCGCGCGGGAGTGCCACCGCATGACCACCATCGTGTTCGAAAACGTGCGCCTGATCGACCCGGACGGCGGTCTGGACCGTCCCGGGCGTCTTCTGGTGCGCGACGGCGTCATCGCGGGTCTCGACACGCCGCAGGCCGAGGGCACGCCGGAGGGGGCGGCCGTCGTGCAGGGCGGCGGTGCCGTTCTGTGTCCGGG
>NZ_JABXXR010000311.1 GCF_013376175.1 Ameyamaea chiangmaiensis
GGCCGGGCGGCTGGCCGAGGGCGCCGTTGCCGATCTGTGCCTGTTCGACGCCGAGCGTGCCTGGCAGGTCGTGGCCGGCGGCATGCCAGGACGGGCGCAGAACACCCCGTTCGACGGCCGCGCGCTGGAGGGACGGGTGCTTGCGACCTACAAGGCCGGTCGGTGCGTGTTCGGTGGAGGGGCCGTCGGATGAGGCTGGTCAGCACGTTTTCGGACGGGATGATCCCGCTTCTGCTGGGCCTGACACTGCTGGGCTATGTGCTGGGCAGCATTCCGTTCGGGTTGCTGCTGACCCGGTATTACGGTGCCGGTGACCTGCGCAGCATCGGCTCGGGCAATATCGGGGCGACGAATGTCCTGCGCACCGGGCGGCGGGGTCTTGCGGCGGCGACGCTGGCGCTTGATGCCCTCAAGGGCGCGGTCGCGGTTCTGGTCGCGTTGGCCGTGGCCCCGCTGTTCGCCGCGCGGGCCGAGGCGTTCGCCGCCGTCGCGGTGGTCGTGGGGCATTGTTTCCCGATCTGGCTGAAGTTTCGCGGCGGCAAGGGGGTGGCGACCGGTCTGGGCGCCGTGCTGGCGCTGTCGCCGATCACGGGCCTGCTGTGCTGCGTCATCTGGCTGGCGGTGGCGCGGCTGAGCCGGATCTCCTCGGCCGGGGCGCTGGCGGCGTTCGTGGCGATGCCGTGGATGCTGGCCCCGTTGCGTGGTGAAGGGTTCGGCTCCCCGGTCGCGCTGGCGGGCTTTGTCATCGCGCTGCTGGTTCTGGCGCGCCATCACGCCAATATCCGTCGCCTGCTCGCCGGTCAGGAATCGCGGATCGGCGGCCGATGACGGGCGGCCCGCCGGCCGGACCCCGGCTGGCCGCGTATCTGCGCCTCGCACGGACCGAAAACGTGGGTCCGCGCACCTATCGCCGTCTGCTGCGCGAATTCGACACTCCGGAGGCCGCGCTGGCCGCCGTGCCCGACAAGGCCCGCAAGGCCGGGTTGGGTCGCGCGCTTCGCGTGCCGACCACGGCACAGATAGAAGACGAGATCGCCGCCACGCAGGCGCTGGGCGGCCGGATACTGCTGCTGGGGGATCGTTTGTATCCCGAAACCCTGGCGGCGATTCCGGATGCGCCGTCAGTTCTGTCTGTACTGGGCGATGCCGCGCTGCTGTCGCGACGCCATGTCGGCATTGTCGGCGCGCGCAACGCGTCGGCGGCGGGTATGCGCGTGGCCGAGTCGCTGGCGGCTGACCTGG
>NZ_JABXXR010000312.1 GCF_013376175.1 Ameyamaea chiangmaiensis
AGGACTGGCCATGCGCGGCGGCAACGGCGGCACCGATCGCCTCGCGGGTATCGTCGATGGCCGGGGCGGAGCCGGGCGCGGGCAGGCGCTCTTCCAGACTGGCCATACGGATGAACTGCTCCGGCGCCATCGGGCGCAGCGACGGCAGGAAGCGCGTGGCCAGCGTGCTCAGACGGTCGGGCTGGTTCAGCAGCGCCCACTGCGTGCGCAGCATCGCCGTCTGCTGCCGGACTTGCTGGGTCTGGTCCACGATGTGGGTGATCTGCTGGTCCAGCACCGTCGTCTGATGCTTCTTGCTGTAGAGGTACAGTCCGGAAAAACCGGCGAGCAGCGCGCAGAGAAGCGTGAAGGGCCTGATCATGAGCGATATTCCGGTGCGGGGACGACGGGACGCGCGGCAGGCGCGTGACGTTCAAGGGCACGCAGGCGGGCGCTGCGCGAACGGGGATTGCGGCGCGCTTCGTCCTGTGTCGGACGCACGGCCCGGCTGGTCAGAAGCGAGAATTCGGGACGGGCGGAGGCCGATGTCATGGCGCCCGGCGCGTGACGTGACGGGCCGGGGACGCGCCCCGTCGCCCCCTGCATCGCGCGCTTGATGATGCGGTCTTCGAGCGAGTGGAACGAGACGACGACCAGACGCCCGCCCGGGGCCAGCAGGTCCAGCGACTGCGCGATCGCCTGTTCGATCTGGGCGAGTTCGTCGTTGACGTGGATGCGCAGTCCCTGAAACGACCGGGTGGCCGGGTCGATGCCGGAGCGGTCGCCCGGAACGACGCGGCGGATGATCGCGGCAAGCTGGGCGGTGGTGGTAATCGGGGATTCTCCGCGCGCGGCAACGATGGCACTCGCGACTCGGCGCGCCTTCCGCTCTTCCCCATAATGATAGAATATATCGGCGAGTTCTGCTTCCGAAACGTGATTGACCACGTCGGCGGCCGAGGGGCCGTCTCGGCCCATGCGCATGTCCAGCGGGCCGTCGGCGCGAAAGGAAAACCCACGCTCGGCTTCGTCGAGCTGAAACGACGACACGCCGAGGTCGAACACGATCCCGTCGACGGCCGAAACCCCGGCGTCGTGAAGCAGATCCGACAGTGTGCCGAACGGGCCTTGCAGAATCTCAAGCCGGCGTTCGCCTTCGTGCCCGGCCAGCGCATCGGCCAGCGCGACACCGCGCGCGACGGCGTCCGGATCGCGGTCGATCGCGCGCACGCCGCAGTGCGCTGCC
>NZ_JABXXR010000313.1 GCF_013376175.1 Ameyamaea chiangmaiensis
AACAGCGCCAGTGCCGCCCGACGCGCCGAGCGCGGGCCAAGCCCGGGCAGGCGCGCCAGCATTCCGATCAGCCGGTCGATTTCCGGACCGCCCATGGCGCGGCGCGCCGGTGCGTCAGAACGGCAGTTTCATGCCCGGCGGCAGGTTCAGGCCGCCGGTGATCTTCTTCATCTCGTCGGCCGCACGCACGTCCAGCTTGGCGCGCGCATCGGCGCATGCCGCCACGATCAGGTCCTGCAGCATTTCCATTTCGGCCGGATCGGCCAGCTTGGGGTCGATGCGGATCGCGCGCATGTCGCCCTTGCCGCTCAGCGTGACGGCGACCATGCCCGCACCGGCGCTGCCCTCGATCGTCATGGCCTCGAGCGCGGACTGCATCTCTTCCATGCGTGCCTGCATCTGCGTGGCCTGTTTCATCAGGCCGGCAAGGTTCTTCATCACTATACTCCTGTCGAAACCGCAGGACATGACCCTGTCCGCGGCAGAATACTAGAACGCCGACAATCCGAAATCGTCGCCATCCACCAGATCGGCATCCAGCGGCGCGAACTCCAGGTCCGGCGCCTCCTCATGACCACCGCCGAGGGTGGTCGGACCCAACTCCTCGGGCGGCAGACCATATTCGTCAAGGCTGTGATCGCGGACCTGCCCCATCGTGGCATCGGGGAAGGCCTCGAAAATCGCCTGGATCAGCGGATGTTCCTGCGCCGCCGTACGATGCAGGTGGATGATTTCCGCGCCTTGCTCATCCAATGTTGGCTCGCCCGGCTCGCGCGATGACACGATGCGCCATAGATCGCCATACTGGCCGCGCAGCAGGGCCTGCAGCCGCTTCGGCAGATCCTGCGGCGCGCCCGTGTCGATCCGGATCGCGACCTCCGGCGGCGCGAAGCGGACCAGATGGGCCGAATGGCGCAGATGACCGTGCAGCATCGCCTCGCGACAGGTCGCGACGAACGCGACCATCTCCCGCCAGCTGCGCAGGGCCGGTGGTTCGGCCGTCAGCTCGGGCACCGGTTCGGGCGGCGCCTCCAGTACCGGCGGTGCGATCGCGTCGGGCTCCGCGTCCACGCGGATTCCGCCGTTGGCGACGATGCGGACCTGGCCGCCACCCCTCGGGGGCATATCCGTGGCGCGGCCCGTCACCGGCAAT
>NZ_JABXXR010000314.1 GCF_013376175.1 Ameyamaea chiangmaiensis
GGACGCGTCGCGCCCGGAGGCGGCCGTGGCGCAGGCACCGGCGCGAAAGCAGCCGGGCTCATGATCGTCGATCATCCCTACCGCCTGCATCCAGGCATGGACGATCACCGGCCCCACGAAGCGAAAGCCGCGCTGTCGCAGGGCGCGCGCGAGAGCCTCGGACAGCGGGGTCCGCGTCAGGCCGCTGCCCGTCGACCTCTCCCCCACCATCGCCCAGACGAAGGGGCCAAACGGCTCGCCCCGCGCCCGCATCGCGACATAGGCGCGTGCGTTGCCGATGGTCGCCTCGATCTTCGCACGTGATCGGATGATCGCGGCGTCCTGCAACAGCCGTGTGACGTCGGCCGAGGTGAAGCTGGCCACGCGGTCGGGGTCGAACCCCGCGAACGCGGCCCGCAGCGCGTCGCGGCGTTGCAGGATGATCCGCCACGACAGTCCGGCCTGAAAACCGTCGAGCATCAGTTTTTCCCACAAGGCACGGCCGTCATGGACGGGAACGCCCCATTCCGCGTCGTGATACGCCTTCAGAAGCGGATCCTGGCACGCCCAAGCGCAGCGGTGCGGCGACGCGTCACCGAGGAACGGCAGGGGCATGACATTCTCCTCACGTGAATTATCATTTGCAATTGAGAATTGATCGCAAATAAGATCAGCCATCACAACACAGGGACCGGAGTCGCCACTCCGGAGACACGGATGACCTCGACAGCCACCATGCTCCATGCCCCCAACCTGAGCGACCTGTCCTGTAGCGAGCGCCTGACCATCTGGACGGTGCGGCGACTGGCGCGGCGGCGCACCGGCGCGCCGGCAGCCTCGGCGGTACCGGCCGAGGGGTTGTTCCTGCCGTGCTTCCGGCGCGACTTCGACGACGTGGCCACGGCGTTTTCCACTGCACTGGACCGGCTGGCGACGGTGCGCGGGGGCGCTCTGGATATCGCGATCCCCCGTGCCCAGGCGCTGACCGCGACCGAAGCCTGCCTGCTCGACGCCACGACGGCCGCACAGGCCGGGGAGGAAGCCACCATGAGACGCATTCTGCGCCGCCTGTTCCCCCACCACCATATTCTGGCCCCCTTCGCCGCCGCGGTCACGCAACTCGGCGCGTGCCTGGCCGGGGCGGGTCATTGGCTGCCCCGGCCA
>NZ_JABXXR010000315.1 GCF_013376175.1 Ameyamaea chiangmaiensis
CGGCACGACGCGTTCCTTGCCGCCCTTGCCGCGCACCCGCAGGCTGGCGGGCAGACGCTCGACGTCCCCGACATTCAGCGCGAGCGCCTCGCTGATCCGCAGCCCCGTGCCATACAGCAGCACGAACAGGGCGTAATCACGACGCTGCACCATCGGACCGTGCGCCAGTGCCGCGATTCCGTCGGGCGCCTCCATCGCGCGCGCCACCGGCAAGGGGCGCGGCACGGTCGGCTTGAGTCGCGGCGTGGCCAGCAACGCCACGGCATCGTTGCGCACGCCGCACCGACGCCCCAACCAGCGGAAGAACGTCTTCACGCTCGACAGACGCCGCGCGCGGCTGCGCAGGGCCTGATCGCGGGTAGGTGGCCGATGTCCGGGCCGGGGACGGGCCCCGCGTTCGGTCTCGTCGGCCAGCCATGCGCGAAAATCGGACAGGCTCAGCGCCGCCAGCGAAGCGGTGTCCACGTCCCCGCCCAGATGACCGCGTAGAAAGTCCAGAAAGCGGGCCACGTCCGCGCCATAGGCGTCCACCGTCCGCGGCGACGCGCGCCGTTCGTCGCGCAGCCACTCGAGGAACCGCATACGCGCGTCGTCCCCCATCAGGGCCGTGCCCGTCATGGCGTCAGCCGGACCGGAGACCGCGACAAATGGGATGCGGGCGGATACACAGGGATCATGGCGACCACGAGTGTAGACACAGCCACCCATGGCGCAAGGCCCGGACCATCACGTGTTGGCGTCCTGCTGCCGTTACCGTTTCCCGGCCCCTTCGACTACGCCGTGCCCCCGGGTCTGGAGGGCCTTCTCGCCCCCGGCGATCTGGTGCGCGTACCCCTCGGCCGGCGCGAGGAAACCGGCGTCGTCTGGGATGCCCACACCTCTGTGCCGCCGGATTTCGCGCCGCCGCAGCCCCCGCCGGTCGCCACCGCGCGCCTGCGCCCGGTCGTGGCGAGGGTCGATGTCCCGCCCCTGCCCACTGGCCTGCGTCGCTTCGTCGACTGGGTCGCGGCCTACACCCTGTCGCCCCCCGGCATGGTGCTGGCGATGGCGTTGCGGGCGTGCAGTACCGAGGTCCCACGCGTGGTGCAGGGCTGGGTGGCGACAGACACGCCGCCGGCCGATCTGCGCATGACGCCCGCGCG
>NZ_JABXXR010000316.1 GCF_013376175.1 Ameyamaea chiangmaiensis
GTGCCCGCAGCAGCCGGGCCGGCCCCCGCTCCTGCGGCGCACACGCCGGACGCTTTGCTCAAGGAGGGGAATGCGGCACTGCTCGCGCATAATTACGATGCCGCCCACACCGCCGCCGTCGCCGCCGCCGCGCAGGCGAAGGGCGCGCAGAAGATCGACGCCCAGTTCCTCGTCGCACAGTCACTGGCCGGGCAGAAGCAGTATCGCCAGTCCGCCGTGGCGTATTACGACGCGTATTCCCGCGCGCCCAAAGGCACGCGCGCACCCGACGCCCTGCTGGGCGTGACGGCGTCGATGCTCGCCCTGGGCGACAAGAACTCGGCCTGTCAGGCGCTGGAGAAACTCACCTCCGAATTCCCGGCGCTGCAACCGCGCGCGAAGTCCGCTGCGGCCTATTATCGCAAACAGGGCAGCTGTCACTGATTGCGCTGACGGCGCGGATGTGACGCCGTGGGCGGCCGCCCGATCCGTGGCACCACGGACTGACGGCCAGACACCGGCCGACACGCGGATGGAAGCAGAGGCACAGGCGACGCCGGTTTCCGATGCCGCCTTCGCCGCCCGGATCGCGATGTTGGGCCCCTGGCCGTCGGAGGCCGTGCCGGTCGCCATCGCGGTGTCCGGTGGTGCGGATTCGCTGTGTCTGGCCCTGCTGGCACGACGCTGGCGGCGCAATGTCGTCGGCTTGGTGGTCGATCACGGGCTGCGCGCGACCTCCCGCGCCGAGGCGCTCCTGACCCTTGATCGGCTGGCCGCGCTGGACATACCGGCGCAACTGCTGAGCCTTACGAACCTCTCCCCAGGACCCGGCCTGTCCGCCCGCGCCCGCACCGCGCGCTATGCCGCGCTGACACGCGCCTGTGTCGCGGTCGGCGCGCTGGATCTGCTCCTGGGACACCACGCCGACGACCAGCGCGAAACGGCACGGATCCGCACGCGCGCACGCAGCGGGGAGGACGGTCTGGCGTGCATGGCCGCCAGCGTGGCCGGCCCGGACATCCGCCTTGTCCGGCCCCTGCTGGGGTTCGGGCGGCACATCCTGCGCGCGCGCCTGTGCGCGGAGGGGCAGAGGTGGGTGGAAGACCCCAGCAACCGCGATCCGCGCTGGGAACGCGCCCGCGTCCGCGCCGATCT
>NZ_JABXXR010000317.1 GCF_013376175.1 Ameyamaea chiangmaiensis
AGACGGCCCGCCAGACGGGCCGCCTCGCCGACACTCATCCCCCCCATGCGTGCCAGCAGGCCGGCATGGGCATAGCCGCCCCGCCACTCGGCGTGCCGGACGTGCCGACCGATGACGCCGGCGCGCAGCAACGCCGGCGCCTCCGGCCGTCCGGTAACGGGACCGATCAGCAGGGCCTCCCCGCCCTTGCCGCCCAAAGGCACCGGTTCGCGGAACTCGAACGCTTCCGCCGCACCGGTGCGGGGCACGGGACGCGCCGCGCAGGGCCAGATGACCGGCCACGCTCCATGGTCCAACCATGGGCGCGTATCGCGTGCCTCCATCGCCTCCGCACCCCAGAGGTCGCCCACGATCCGTTCGTGGACCGCCGCTTCCGGCGCCCAGGGCGACAGGGCGAGGTAGCGCCCGTTCTGCAACGCCACCGTCGCAATCGCCATCGTGGCGTACTGGTCCATGACCAGGGCGTGCAGGTCGGTCGTGTCGCTCCACAGACCCAGAACGACGACCGGGGGTGTCCCGGCCCCGGCCGGCGTCTCCAGCGCCCGGGCGAACGCCGCCCACTCCGCCTCGTCCAGCCGATAGCGCAGGTGAGGCACCTCCATGCGGCCCGACCGAAGCACGGCAAGGGCGTTGCTGGACCGGGCGATCGCGCTGCTCATACCTTCGCTCCCATCCAGATCAGCGCGCAGAGGCCCACCAGACACAAGACGACCACCGCCCCCCACGCCGCCAGACCGGCCGTGCCCCCGGTAGTGGGGGCTTGGACAGGCCGCGACCGTGCCACCGCCAGCAGCGCACCGCCGAGCAGACCCGCCACAGCCCAGCCAGACCAGGACGCGGCAAGCCCCACGAGAACCAGAAGCGCGGCAAAGGCCGGAAACGGAGGTGCCAAGGCAAGCGCCAGTCGGCTGACACACGCCAGCGCCGGATGGCCGTCGCCCGGCCGCGCCAGCAGCGCGACCGCAACAAAACCCGCCGCCGCCATCTGCGCCGGTCCCGGCGCCACTGGCACGAACCCCAGCGTCACGAACGCAAGGTCAAGCACGACTTTCGCCCCCGCCGTGCCCGACCGCGCCCGCGCCGCATCCAGCCACAGCGCGCAGCCACCGAAACAGACGCAGGCGTCAC
>NZ_JABXXR010000318.1 GCF_013376175.1 Ameyamaea chiangmaiensis
GCCACGATCTTCGCGCTTCCCGGCAATCCCCTGGCCGCCGCCCTGTGCGCGGTCATGCTGGTCAGGCCGTTCCTGCGGGCCCTCACCGCACAGCCCGACGACGTGCGTCCGGGCCGTCTGGCCTTCACCCCGCAGACGCGCGCGGGAACGACGACCCTGCACCTCGTACGGACCGAGACCGACGGCGCCCGGCTGACCCTGCACCCGGTGCCGACGGCCGGAGCCTCGGATATCTCGGCCATCACGCGGGCCGATGGCGTGCTTGCGGTCTCGACACGGACAGCTCCCGCCGACGGCGACGTCGTGGCGTTCCTGCCGCTGTGACCGTCGCGTCAGACCGGCACGGCGCGCGACATGACGAACCGCGCGATGGCGGCGGCGTCGTTCAGGTCGAGCCGAAGCCGACGCGCCACATCGTCACCGGTCGGTGGCAGGACCGTGTCCAAGGGGGCCGCGACCGCCGCGACGTTCGGCCAGTCCGGGAACAGGGGCGGTTTCCCCGTCTCCGGGCGCCAGACTTCGAACGCAATGGGGCACGATGCGTGAAATCCCTCGATCAACACCAGATCCACGGGCGCCATGCGCGCCAGAAGCGGCGTCACGTCACGCGGGCAGTCGAGGGACACAGGGTCTTCGCGCATCAATACCCAGCGCTGGTCGGACACCAGCATGACTTCCGCCGCACCAGCCGTGCGGTGGCGGAAGGAATCCTTGCCCGGCCGGTCGAGATCGACACCGTGATGGGTATGCTTCACCGTGGAGACCGACAGCCCCTGTTCGCGCAGCATCGGCACCAGACTCTCGATCAGCGTCGTCTTGCCCGACCCGCTTCGCCCCACCACACCCATGACCCGCATGTCTGATCCTTTCCCCGCCGCGCGCCACGACGGCGCGATCGTCATCCTCGCCGGAGGCACCGGCAGCCGCCTCGGCGGATGCGACAAGCCGTTGCTGCCGCTGGGCGCGGGCTGTGTCCTCGACCATCTTGTGGCAACGCTGCGCCCATCGTGCGACAGGCTCGCCATCAATGCCAACGGCACTCCCGCGCGCTTCGGTCGCTGGTCCCTGCCCGTCCTGCCCGACGCGCGGGCGGGCGACGGGCCGCTCGGCGGAGTGCTGT
>NZ_JABXXR010000319.1 GCF_013376175.1 Ameyamaea chiangmaiensis
GGACGAGGCCGCGCCGGGGGTTGAGGCGGAGGTGCTTGCCGGTCTGGCGCTGGCCCGACGACGCCGTCTTGGCCCGTTCCGGCCGCTTGCCGCCGATGATGAGGGCACCTCCGGACCGGACGAGGAGGGTCTGCGGCAGCGGGATCTGGGTGTTCTGGCCCGGGCCGGGTTTGCCCGCGATGTGGCGTTGCGTGTGATCGGGATGGAAGCGGAAGACGCGATGGCACTCGTGATCGCGCTGAAATCGTCATGATGATCGGTCGACGCCTGCGCGCCCTTGCGTTGTTGCCTGCCCTTCTGGGGCTTGCGGCGTGCGGCGGGGGTTATGATGGCGCCGTGCAATGCGCGCCCTATGCGCGTTCGGTCACCGGGCTGCGCCTGTCCGGCGCGGCGGCCGGCTGGTGGCGGCAGTCGAACGGCGTGTATGCCCATGCGCAGTCCCCGCGTTCGGGCGATGTGCTGGTGTTCCGTGCGACCTCGCGCATGCCGTCGGGGCATGTGTCGGTGGTGCGCCGGGTAGTCGGTGCGCGCACCGTTCTGGTCGATCAGGCGAACTGGCGGCCCGGGCGGGTGGAACATGGCGTGCCGGTGATCGATGTATCGCGGCGCAACGACTGGACGGCGGTCCGGGTCTGGTGGGGACCGATCGACGGCATCGGCACCCGGGTCTATCCGACCTACGGCTTTATCGAGCCCGTCGCGGCGCAACTGGCCGGGCTGTCCTGAGGCCTGCGGCCGCTCCTTTGTCCTCCCTTTGCATAATCGCTGCGAACACGCGATGCTTGCTTGCATGACGGCGTCTGCCGTTCCATGTGACGTGTGGTCATGCCGCATCGACACGCGGCGGCCACGTGAGCAAGGATTTTGCAATGGGTAGCTTAAGCATCTGGCATTGGCTGATCGTGCTGGCGGTGGTGCTGGTTCTGTTCGGCGGCGGCAGCAAGATCAGCACGCTGATGGGTGACTTCGCCAAGGGCATCAAGTCGTTCAAGAAGAACATGGCGGACGAGGACGAGTCGATGGAGGCGAGTGCCCGCGACGGCGGCCAGATCGCGCCGCCCGCCGCGCACGCCGCCACCACGGCACCGTACGGC
>NZ_JABXXR010000320.1 GCF_013376175.1 Ameyamaea chiangmaiensis
CGGCACCCGCGCCGGCCACAACCGCGACGTCGGCCGCCCCCAGCGTGCCCGACGCCATCTTTCCCACCGGTGGCGGCGACACGGACACAACGTCCGGCGCATCCCCTGCGGCCAGCCCCGCACCTACCGCCAAGACGCTGTCACCCAAGCCGGGTTATCTCAGCGTGCCGTCGCATGCGACCACCGGCACCGCGCCCTCCACCGGGACCGACGGATACTAAACCCGCGTTGTAAAGTTTGATTTATATCAAAGCAGGATTTCAAGATCGGGAGCAGCGTCTCCTGACCGGCGCAGTGCCGGACAGGAGAACGATCATGGGTTATTCAGCCTCTCAGGACGCATCCGGCTACGCCCAGGCCGTCGCCGCGAGCCACGCCGAGCACGCGGAGATCAACGTCCGTCAGACCATCCTGACCATCGCGGCCGCCATGGGCCTGTTTTTCACAATCCTGTTGCTGGGCTGCGCCTTCGCGCCGACCATCCCGCTGATCGGCTGAGGCACGCGCCTCAGCCTTTCAGGGCGTCAAGCACAATCCCGGGCGTCAGGATCTGCGGCAGGATCTGTGCCTCCCCATGGGGCGGGTAAAACACGTACAAGGGCACGCCGTCGCGGCCATGTGCCTGCAGGAACGCCCCCAACGCCGCATCACGATTGGTCCAGTCGCCCCGAAGCACCGCGACATGGGCGGCGTCGAACGCGGCCCGCACGGACGGCGCGCTGAGCGCCACGCGTTCATTGACCAGACAGGTGATGCACCACGCCGCCGTCATGTCGATGAACACCGGCTGACCCGACGCACGCAGGGAGGCCAGGCGGGCCTCGGTAAACGGCGTGGTCGTGGCTGTGGTCGCCATGCCGCTTCCCGGAGACTGTTCGGCCGCTGCCCGATGTTCAAGGCCGGGCAAAAGCGAAATAACCCCCAGCACAAGACCGAGGGCCGCCGCGCGTAGCGTTCGCACACGGCCCCGCGCCCCGTCGCGCATCGCCGCCCGTTGCCCCAGGCCGAACAGCCACGCTGCCAGC
>NZ_JABXXR010000321.1 GCF_013376175.1 Ameyamaea chiangmaiensis
TGTCGGGGAATATCCGTTTCCAGACAGAACAGGTCAAACCGTATCCGTCGCCAGGATAACCCGCTGGCTGGTATCATGTTCCCTGCTCTTCCCGATCGACAGGCAGGACGTTGATGCCGGGCCGCCAGTCATGCCAACAGAACGGCATGCGTTTTCCGCATTGAAGCTGACCGCCGTTTTACCCCGGTTGGCGTCTGTGCCGGGCATCTCTCGCTGAAAGGAAGGCGCTGCCCTATCCTGAACCCTGGTCCGCCCGTAATCGCGCAACGGGGATTGACCGCCCCACGCTGACCTTCTTGACCCGGTCGGATCAGGTATTCTGACACCGGGAACTTATGCGGGCTGGATAGCGCAGAGCCGTGTCCACGTGGCCCCGCCGACACACAGCGCCCCGAAGGTCGCGAAGAGGTAGGCCGGAATAGTGCCCATGTCGCCCATACCGCTGAACCCCAGCGTCATGCCGAACCCCGCCAGTGCGGCCGGCAGGGCGAGCAGGAACGACACCAATGTCCGGAGCGCGGGATCGCGCGAGGAGGCGAGGATCGCCTGACCGAACGCCAGCACCATGATCCCGGCGGCGATGCCCGCGAGGATGGCGTGAACGCCAGACATCATGGCATGGTCGTAGAGCATGGTGCAGACCATCGCCGCCACGAACAGCGGTGCGGCATAGACCGCGCAGAGAAACAGCAGCCAGCACAGGAAGCCGATACCGGCGAAACCCAGGACAATACCGAGACCGAGCAGCATGGATCGTGTCCTTTCCAAGAGAAGGAACACCACACACATGCCGAAACGATTCAGGAATATCCAGGAAATAGCATTGGAGTTTACGACCATTGGTTCACGATCAGGACAGCGCGCGGAGCGCGCCGGACCATGACCGAGGCGCCCCTGTTGGCGCCTTCCGCTCGCGCCGTGGACGCGGCGCGTTGCCCAGGCAGCATTGCGGCCCCGCTACCAGAAATGCCGTCTTTCCGCCCAGATCATTTGCGAGCCGGCCCGGCCGGCGAGCGCC
>NZ_JABXXR010000322.1 GCF_013376175.1 Ameyamaea chiangmaiensis
CCTGCCACGGCCGTACGATCAGGGCGGCGAGCGGCAACACCACCAGCAGCCCCAGCCACGCGATGGTCACGCCCAGGCCGGTGCCCAGGCCCGGCAGGGGGTCGCGCCGACGGGCGGTGACGCGATGGGGAAGGAGGCGCTTCATCGGGGAGAATAGATCCGGTCGAACGTGCCGCCGCTGGCGAAATGGGTTTTCTGCGCGACCGACCAGCCGCCGAGGCTGGCGATGTCGAACAGGTCCATCGGCGCGAAGCGGTTGGCGGTGCGCGCCATTGCGGCGGGGTCGGACGGGCGGAAGAAATGCCGCGCGCCGACGTCCTGTCCTTCGGGGCTGAACAGGAACGCCAGATAGGCCTGCGCGATGTCGAGCGTGCCGCGCGCGCGGGCCTGCCCCTCGATCAGGGCGACGGGCGGTTCGGCCAGAACGCTGATCGACGGACGCACGAGATCGAACGCGTCCGGCCCGACGTCGGTGGCGGCCAGAAGGGCCTCGTTTTCCCAGGCCAGCAACACATCGCCCAACTGGCGCTGCACGAAACTGTTGGTCGCCCCGCGCGCGCCGGTGTCCAGAACCGGCACATGCGCGAACAGTGCCCGCATGTAGGCCAGCGCCGACGCCTCGCTCGCGCCGGGCTGGCGCAATGCCCACCCCCAGGCGGCGAGATAGTTCCAGCGCGCCCCGCCGGAGGTCTTCGGATTGGGTGTGATGACCGATACGTCGGGGCGGATCAGGTCCGGCCAGTCGCGGATCGCCTTCGGATTGCCCTTGCGGACCAGAAACACGATCGTGCTGGTAAACGGGGTTGCGTTGTGTGGCAGGCGCGTCTGCCAGTCGCGGGCGACCAGCCCGGCCCGCGCCAGCATGTCGATGTCATACCCCAGCCCCAGCGTCACCACGTCGGCGGGCTGCCCTTCCAGCACGGAGCGCGCCTGCGCGCCGGAGCCGCCGTTGCTGGTCCGCGCCATCACCAGCGCGCCGTCGTGCGCCTGCGCCCAGCGGGCGGCGAAACGGCGGTT
>NZ_JABXXR010000323.1 GCF_013376175.1 Ameyamaea chiangmaiensis
CCGCTGCCGTGGGGGCCGGGCTGGCGGCCATCGGCGTGACGTCCGGGCTGGCGATGTCGGGCGTTGCCACCGTCGGGGTCTCGATCGTGGGTGTCTGGATGTCCGGTGTCGCGACGGTGGGCATGTCGAGGCCCGGGGTTGCCGCGACCGGTGCCACGACACCGCTGCCGGGCGCGCCGAGCGTCTGTTGCTGGATCGCGCCGCCGACCGGCGTGCCGCCCGCATCGACCAGCCAGCCGGATAGTGAGCGTCGGATCTGCAGTTCCAACTCGACATTCATGTCGTTCATCATCTGCTGCGTCAGGGTGTACAGAGCGGCTTTGCTGTCCGTGTCGCCACCCGAACTGTCCGGCTTGTAGTCGCGGGTGACCTTCGCCTCGGCAAAACCGGCGTGCTGTCCGTCCGGCCTTACGATGTCCAGATGTACGTCCATGGCACCGTTCAGCATGCCCCCCGGCTGATGCAGGATGGAGGCCTGATCGATGGAGAAGATCGCCGTCCCCGCCGTCCCCGCTGCCGCGAGCCGGTCGTGCGCCATCTGTTGCAGGGCCTGGTCCGGGGGCGTGGGCGCGCGGCCGGAGACGTCCCCGGGCGTCGTGCCCGGCGGTGCGTTGTCGACGACCTGCACGGCACCGACGTTCAGTTGGAACCGGCTGAGATAGTCATAATGCAGGGGGGCGAACTGTGTCGGGGCATCGTCGCCGCCGCAGGCCGAGAGGCTTGCCGCCGTCATGACGGCCACCGAAACGGCCGCCGCCCGCGCCCAGCGACGCGGTGACAGGGGGCGGGCGACCAGCCATGGCCGCGCGGCGGGGGGGACAAGGGTGGCGGGGTGACGCATGATACCGGACGTCTCCGAAAGAGGCTGATGCCCTGAGCCAGGGCGGACGAGGGGGCGGACGTGGCCGCACGGCCATCGTACGACCGTGCCGCCGTCCGGCGATCGGGTCAATCTCTGCCACGCCGCAGCCAGCCGCGCATACGGCCGAGCAGACCGCCCGGCCCGTCCTC
>NZ_JABXXR010000324.1 GCF_013376175.1 Ameyamaea chiangmaiensis
GGGCCTCGGCCCGGGCGCGGTCGGCGCGACGGGCCAGTTCGCGGGTCAGCACGGCGGCGCTGTCGATGTCGGCGGTGCGGTGGGGATAGCGGGCCAGCAGGGCAGGAATGTCGGCCAGGGTATAGCCGTGCGTGCGCACCATGGCTTCGGCCCGCGCGCACGCCGCGATGGACTCGCCGTCACCCGCGCGCGCGGCGAGCACCCAGACTTTCCACAGCCTGTCCAGATCCAGTGACGCCATGTGCCGAGTCAGTTCCCCTTCAGGGGCGTGAGCCTATCGGTCGCCCCGCCGCGCCGCAACGCCAAACACCCCCGCCGTGCCTCTTCGGTGCGGCGCAGTTGCACAGCGGCCACGCCCGGCCGAGACTGGTGTGCAGACCGCGCACGCAAGGACTTGCCCTATGCCCCATCACCCGGACCCATCGAATCCGCTGTCGCGCAGCGTGCGCTATCTCGGTCCCGGCCAGCCCTTCGCGCTGCGGGCGGTGGCGGTCCCGCAGCCCGAGGCGGGGGAGGTGCGGGTGCGGGTTGCGGCGTGTGGCGTGTGCCGCACGGACCTGCACCTGCGTGACGGGCTGCTCGATCTCGGGCGGCGGGATTTCGCCGTCGGGCATGAAATCGCGGGCGTGGTCGAGGCAACCGGCCCGGGTGTCGATCCGGCGCGCGTGGGGCAGCGGGTGGTCGTTTATTATTATGTCGGCTGCGGCCACTGCCGGTATTGCCGCGTGGGGGACGCCCATCTGTGCCCACAGCCGCGCGCGCAGCCCGGGTTCAGCAGCGATGGGGGTTATGCCGATTACGTGGTGGTGCCCGACGTGACCTGTGTGCCGGTGCCCGACGGCATTCCGCTGACCCAGGCCGCGCCGGTCGGCTGTGCCGGATCGACGGCGGTGCATGCCGGGCGACTGGCCGATATCAGGCCCGGCGACTGGGTGGTGGTCAACGGGCTGGGCGGTGTCGGGGCGGCGCTGGCGCAGTATGCGCGGCACGCCGGGGCGCG
>NZ_JABXXR010000325.1 GCF_013376175.1 Ameyamaea chiangmaiensis
GATCCTGGCGCAAGTCGGCCTGGACCCGTCGGTCGGCGCGCTGTCGCCGTCCGAACTGTCGGGCGGCATGCAGAAACGCGTGGGGCTGGCCCGAGCGATCGCCGCGCGGCCGGACATCCTGTTCTTCGACGAGCCGACGACCGGCCTCGATCCGATCATGGGTGCCGTGATCGACGGGCTGATCGTCGACTGCGTCAAGACGCTGGGTTCCACGGCCATCGCCATCACGCACGACATGGCATCGGCCCAGCGGATCGGCGATCGGGCCGCGATGCTCTATCGCGGCAGGCTGATCTGGCAGGGGCAGGCCGGCGACCTGATGAGCAGCGGCAACCCCATGGTCGACCAGTTCACCCATGGCCGCCGCGAGGGCCCGATCGGAATGGAACTACGGCGCTAAGCAACCGGGCGCCACACGTGCCAAGCGCGCAGGACACTGGGACTGGATCATGACCGCACTGCCCGATTTCAACGACGTTCTGGCCGCCGCGCGCCGCATCGCGCCGATGGTCCATCACACGCCGGTCCTGACCTCGCGCCTGCTGAACGCACAGACCGGCGCCGAACTGTTCTTCAAGGCGGAGACGTTCCAGCGCGTCGGGGCGTTCAAGTTTCGCGGCGCGGCCAATGCCATCGCCCGACTGGACGACGCCCAGAAGCGGCGCGGCGTGGTCGCGTTCTCGTCGGGCAACCATGCACAGGCCATCGCGCTGGCCGCGGCCCGCGCCGACGTGCCCGCCGTGATCGTCATGCCGGCCGACTCGCCCGCGATCAAGCGCGCCGCGACACAGGCCTATGGCGCGGAAATCGTGCTCTACGACCGCTTTACCGAGAACCGGGAAGTCATCGGTCAAGCGCTGAGCACCGAACGCGGGCTGGCCCTGATCCCGCCATTCGAACACCCCGACATCATCGCCGGACAAGGCACCGCGGCGCTGGAGCTGTTCCACGCCTGTGGTCCGCTGGACATGCTGGTGGCCCCGGTGGGCGGGGGCGGGC
>NZ_JABXXR010000326.1 GCF_013376175.1 Ameyamaea chiangmaiensis
GGATGGGGCGGCGGTCGTGGCGTGCCTGCGCGACGCCCCGGAGTCGCTGTCGCTGTCCGACCTGGCCCGGCAACTGGGCGTGACGGGGGGCACCCGATTCCTGCACCACCTGCGCGGGCTAGTCCTGTCGGGTGAGGTCGCGCCGGTCTGGGCCGCGCGGATCCGGTCGGGCGGTCGGATTCCCGCCACCGCCCGTGCGCTGGTTCTGCCCGGCGGGAGGGGTGCCAGGCTTCTCGACGACAGTTTTGCGGGGCGTGTGGGACTTCGGGGGCCGTTCGCATCGACGCTCGCACCCGGTGACGTGGTGCTGGTCCGGCTGGGCGAGCGGCAGGCGAAGCGGATGGACGCCTGGGTGCTTGGCCGTCTGGAACAGGCGTCCGGCACGACACCCGACCTTGATGCCTGCGCGCTGTTTGCCGCTCACGGCTTGCCTGTGGCCTTTTGCCCCCAGGCGCTGGCCGACGCCGGGGCCTGTGTCCTGCCACATGGCCCGACCGAGGATGAAGCGGATTTGCGTGACCTGCCGTTCGTGACCATCGACGGGACGGACGCGCAGGACTTCGACGACGCGGTCTGGGCGACCCGCACGGCGACGGGTCTGCGGGCCATGGTGGCCATCGCGGATGTCGCCCGTCACGTTGCGCCGGGCTCACCGCTCGACCAGGCGGCGCGGGAGCGCGGGCAGTCGCTGTATGGGCCGGGTCAGGTCGTGCCGATGTTGCCCGCTCGCCTGTCCGACGACCTGTGCTCGCTCCGGCCCGGCGCTGACCGGCCCTGCCTGTTCGTCGAGTTGTGTTTCGATACCGCCGGGCAGACGACCGAACGCAGGATCGGTCGCGGCTGGATTCGCAGCGCGCGTCGGCTGACCTACGAGATGGCGGAGGCCGTTCTGGACGGCACCACGTCCGGATCGGCCCCGATCGACGCGTCGCTGCAGGCGCTTCGGGCCGTCGACGCGGTCCTGCAGGCGTCGGAGCGCGAACGCGGCGCGCTTGGTCT
>NZ_JABXXR010000327.1 GCF_013376175.1 Ameyamaea chiangmaiensis
CGATGATAACCACCGCGCGCGCGCGGTCGAACGCCTGGCGCAGCGGTTCGCGCAGGGGGCCGGCCGGCAGGACATGGCCGTTGCCGAAGCCCGCCGCCCCGTCCACCACAAGCACCGGCAGGTCCTGGAACAGCGTGGTGTTTTGAAACCCGTCATCGAGCACGAGACAGTCCGCCCCCGCGGCAACCGCCGCCCGTGCCCCGGCGCTGCGGTCGGCCGACACCCACGTGGGTGCGTGGGCCGCCAGCAGCAGGGCCTCGTCCCCCACCATGGCCGCGGTGTGCAGCGCGGGGTCGACCTTGACCACGCCACGCACCTGACCGCCATAGCCGCGCGTCAGGCAGTGCACGTTCCGTCCCCGGTCGCGCAGACGTTCGACCATGTCGATGGCCAGCGTCGTCTTGCCGGCTCCGCCGACGGTCGCGTTTCCGCAACACAGCACCGGCACGCTAGCGTGCCAGCGGGGACGGCAGGCGCGGCGCACGGCGACCGCAGTGACGACCCGCTCGATCGGCGCAAGCAGACGCGGCACGGCGCGCGCACGTGTGTCGGACCAGAAGCGGGGCGCGATCAGCATCACCTAGAACGAGCGCAGACGTGTGGCGAAAAGATGGACGATGTCGCCGGCCGCCGACACGCGCGCATGACTGTCGTGCGCGCGGCGGGCGACTTCGTCGGGGTCGTCCAGCATGGCGCCGACCCAGCGCGCGAGGGACACGGAGTCCTGAACGCGCGCCACGTCGTCCCCCAGTCGGGCATAGGCCTCGTTGAAATTGCCGGTTTCGGGGCCGACGGCCACCGCGCAGCCCAGTTGCGCGGGCTCGAACGGGTTATGACCACCCGTCGCGGGCGGTAGGCTGTTGCCCAGAAAGACGATGTCGGCCAACCGATAGAACAGGCCCATCTCGCCCAGCGTGTCGGCAATCCAGAGCACGTCTTCGGCGCGCGGCAGCCCCCCTGTGGCGCGCCGCGGCGGAACGCGTCCGCCATCGGCCAGTG
>NZ_JABXXR010000328.1 GCF_013376175.1 Ameyamaea chiangmaiensis
CGCCACAAACGGCGGGGGTGTCGCGTTCCCCGTGCCCGACGCGTCCGCGGTGCCCCTACCCGCCGATCATCCGATGCGCGACTGGTTCATTGCCCATCTCCGCCCGCACCCGCTTGGTACGTACGACACACCCGTGCGCCTGACCGCACCGATCGGCGCGGGACTACCGGTTGCGTATGTCGCATACGAAGGACCGCCCGCCCCGTCGATCGAGCCGAGCCGGCAGCGCGCCCGCGCGCAAAGCCACTGGACGCACGACACGTTGCCGGTGCCCCACGACGCGGAGATCGCCAATCCCGATCAGGTGGTGTCGGTCCTGACGCGCTACGGGTGATAACGCCGGATGCGGATCAGCTGGGCCGCGAGGGCGTGTTCGGGCTGTGATGCATCATCGCGCGATGACGCTGAAGGCCCTTGATGATCTGCTCGGCATCGTCGGGCGACAGAACCAGCCCCACGGGGCCGTAGGCGGGATGCTGATAGGCAAACAGCGATCCCTCCGTCAGCGCTTCGGGCTGAAGCGCCCATCGTGTGCTCAGGACCGGCTGGAAGGTGGCTCCCTGGATCGGGGGCACCGGGTGGTTCGCCACCAGCGCCGTCCGCACCCTCCCCAGGGATTCGATCAACTGGCTCAACTGGTCGAGCGACAGCGGAATTTCCCCCTCGATCCCGCTGCCCTCGAGGAACTGCAGCACGGCGCCTTGCCCGTCGCTGCTCGGATTGACCTGCATTCGCGCGCTCATGGACGGAACTCCGGGCTGGAAGGAATACGGCGACCGCACTCCGGGGACAGATATCGGCATAGATTCAGACCAGGGTCGCGAACAGCGCCGCCCACCTTTGCCCTCAAGATCATGGCATCGTGTGCGATGTGCAAGAGGCGACGGTCCGGGGTCAGGCGGCCGGCCGGCGCGGTGCCTCCGCCAGACCGCCCGCCCACACCCACCAGCCCGTCATGCCGGACAGATGGGCCGCCACGGCGCGGGCGTCCT
>NZ_JABXXR010000329.1 GCF_013376175.1 Ameyamaea chiangmaiensis
CCGGGCCCGCCATGCGCTCGACCTTGCGGCGGCCGGGCGGCGCGTCGCGGTGGTGTCGGGCGGAGATGCGGGCGTGTTCGGCATGGCCAGCGCTGTGTTCGAAGCTGTCGAGACCGGGCCAGCGGCGTGGGCGGCGCTGGATATCGCGGTCATACCGGGCGTCTCGGCTGTGCTGGCGGCGGCGGCACGGCTGGGAGCGCCACTCGGCGGCGATTTCTGCGTGATCTCGCTGTCCGACAACCTGAAGCCATGGGATGTGGTGGTCGCGCGGCTGCGGCTGGCGGCGCAGGCGGGCTTCGTCATCGCGCTGTATAATGCGCGATCGAACGCGCGGCCCTGGCAACTCGGCGTGGCGTTCGCGGAACTGCGGACCGTCTTGACGGGCGACGTTCCGGTCGCCTTCGCCCGAGCCGTCGGACGGCCCGACGAACGGATGGAGATCACGGACCTCGCCCATGCGGACCCGGAGCACGCCGACATGAGCACACTGGTCCTGATCGGCTGCGCCATGACCCGTCGGATCGCGCGCACCGGCGCGCAGGACTGGCTTTATACCGAGCGGCGGGTAAACCCATGAGCGGCGAGCCACGTCAGCGCGCCGTCCACGTCGGCGACGGTCTCGGCGGGTGGCAGTATGGGGCGATCGACCATGACCACCGGCAGGCCCAGCGTCCGCGCGGCGTCCAGTTTCGCACGGGTGGCGTCAGCACCGGCGTTTTTGGTGACCAGCACCTGCACCGCGTGGTCGCGCATCAACCGCGCTTCCGCGTCGTGGTCGAATGGCGGCCGTGCGAGAAGCACCGTGCAGTCAGGCGGGAGTTCGGTGTCGTCCGGCGGGTCGATGCTGCGCAGGATGTAGTGATGTCCGGGCGTTGCCCGAAACGCGGCGAGATCCTTGCGGCCGGTCGTCAGAAACACGCGCCGGGGCTCGGGCCCCAGCGCGGTGGCGGCGTCCTGCAGGGTGCCCACCCGCGTCCATCGGTCG
>NZ_JABXXR010000330.1 GCF_013376175.1 Ameyamaea chiangmaiensis
ACAGAAGCTGCGCCACGCCCAGCATCAGCGCCACGCGCACGGGTTCGGGCGGCTCCTTGCGCAGGAACGGCGCCAGAATCTCGTGCAGGGTGCCCAGATGGCGCAGCACCGTCGCCGCCAGCCGGTGAGCGGCCGCCCGGTCGCGCGCGTCGATCCCGCCATCGGCGCGATCGAGCGACGTCTCGAGCATCCGGCGATGTTCGACGACCCCACACACGATGTCGAACGCCACGTCACGGGTGGGATCGGCCTTGGGGCGGCGCGCGGTGTTGGCTCTGGCGGGGCGGGGTGTCATGAATCCTGGTCGTCCGGGTACTGGTCGGAAGCATCGCGTCAGCGGCGGTGCCAGTGGGTCGGGGATGCACTTCGCATGCTCGTTCGCCGCGCGCCACCCCAAAGCACGGGCGCACCCATGCGAAAGCATATCGCGATCGCGCGCATCGACCACCGCAAAAGCCGAAAGACTTCCAAGTTTCAGAGACTTGCACGGAAATACACGCCAGGGTCACAGACCGGTTCGAACACCTCCGCTGTTCTGGGGGGTTGCGCGCGGCAATCCGACAGGCCATCGCTATGCCATGCCGATCATGAACGATACGTCACATAGGCACGACCCGGCCCCCGACAGCGCGTGTGCGGACGTCGCCCCGCGTCTGGCGACCATCCGCGCCCGCATCGACGCTGCTGCCAGCGCCGCGGGCCGGGCGGCAGGATCGGTCGAACTGGTCGCCGTCTCGAAATTCCACCCGCTCGGCGCGGTCGAGGCCGCTCTGCAGGCCGGGCAACGCCTGTTCGGTGAGAACCGGGTGCAGGAAGCCCGATCGAAATTCACCCCGGCCCTGCGTGAAGCATGGCCCCAGGCCCGGCTGCACATCATCGGCGCACTGCAGACGAACAAGGCTCTGGACGCCGTGCGGATCGCCGACATGATCGAAAGTCTGGATCGCCCCGCGCTGGCCGACGCCGTGGC
>NZ_JABXXR010000331.1 GCF_013376175.1 Ameyamaea chiangmaiensis
CACGATGGCCGCTCGCACGGCACGGGGACCGGCGCACGCAACGACGGGGCCGAGCCGGTACGCCTGCGCACCCGCGAACCGTTCCACGGCCAGGCGATCGGCCGCCACGCCCGCCTCGGCATGTCCCAGCATCAGCCAGCCCGATGGCGCCAGACGTGATGCCAAGCCCTCGACGATGTCGGCGACGCGTGCCGGCGTGAAATAGATCAGCACGTTGCGGCACAGAATGAGATCGAAGGTCGGCCCTTTCGGGCACGGGTGGATCACGTCGAGCAGATTACCATGCTCGAAGCGCACCATGTCGGCGAAACGGTCCCGCAGGCGCCACAATTGCTCGCCCGGAACGCGTTCGAACCAGCGGGAGATCTGTTCACGCGTCAGGCCCCGCAGACTCCAGGGACGAAAGACATGGCCACGGGCCTCACTGAGGGCAAACTGGCTGAGGTCGGTGCCCAGAATGTCCACCGTCCACCGCGCCGCGTCGGCGACAAGACCGCTGTCGAGCAGCCGACGGACAAGGATCGCCAGAGAATAGGGCTCGGCCCCGTTGGAACACCCCGCACTCCAGATCCGCAGCGTCCGCGCCGCCGCGCGCTCGCGCAGGAGGCGGGGCAGAATGACATGCTCCAGCGCCTCGAACTGGGCCGCGTCGCGAAAGAAGAACGTCTCGCGGATCGTGATCAGCGATTCGAGGGCCCGCCACTCCGCACCCTGCGCGTCATGGTCCAGCAGACGCCCATACGCCTCGGCGGTGTCGCAGCCGCACGCATGGATACGTGTCTCCATCAGCCGCGCCAGCATCTCCGGCTTGTCATCATAGTAGTGCAGCCCCGTCTGGGCGATCACGACATCGACGAGTGAACGCAGCCCCCTATCCACGCGGCGCCTCCTCGGCGCGATCGTCGGACCGGCCCCAGAGCGCGGCCTGTTCCGCCGCCACCCGGTCCCGCGCCGCCGCCTGCTCC
>NZ_JABXXR010000332.1 GCF_013376175.1 Ameyamaea chiangmaiensis
GCCTGCCGAGTCTGTTCGCGGACTATATCGACGGCGGCGCCCACGCCGAGCGCGCCGTGCGCCGCAACCGGCGGGCGTTCGACCGGATTGCCATCACGCCACGCGGGCTGATCGATGTCTCGCGCGTCGATCTGACGACGCGGTGTTTCGGTCAGGACTGGCGCCTGCCGGTCATGCTCGCGCCCGTGGGTTTCGCGGGCATGTTCCACGCGGAGGGAGAACAGGGCGCGGCCCGGGCGGCCGCCGAGTGCGGGATCGGGCTGGGCGTCTCCACGTTCTCCATCGCCCCGATGGAGAGGGTCGCGGCGATTGCGCCGCAGGCGATGGCACAGATCTATGTGTTCCGTGACCGTGGCCTGACCCGCGACATGCTGGCGCGGGCGGCGGCCTGCGGCATGGACGGCATCATCGTGACCATCGACACGGCGATCACCCCGGTGCGCGAGCGCGATGTGCGCAACGGTTTCCGCGACCTTGCGCGACCGTCGATCGCACAGATGGCCGGTCTGGCCCGCCACCCGCGCTGGCTGGCCGGAATGGCGCGGCGGGGCGCGCCCGGGATCGGTAATCTGGCGCCCTATACGACCGAGCGCGGCGTGATGGCGCAGGCGCGGCAGATGGCCGCCCAGATCGATCCCACGCTGAGCCGCGACGATCTGGCGTGGTTGCGCGGCGTCTGGACGGGCCGGCTGATCGTCAAGGGCGTGATGCACCCCGACGATGCGCGCAGCGCGCGTGATGCCGGTGCGGACGGGATTGTCGTCTCGAACCACGGCGGGCGGCAGCTCGATGCGTCCCCGGCCACGATCGAGGTCCTGCCCGCCATCGCCGATGCGCTGGAGGGGCGGATCGACATCGTGCTCGACAGCGGTGTGCGGCGCGGTGCGGACGTGGTGGCGGCTCTGGCGCTGGGCGCGACGGCGGTGTCGATCGGCCGTCCCTGGGCATGGGCG
>NZ_JABXXR010000333.1 GCF_013376175.1 Ameyamaea chiangmaiensis
CCTTCCGACGGTGGCCCCGAACCCGGCTCCGGCGACGAGTGCTGCGATCTCGATGGCCGGGTGGAGCGCGCTCACCGCCGGGCGCTCAGTGGGCCTCGGTGTCGAAGGCGTAGCCTGCGGCGCGCACCGTGCGGATCAGGTCGACGTCCCCCTCGGCGTTCAGGGCCTGACGCAGGCGGCGGATATGGACGTCGACCGTGCGCGGCTCCACATGCACGCGCTCGCCCCAGATCCGGCGCAACAGATCCTCGCGCGAGAACACCCGGCGCGGGTTGCGCAGGAAGAAATCCAGGAACCGGTATTCGGTCGGCCCGAGGGCCACGAGGCGTCCGTTACGCTCGACGCGATGCTTTTCGGTGTCGAGCGTCACGTCCTCGAAGGTCAGGATTTCGGGCGTGGTACCCGCCCGGCGCAACAGGGCGCGGATGCGCGCGTCCAGCGCCTGCATCGAGCACGGCTTGGTGATGTAGTCGTCCGCGCCGGAGTCCAGGCCACGGATCGTGTCCTGTTCGTCCGTGCGCGCGGTGAGCATGATGATCGGCACCTGCGCGGTGTCGGGCTTCAGACGGATGCGGCGGCAGATCTCCACCCCATTCATGTCCGGCAGCATCCAGTCGAGCAGGATCAGGTCGGGACGGCGGACGGACAGGCACGAAAACGCCTCGCGCGCGTCGGCGGCGACGTCGACCTCATACCCGGCCTTTTCAAGGTTGTAGCGCACCATCAGCAGCAGGGCCGCGTCGTCTTCGACCAGCAGGATCGTGCCCCGGGCGGTGGGGACGTCGATCGGCATCATGACGATGCGCGGCCGTGCTCGCGCGTTGACTGGATCGCGCGCGGCCGCATGGTGGGCAGCATGTTTCCCGTGGCGGCGTAGAAGACACGTTCGGCAATGTTGGTGGTGTGATCGCCGATGCGTTCGAGGTTCTTGGCGATGAACAGCAGA
>NZ_JABXXR010000334.1 GCF_013376175.1 Ameyamaea chiangmaiensis
GGCATGCTGGCCGCCGCGGTGCTGCAGACCGCCTCGACCGCGTTGCCGGTACGGCGGCCGATCGCCCCCATTCCACGTCCCGATGCCGCATCCTTCGCGCCGGCCGAGATCGCCCGTGGACGGATACTGGCGGCGGCCGGGGACTGCGCCGTCTGCCACACCGCGCCCGGCGAGGTTGCCAATACCGGCGGCCGGGCGCTGGACACGCCGTTCGGCCAGATCATCACCACGAACCTGACACCCGATGTCGAAACGGGGATCGGTGGCTGGTCCTACGCGGCGTTCGCGCGCGCGATGCGCGAGGGGATCAGCCGCGACGGCCGGCATCTGTATCCAGCCTTTCCCTATACGTCCTTCGCCCGCGTGTCGGACGCCGATCTTCGGGCACTGTACGCCTATCTGATGGTGCAGCCGGCCGTCGCGCGGGCGGTGCCGGCGACGAAGCTGGCCTTTCCCTATAACCTGCGTCCGACCATGGCGGCGTGGAACACGCTGTTCCACGATCCGACCCCGTACCGCGCCGATCCGTCGCGCTCGGACGAATGGAATCGCGGCGCGTATCTGGTTGACGGGCTGGGCCATTGTTCCGCATGCCACACGCCGCGCAATATTCTGGGGGCGGAGAAAAGCGGGTCCGCCTATCTGGCCGGGGGTGAAGCCGATGGCTGGATCGCGCCGCCGCTGGGCCTGATGTCCCGAGCACCGGTGCCGTGGAGCGTGGAGGCGATGGTGCGCTATCTTCGCCATGGCCATGACGACGCGCATGGCCCCGCGCTGGGCCCGATGGCGCCGGTGATCGAGGAGATGCACGCGCTGCCCGACGCCGACGTGCGGGCGATCGCCGTCTATCTCACCGAAGATGCGTCCCGTGCGGCCGGGCCGGCCCCCGATGCCGCAGCCGTCAGCGCC
>NZ_JABXXR010000335.1 GCF_013376175.1 Ameyamaea chiangmaiensis
CGTCGCGACCCGCGCACCACGCTCGAGATCGCGCTGATGGCCGATGGCGTGGCGCCGCAGGACGTCTATCCGCTGCTGGCCACGCCGACCGGCGTCGCCCGTGCCTTTCGCAAGCTCAACCAGCTTCGCCCCTATATCGTGTGGTGGTCGACACCCGACGAGGCCGCCCGCATCCTGCGCTCCGGCAGCGCTCTGATGGCCAGTATCCCGCAGGGTGCCGTTCCCGTGCCGGGCGTGTCGTCCGGCGTCGCGCCACATGGCCGGAGCGGCACTCCCGCCGAGCGGAGTTTTGGCATCCAGTCGACCCAGAGCGTGGCCGAAGGTCTGTCGTGGGGTATCGTGTCCGGCACGCCAGACCGACAGGTCGCCCAAGCGCGCGAGCTTCTGGCGTTTGCCGACCAGACGGCGGTGCGCGGCGACCTGCTCTCGCGCTATCCGGCGCTGGCACACGACGCAACGCCCGACGGCGTGCTGCAACTCGACCCGGTGTTCTGGCGCGCCAACCTCGCCCCCTTGCGCAAGCAGTTCGACGCCTGGCTGAACGCGCCGTCGTGACCCGGGCGCGATGACGGGTCCGCTGTCGTTCCTGCGTGTCGTCGCGCTGGTTCTGGTCTGCGCCATACCGTTGCTCGCGGTGGGCGCGGGCATGTGTCTGCGCCTGTCGCGGGCGGCGGGTGGGGCGCGGTGGTCGGGGGTCGTGCGCACACTCCTGCTGCTGCTGGCGGGGCCATGTGTGATGGTCGCACTGGGGACGGGACGCGACGCGTGCCATGCGTCGTCTGTCCAGCGCATGGTGCAGGGGGCGCTTCTGGTCCCGGCGGCGCTGGTCTGGCCGGCGGCGCGACTGGCGAGCGCTCCCGGCGGTCTTGACCGCGCCGCGGCCGGGCT
>NZ_JABXXR010000336.1 GCF_013376175.1 Ameyamaea chiangmaiensis
GTGCTCGACCTGCGTCGTCGTCTGGCGCTCGGGCTCGAGACGCGCGACGCGGCCGGGACCGACCTCGCGGCCCTTGGCGAAGCACCCGGCCCCCTGTCGAAGGACAGCGGGCTGTTTCTGAACCTGACCGCGACGGCCTCGCTGCTTGCCGATCCGGACGTTGACGGCGGCGCGGCCACGGCCGAAGCGGTCGGGCGTCTATGGGATCTGGCGCTGGATCTGGAGGATCGCAGCCACGGAGACCGCGCCTCCGCGCAGGCGTCGCTCGACGTGCGCGCGGCGCAGGAACGGGTCGAGGAGCAGCTTCGCCACATGCGCGAGCTCGGCCCGAAAGGCCAGAGCGCGGAGGAACAGACCGAACTCGCCCACCGGATGGAGGCGCTTCAGCAGGCCATCATGCGCCGCATGCAGGCGCTGGCCCAGAAAGCCTTGCGTGATCACACCGCCATCCCGAACCTCGACGGCATGCAGAACCACGCCAACGACGCCCTGTCGCGCCTGATGCAGTCGATGCGGCAGGACGCCGAAAATGGCCGGACCGGCGATGCGCTGCAGAAGCTGCAACAGATGGAGGACATGACCGAGCGGATGCGCAACGCGACGCCGCAGGACTTGGCCTCTCTCGCGCGCAGCCTGCAGGCGACGCAGGCCGCGCGGACGCAGATGGAAGGCTTGGGCGATATCGTCAAACGCCAGAGCGCGCTGCTCGATCACACGCAGGACCGGCAAGGGCGCAACAGGCGCGCGCAGGACCGCGCCGCGGACGCGCAATCCGCCCGGGGCACCGATCAGGATCAGGACGAGGATCTGTCCACGCTGCCGACCGCCGAGCTTCTGCGACGGCTGGGCCTCAGCACGCCGGGCGGCAGCGCGCCACAGCCAGACG
>NZ_JABXXR010000337.1 GCF_013376175.1 Ameyamaea chiangmaiensis
CATCGCCGCGCCCTGCGCCCGGGCATCGCCCTGCGCGCGCACGACGGCCGTCACCGGGAACAGTACCGAAGGCTTGCGCGCCAGCGCGGCCCGGGTGGCCTTCGTCACGGCGGCCTGCCAGGTGTCGGGCGTCGTTCCGGCGATGATCTCGACCAGCGGCGGCGTCACATGGGCCGGCGGCGCGGGCGGGATATAGGGCTTGGGCGGCTTGCCGGCAGCGGGATTGAAGGTGCGCTGGTCCAGCGGCTTGCAGCCCGCCAGCGGGCCGCAGATCAGAGCCAGACCAATGCCGAGCGCGACCATCGGCGCGGATGGCGAGGCGGAACGAACCGGAGAGCATAAGGCGCGCATGCCGTAGCGATACAGCAACCGGCGCCCACAGCAAGGGCCTTGCGCATCGTACCCGTCGCGGACGCCGATACATCGGCGTCCCGGTGTGCTAGAGGTACGGGCATGACCGGTGCGTACGAGACACACACAGGCAAGGCGGCCACGGGGCGCGCGGCGCGGCGCGGCAAGGCCGCACAAGGGTCGCCCCGGACACCCCCGGCCACATCGACCACGTCGGCGCCACGCGCTTTGACGGACGCCGATATCGGACCGAAGATCGCGCCGATCGCCGCGCTGGCAGGCGCTCAGGCTCTGGAGGCCACGGGCGCCCTGCCCTCCCTGGCACTGGCCGCGACGGTGCTGTGGGCGCGTTTCCTGCGGTTCGATCCCAACGAACCCAACTGGCCGGACCGCGACCGCGTAGTGATTTCGTCCACGCGCCTGCGGGCGATCACCGCCGCGCTCGAACGGCTCAGCGGACAGGCCACGATCACGTCCATGCCGTCGGGCGTGCCCGGCGGGCCGGTGGTCGACGTCGCCGGGGCCCCGTCCG
>NZ_JABXXR010000338.1 GCF_013376175.1 Ameyamaea chiangmaiensis
GCTGGGGTGGGTGCCCGCGGCGGGGGCGGCGCCGTGGCGGGCGATCGCGGGGGAACTGGAGCGGATCATGACGCACCTGCATGATCTGGCCCGCATGATGAGCGTGCTCGACGCACCGTTTCTGGCGGCAACGTTCGAGCGCGCGCAGGAGGCATTCGCGGCGCTGTGTGGCGCCCATTTCGGTCACCGGCGCCTGATGGACGTCGTCCAGCCGGGCGGTCTGGCGCCGGGTGCGGTGGTCGAGGGGTTGGTTGACGATATGGCCGCCATTCTGGCGCCGTCGGGTCGTGACGATGCCGTGACGCAATGGCGCGCGCTGTATGAGCGGCAGTTCGGTCCGCGCAGCGCCTGTTCCCTGCCGGCGGCGCTGGGGGTCGTGCGACGCGAGGTTGCGGGCCGGGCCGGGACGGGTGGTGTGGTCGGCCGGTCGGCCGGCCTTGACCTGGACCTGCGCGTCGCGCTTGCGGGGTATCGTGCCGAACTGTTGAGCCCAGTGCGCTGGACTGCCGGGGATGTGGATGCGCGCATTCGCCTGCGTCTGGACGAAATCGCGGACGCCGCCCGACAGGTCGGTGCGCTGGCCGCGGACGCGTTGCCCCCGTCCGCGGTTACACCCGTATCGGAACGCACGGGAGAGGGGATCGGTGTGGCCGAGGGACCGCGCGGGATCGTGGCATGGTGGGTGCAGATCCGCGATGGTGTGGTCCAGGCGGCCTATGCGCGTGACCCCGATCTGGCATCGTGGAGCATTATGGAGACGACGCTGGAGGGTGCGCCGGTCGAGGCGCTCGACATCGTTCGCGCGTCGTTCGGCGCGGATGCCGGCGGGGCGGACCGGTGATGCTGCTGCGGGCGGTGCTCGATCGTGCCTTTGCCGAACG
>NZ_JABXXR010000339.1 GCF_013376175.1 Ameyamaea chiangmaiensis
CGGACAGCGCGCGCGCGTGCGGCGAGCGCACGCCACGGCGCGGCCCGCTTCGACTTCACATCCTATGTCGAGACCCTGCTGCAACACGGCCTGCCCGGCCTTCGCCGGGTATCCGTCGTGGTGCCGTCCTACCAGTATGGGCGGTTCCTGCGCGAACGCCTGAACGCGATCTTCGGCCAGACCTACCCCGTGCTGGAGATTGTGGTGCTCGACGATGCATCGACCGACGATTCGGTGCACGAGGCCCGCAGCGCCGCCGCCGATGCCGGGCGCGACATCACGGTCGAGGTGGCCGCCCGCAACGGCGGCTCGGTCTTCCGGCAATGGCGCAAGGCCGCCGAACGCGCACGCGGCGACTGGGTCTGGATCGCCGAAGCCGACGATTCCGCCGAGCCGGCCTTTCTGGCCAGCCTGTGCGCCGCACTGGACCGCGCCCCGGCCGCGGTCATGGCCTTTACCGATTCACGCGCGATCGACGCGGCCGGGCAACCGGTCTCCGACAGCTACATACCCTATTGCCGGTCGACGGGGGTCGACGCGCTGGCGCGCGACGGGATTCACGACGGGCCGGGCTTCGTCGCCCGCTGTCTGGCCGCGCGCAACCTGATCCTCAATGTCAGCAGTGCCGTCTTCGCGCGCACGGCGCTGCTCGCCGCGTTCCGGCGCATCGGCGACGAGGTCGAGCGTTACCGCGTCGCGGGGGACTGGCGGCTGTATGTCGATCTGCTGTCGCAACCCGGCGCGCAGGTCGCCTATGTCGCGGCCCCGCTCAATATCCACCGGCGTCACGCCGGCTCGGCCAGCGGGCGTCCCGACGCCGCCCATTGCGACGAGATCGCGCGCCTTCACGCCGTGCTCGACGCGCAGGGCGTCG
>NZ_JABXXR010000340.1 GCF_013376175.1 Ameyamaea chiangmaiensis
CCTAGAGGGTGTTATGCACCTTGAGCGAGTATAGCGGCGTTTCTGAGCATGAAGCATGCGAAAGCGACGACATGGAGACTTGCGAGCGTTGAAGCGTAGCGCTCGTAATCCTTAACGAGTCTGCGGCATCGTGTAGCCCATGCGAAAGATCGTTCTACGACCCATCGGCGCGGCAGCAGGACAAAGCCGCGCTTGGCCTTGGGCAGTTTAACGACCTCAAGGGCGATACCGTGGGCCCACGCTGCCTCGGCCGGCTTCTGGCCCGTGTATCCCTGATCGACATAAGCCAGTTCGACACTCTCGTCCGTCACTTCCTGAATGGCAGCGGCGAGGCGTCCGACTTCGGCGCGATCGTCCCGATTGGCTGGCGTGACGTGCAGGGCCAGCAGATGGCCAAACGTGTCCACGGCCATATGCAGTTTTGAGCCCTTTTTGCGTTTCGCCCCATCATATCCGGCGCGCGGTCCGCTCTCCGGTGTCGAACGCAAGGTTCGGCTGTCGAGGATGGCCGCCGTGGGTTCCGCCTTGCGGCCGGAGGCCATGCGCAGCACAGCCCGCAGGTCAGACGCCAGTGCTTCGAGGCAGCCTGCCTCCATCCAGCGACGGGATTGCTGATAGACCGCCGACCAAGGCGGCAGATCATTCGGCATGGCACGCCAGGCAATCCCGTAGCGGATCACGTAGCGCAACCCGTTGAACAGTTCGCGCAAATCATGCCGCCGCTGTTCCGCGTCCTCTCGCATCAGAACCAGATACGGGACAACCAACGACCATTCTTCGTCTGATACGTCAGAAGGATACGGCTTCCGAACTTGCGTCATTCAGCATTACTGAACCAATCACGCACGAAAGTACATAACACCCTCTAG
>NZ_JABXXR010000341.1 GCF_013376175.1 Ameyamaea chiangmaiensis
CAACGCCACGCCGGCGACAGCGCGGCGCATCCGGTCCTGCGGTCCGCCCCGCTGCCCCCCATTCCGCCCGCGCCACCGCCGCAGCCGGTGTTCGTTGCACCGTCGCTGTACGTGCCGCTGCATTCTTTTCCGATCCCCGACGACGTTCCGGCCGTCAAGGACGCGAAAGGCGGTGCGGCCGCGATCGAAGGGGGCCAGCGCCTGACGTTTGCGGCCGGATCGGCCGATCTGTCACCCGCGATGCGTCAGGCCGTGCTCGACTTCGCGGCGGACCTGAGTGCCCATCCCGATGCCCGCGCCGACGTTGATTCCTATGCCGGCGGCACCAGCGATGACCTGTCGACGCCCCGCCGCCTGTCGCTGACGCGCGGGCTTTCGGTGCGTGCGATCCTGATCCATGCCGGCATTGCGTCGACCCGCATCTATGTGCGTCCGATCGGCCTGGCCTCGGCCACCGATACGCCCGTCGCGACCGGGGCAGACGCCCCCGCCGATCATCTCGACCTGACACGTTCGGACCTCGTGCCCACCCACGCGCCGCCAGCGCCCGGCACCCCCGCGACCCCATCCCAGGAGGCCACGCCATGACCCGTCCTACCGTCTATCTGTTGCGCATGGTGCTGTTCCTGGTCGCGGTCGGCCTGGTCGTGGCCCTCCTGTTCCGTACGCTGTGGGCGGCGTTCTTTAATAACCCGCTGCTCGACGGGCTGATCCTTGCCATTCTCGCGATCGGTATCGCGTGGACGTTCTTCATGGTGCTGCGTCTGATGCCCGAGGTCCGGTGGATCGAGACGCTGCGCCAGCCGCGCACCGGGCTGACGCCCCCGCCGCCGCCGCGCCTGCTGGCGCCCATGGCCTCGAGGCTGGCG
>NZ_JABXXR010000342.1 GCF_013376175.1 Ameyamaea chiangmaiensis
GTGCCGTTCTGTGTCCGGGGCTGGTCGACATGCGCGTGGCGATCGGCGAGCCGGGTTACGAATATCGCGAGACGGTGGCGTCGGCCGCGCGCGCGGCCTCGGCCGGGGGGGTCACGACGATGGCCGTCCTGCCCAACAGCCTGCCGGCGATCGACGATCCGGCGCTGGTGCGTCTTCTGCGCCAGCGCGGCGACGAAACGGGCGCGATTTCGATCCTGCCCTACGGTGCGGCCACGCGTGGTTGCGCGGGCAAGGAAATGGCCGAGATCGGGCTGCTGCGCGAAGCCGGGGCCATCGCGTTCACCGACGGCACGCAGGCGATCGCCGACGCGCGGACGATGCGCACGATCCTGTCTTATGCCCGTGGCTTTGGGGCGATGGTGGTGCAACACCCGGAGGAGCCGTCGCTGGCGCGTGGCGGGTGCGCAACCGAAGGCGAACTGGCCACCCGGCTGGGCCTGCCGTCGATTCCGCTGGCGGCCGAGGCGATCATGATCGCGCGCGACATCCGGCTGGCGGAGATGACGCGCGGGCGGCTGCATTTCGGGCATGTCTCGACGGCGGAGGGGCTGGCGCTGATCCGCGCGGCCAAGGCGCGGGGCATCGCGGTGACCTGCGACACGGCCCCCCCCTATTTCGACCTGAACGAAACGGCGATCGGCGACTTCCGCACCTATGCCAAGCTGTCGCCGCCGCTGCGGGCCGAAGCGGACCGGCAGGCGGTGGTGGCCGCGCTGGCCGACGGCACGATCGATGCGATCGCCTCCGATCATGCGCCGTGGGATGCCGACGACAAACGCTTTCCGTTTGCGCAGGCGGCGGCCGGGGGCACGGGTCTTGCGACGTTGCTGGGCGTGACCCTGGCG
>NZ_JABXXR010000343.1 GCF_013376175.1 Ameyamaea chiangmaiensis
CGCTTCCCGCGCGCGGCCGAGCCAGTAGAGGCCCCGGCTCCGGCTGATCAGGGCAGGCGATTGCGCGACGAGAGCGAAACGGTCGGCGGCCGCAGCCGGATCGCCGAGTTTTTCAAGCCTCAGCCACCCGCTGGTAAACGCGGCTTCCAGTCCTGCCGGGGTCTGCGGCGCGATGGTGCGGTCATCGGCCATTGCCGCCGCGTCGGCGTAGCGCTCGGCGGTGACCAGCGACCGGGCGAAGGCCGCGCGCTCGGCTGCAAAGACCAGGGGTTGGGCAGCCTGCGCCTGAAAGCCCGCGCTCTTCCACAGCGACAGGGCGTCGTCGGCGCGGTTGGTCCGGCGCAGCCAGAACAGACGGTCGAGTAACAACAGGGGATCGCTGCTTGCCCCGACGGCGGCCAGCGCCTCGTCAGCGTCTGGGGCGCGGCTGCGCAGGGCCACACGGGCCCGGGCGGCGGCCTGCTCATCGTTGCGGAGTCGGTCGATCTGACGCGATGCCGCCGCAAACTGGCCGGTGCGCACCTGTCGCTGGAAACGGGCGGTCTGATCGGCCGGGGTGAGCACGGAGGCATAGAGCGTCAGGAACGCCGCCTCGTCGCTCGCGCTGTCCATGCCGCCGGCCCAGGCTTGTCGTGCGATCGGTGTCATCGGTCCCGTGCCCAGCACGCTGCCGCACCGGACGAGTGCCCCGGCCTGTGTCAGCGGAGAGTTCGGGCACAGCCGCGCGAGGGTGTCGGGGTCGTTTTCGGTCGCCAGGGCCTGCTGAAACCGCGCGCGGAGGATCGCGCGATCCGGCCAGTCGGGCGTCGAATCGAAGAACGCGGCATAGTCGGCCGCAGGCGCCGGCGCGCCGGTCATGAGG
>NZ_JABXXR010000344.1 GCF_013376175.1 Ameyamaea chiangmaiensis
GTCGCGCTCGTCGAGCGTGTCTGGGGCGTGGCCGGACGCCTTCTGGCCCCCGCGCTGGTGGTGCTGGTACACCGGCGGATTGCGCGCGGCAAGGAGATCGCCGGGCGCCGGCGCGAACGCATGGGCATTGCGGACCAGCCGCGACCGGCGGGGCGACTGATCTGGTTTCATGCCGCCAGCGTGGGGGAGACGCTGTCGCTGCTGCCCGTGGTACGCGCCCTTCTTCAGGGCGACGACGCCGCTGCGCCGCACGTTTTGATGACGACCGCGACCGTCACCGCCGCCAGCCTCGTCGCGCGTGAGGCGCAGGCGCGGGACGGTCGCCTGATCCATCAGTTCGTCCCGTTCGACGTGCCGCGCTGGGTGAGCCGCTTCCTGCGCCACTGGCGCCCCGATCGCGCCGTTTTCGTCGAGAGCGAGCTATGGCCCTCCATGCTGCGGGCGTTACGGGCGCGCGGGATTCCGGTCGTGCTGCTGAACGGGCGCATGTCGGCACGGTCATGGCGCTGGTGGCGGCGCGTGCCAGGCCTGTCGCGGATCGTGCTGGGTGGTTTCGACTGGATCTCCGCCCGCAGCGCCGAGGACGCGCGGCGCCTGCGGGCGCTGGGCGCCACCCGGATCGAGGAGCGGGGGGACCTGAAACAAGCCGCACCGCCGCTGGGCGTCGACGCGCGGGCGCTGGAGATGGTGCGAGAGGCCATTGGCGGGCGCCCGCTCTGGCTCGCCGCCGCCACGCATGAAGGCGAGGAGACGATCGTGGCGGACGCAGCACGGCGTCTGCGCGAACGCTGGCCGGACCTTCTGACCATCATCGCGCCCCGCCACCCCGGCCGTGGTCCCGCGATCGCCGCCGCACTGGCC
>NZ_JABXXR010000345.1 GCF_013376175.1 Ameyamaea chiangmaiensis
GGCAGCCGTGCCGGAGCGCCCCGCGCGCACCTGCGTGACGGCGGTGCTGGCCCGGCGTAGCGCGTCCTCGCTGAGTTCGTCGGCATGGGCGAAGCCGGTTTCCTCGCCCAGGACGGCACGCAGGCCGAAGCCGGTGGAGGTGTTGGTGCTGGCCGAACGGATGGTCCCGTCGTCGAGCGCGATCATCTCGCTCTCACGCCATTCGAGGAACAGCTCCCCGTCATCCATCCCCGCCAGCGCGTCGTCCACCAGCCGTGTCGCCGTGTCGCGATCGAGCAACGCGCCCGGACGGTCGAAGAACAGGGCGTCGGTCGTGGCCAGAGGCGAAATCAGGGATGGGCTGATGGACATCGACTGGGCTCCGGTGGGCGAAAAGACAAAGATGGGGCGTCGCCGTGCCGCGACAACCGGTCGCGGCTGAACTGCGGGCGCCGGAACGGGTGCTGCCCGCCGTGCCGCTGCCCTATGGCAGCGCTGCGGCGCATCGTGCCCGCACGGGCACGGCTCGGCAAGTCGGAGGTGCGGCCAGACGGGCTTGCGTCGTGGGACCGATGCCCCAAGATGGAGCGTCATTGACCACCCAGACGAACCCGGGGCCTTCGGGGACGTCAACCCTATACCGAGGAACGACCGAAGGACGCGCCCGTGACCATCACACACCCGCCGTCGGCAGCCGCCGCCCTTTATCCCCACGCCAGGCCGGCGTCCGTCCGGCGTCAGGTCCGTGTGGCGGGGTGTGCCTTCGGCGGTGTTCTGGCCTGTGGGGTGGGGCTGATGCCCCCCGCCGCCCTTGCCGCGACGCAGGCACAGGCGGAGATCACGACGCACACTGTCACGGCGACCGGCGCAGGTTCCGGTGCG
>NZ_JABXXR010000346.1 GCF_013376175.1 Ameyamaea chiangmaiensis
GGCCGACTTCGCCTCCGTCGCCACCCACGCCTTCGCGCCGCGCGCCCATATCGGGGATCCGCAGGTGCTTCTGGCCGAGGCCGGGACGGGCACCGGCAAGACGCTCGGCTACCTCGCCCCCGCCAGCGTCTGGGCGGAGCAGAACGACGGCGCCGTCTGGATCAGCACCTACACCAAGCACCTCCAGCGGCAGATCGAGGCCGAGACGACGCGGCTGCACGCCGACGACACCGTCCGGCGCCAGCACGTCGTCGTGCGCAAGGGGCGCGAGAATTATCTGTGCCTGCTGAACATGGAGGACTGGGTCAACACCGTGCTCAACCGCGGCCGCGATGCGTCGCCGGGGGCCCTGATCACGCTCTGCCTGATCGCGCGCTGGGCCACGGCCAGCCGCGACGGCGACCTGATGGGCGGCGACCTGCCCGGCTGGTTTGGCGACCTGATGGGAGCGGGGCAGGTCGCCGCTCTGGCCGACCGCCGCGGCGAATGCATTCACGGCGCCTGCCCGCATTATCAACGCTGCTTTGTCGAACACTCGATCCGCCGGGCCCGGCACGCCGATCTGGTCATCGCGAACCACGCGCTGGTTATGGCGCAGGCGGCCTGGGCCAGCCCGGCCGGCATTGCCGACCTGCCCGTCGAACAGGAAGACAATACCCCCACCCGCTACGTTTTCGACGAGGGCCACCATATCGCCGACGCGGCGGACGGCGCCTTCGCGACGGAATTTTCCGGGCTGGAGGCGGCCGAACTGCGACGCTGGCTGCTGGGCGCGGAAGGCGGGCGTTCCCGCGCGCGGGGCCTGCGCCGCCGTCTGGACGATCTGGTCGTCGGCTTCAAACGGCTTGAGGAGCCCCTC
>NZ_JABXXR010000347.1 GCF_013376175.1 Ameyamaea chiangmaiensis
GGCTCTGTTGCAAATTCTCGAATAAGCGGCAGGGCCCCGGAGATTTCGGGCGTTCAGAATGTGTAAACTCCGAACTGCCTTTCGATCAGACGCACTTCTCCCACGACGCCCTGTTCTTGTTGCCAGGGTCGTGCCTGCCCCTTTTTCAAGGCCCGCATGACCTCAAAGCCCTTGATCGTGGCGTAAGCGGTTTTCAGCGTTTTGAACGCCCGAACGGGTTTGATCAGCTGCCTGAGCTTTCCGTGATCAGCCTCGATCACGTTGTTCAGATATTTCACCTGTCGGTGCGTCACTGTATCCAACATCTTTCCGTCTTTTTTGAGTTCCCCGATTGCTATCCCATAGGTCGGGGCCTTGTCCGTGTTGATCGTCTCGGGCTTCTCCCAGTCCTTCAGTCCGTTCACCGCTTTGCCCAGGAAACGCTGTGCAGCCTTGGCGTTGCGGGTCGGTGACAGGTAGAAATCGATCGTATCGCCGTCCCTGTCGACCGCCCGATAGAGATACGCCCATTTCCCTTTGACCTTGATATAGGTCTCATCCACCCGCCAGCTGCGGGAAAAGCCCGGACGTTTCCAATACCAGCGCAGCCGCTTTTCCGTCTCGGGAGCATAACGCCGGACCCAGCGGTAGATCGTCGAGTGATCAACGTTCACCCCACGCTCCGCGAGCATGGTTTCCAGATCCCGGTAGCTGATCCCGTAGCGGCAATACCAACGGACCGCCCAAAGGATCACCTCACCCCGAAAATGCCGTCCCTTGAAATCGCTCATCCGCCACGCCTCACTTCAAAACCGAAGGCGGTTTCCAACAGGAAAGACAACTTTGCAACAGAGCC
>NZ_JABXXR010000348.1 GCF_013376175.1 Ameyamaea chiangmaiensis
GTCAGCTGGCCGCGCTGGCCGCGCAGGGCTTCACCGATGCGCTGGTCAACAGCGTCGCCAGTGCGCCGCTGGCCGAAGCACTGTCGCAGGCCGGCGTCGGGTTCGCGCTTCTGGTGCACGAACTTCCCGGGCTGATCGCCCGCGCGCAACTGACCGACGCCTTTGCCCACGCCACGGGCATCGCACGCGCCATCGTGTATCCCGCAGCCGCCGTCGCGGTGGCCAACGCGGCGCTCACCGCCCCCAACGCGGGCTCGCGCAGCCATATCCTGCCACAGGGCCTGTATACGCCCACGCGCTTCGAGCTTGGCGAACGCGCCCGCCTGCGCGAGCAGTTCGGCTGCGGGCGCGCCGACCGCGTCATCATCGGCGCGGGTCACGGCGACATCCGCAAGGGCTTCGACCTGTTTCTCCAGCTCTGGCGGCAGCAGGCCTATGACAGCGGCGAGGGACGGACCCATTTCGTCTGGCTGGGCGCACTGGCACCGGCGGTCAGTACCTTTCTGGCCGAAGACCTGGCCCGCGCACGGGCCAGCGGCACGTTCCATCTGCCCGGCCACGTCGAACCCGTGGGCCCGTGGCTCAGCGCCGCCGATGCCTTCGCCCTGACTTCGCGCGAGGATCCCTATCCCTCCGTGGTGCTCGAGGCACTGGCCTGCGGCCTGTCCTGCGTCGCCTTCGACAACAGCGGCGGCATTCCCGACCTGTTGCGGCGCCTCAATACCGAACCTCTGCGTGGCGCGATCCCGCAGACCTGCGTCGCGCACGGCGACACCGTCGGCATGGGTGCCGCCCTGATGCGCGCGGCGGACGCCAG
>NZ_JABXXR010000349.1 GCF_013376175.1 Ameyamaea chiangmaiensis
CGCTTGAGACGCTGCGCACGGGAGGGCGCGACCTTCAGGCGCTTCTGGCCCGCGCCCTGAGCGCGGAGCCGCCCGCGCGCCTCGACGATGGCGGCGTCATCGCCCCGGGCTTCGACGCCGCCCTGGACGAGGAACGAGCGCTGTGCACTGACAGTCGCCAGATCCTCGCAGGACTTCAGACCGAGTACGCCGCCCGTTTCGGCCTCAACAGCCTGAAAATCCGTCATCACGCGCAACTCGGCTATATCATCGAGGTGCCGATCGCCGCGGCCGATCGTCTGCGCGAGCGCACCGACGTCACCCTGCGGCAAGGCACGGCGAGCCTCGCACGCTTTTCCACCGACGAACTGGTCGGTCTCGACCGGCGCATCACCGAAGCGGCCGAACGCGCCGCGACGCTGGAGCGGCAGATTTTCACGCGCCTCGTCGCCACCATTCTGGCCGAGCCCACGCTGGAAGCCATCGCGCGCGAACTCGCAACATTGGACGTTCTGGCGGCGTGCGCCCATCTGGCGTCGGCCGGTCGCTGGTGCCGGGCCGTAATCACCGACGATCAGGACTTCGTACTTGAAGCCTGTCGGCACCCGGTGGTCGAAGCGGCACTCGACGGTCGGGGCGCGTTCACGCCCAACGACTGCGACCTGTCGCCCGAACGGCGCGTGATGCTGCTGACCGGACCGAACATGGCCGGCAAGTCGACGTTCCTGCGCCAGACCGCGCTGGCGATCATCCTTGCGCAAGCCGGGCTTCCGGTCCCCGCCGACCGCGCGCGGATCGGCATCGTCGACCGCCTGTTCT
>NZ_JABXXR010000350.1 GCF_013376175.1 Ameyamaea chiangmaiensis
GGTGGGCGCTTCCGGCTCGCGCGGTGGCGGGGGCGCGTTGCCCCGGCTGATTGGCGCCCCCCCACCATAAAAGGCGTTCTTCCCCCCAACAAATTGTGCGCGCCGCCCGGCCGGGGCCGCGCCGCACGCGCCGGGTAACGGCGCGCCCCTGCCGCCGGTCCATCGGGACCGGCGCGATTTTCCAACGATCCGATGAGGTGAAGAAAGGGGGCGGCTTACGCCGCCGCCCTCGCCGTCCCGTGCCAGGCCAGCCGCCGGGTTGCCGTCACGGCATGGCCGGGGTCCAGTTCCATCCCCAGCCAGTCGCGGCCAAGATGCTGCGCCGCCACCAGGGACGAACCCGAACCGGCGAACGGGTCCAGAACTAGCCCACCCACCGGACAGAAGGCTTCCACCAAGGAAAGGAGTGCCGCAACCGGCTTCTGGGTCGGGTGCAGTTTGTTGCCTGAATAGGGCATGTCGATCACGTCCGGGATGGGCTTTGCGGGCGGTGTCACGTTGCCCTTGGCCAGCAGGTAGGCGCTTTCGTGCTCATAACGAAGGAACCGGGAAGACGACGAATAGGACTTACGAAAGACGATATGCCCGACCATGCGGAACCCAGCTGCTTTCCAGGCATCGGCGAAGAGGTCGATACGGTTCCAGCCATAGAACGAAACGGCGAACCCGCCCCATTTCAGCACACGGTGCATCTGGTTGAAGGCCGGCCGGAGCCAGCGCGCATTGTCGTC
>NZ_JABXXR010000351.1 GCF_013376175.1 Ameyamaea chiangmaiensis
TTACCGGTGGAGGGTGGGCCTGTGAGTGATGTGTTTATGTTATCTGCGAGCCAGATATCGCTTCATCCGGTAGAGCCGTCTGGGCGGAGCCCGAAAGGTTCCACCAATGCGTATGCATGGATGGAATACGAGCGCAGGGGTCTTCGACCGGATCTTCGTCGCGCTGACAGAGCAGGCGGGCCGTTCAAAACGCCTGATGATCGATGCAATACACCTCAAGGCACACCGGACAGCGGCCTCCCTGCTTAAAAAGGGGCATTTCCCCGCCATATCGGACGGACAAAAGGCGACCTGAACTCAAAGCTTCAGGCCATATGTGATGGACAGGGACGCCCTGTCCGCCTTCATCTGACGGCTGGACAGATCAGTGATTTCAAAGGCGCTGACGTTCTGCTGGAGGACCTGTCGGATGAGACAGAGGACGTCATCGGTGATCGGGGATATGATAGCAATACAATCAGACAGTCTCTCGCAGACCGGAACATCACTCCCTGTATGCCGCCGAAGAAGAACAGGACATCAAAGCCATCTTACGACTGGCATCTGTATAAGAAGCGCCACCTCATCGAAAACATGTTCGCAAAGCTGAAGGACTGGCGACGGGTGGCAACACGATACGACCGCTGCGCTCATACGTTCATGTCCGCAATCTACATCGCAGCAAGCGTCATCTTCTACCTCAAAAAATGAGTCCTGAGCCTA
>NZ_JABXXR010000352.1 GCF_013376175.1 Ameyamaea chiangmaiensis
ATCGGCGCGATGCTCGCCGGCGGCGCGGTCACCGCCAGCCGCCCCGCGCAGGCCGATACCGCAAAGCAACAGGGCTTGGTCGACCGGGCCACGCTGACCATCAACGACATGTTCGCGGGTGCGACGCCGACCAGCCGCATCCAGCGCTATCTGGTCAAGGCGCGCGCGGTGATGATCTGCCCGTCCATCTTCAGGATGTCGATCGGGATCGGCGGGTCGGGTGGCGGGTGCGTGCTGCTCTCACGCGACGCGCGGGGTTCCTGGTCCGATCCCGCCTTTTTCACCGTGGGCTCCGGCTCGATCGGTGTGCAACTCGGCATGCAGGACTCCGAGGTCATGTTCTTCATCATGACCGATCATGGGCTGCAGGTACTGCTCGACAACCAGTTCCAGATGAACGCCAACGCCTCCGCCTCGTTCGCCACCCTCGGCTCGGGCATCGAAAGCGGCACTACCGGCGCGACGAACACCGACATCATGGCCATCCAGAAATCCAAGGGCCTGTTCGCGGGCGCGGCGCTCGGGGGCTCGAAGCTGTCGGTCAACAGCGGCGCGAACCGCAATTATTACGGCCAGAGCGTCGGACCCGAGGACATCGTGATCACCATGCGGGTCAACAACCCCGGGGCTGATCCGCTGCGCGCGGCGCTGATGCGTCAGAGCGCGCAGGGCGCCGCGCCGGAGCCGGGAACGGCCGCCG
>NZ_JABXXR010000353.1 GCF_013376175.1 Ameyamaea chiangmaiensis
CGTGGTGCGCGGGTCGCGACGCAGCGCCCGGCGCCCGGGGTGGCGCGCGACATCCCAGAAATCCGTCCAGTTCGGGGGCGTGTCGAGCCGCCCCCGATCCCACGCCAGAATCGTCCGCACCTGCAACGCCGCCCATCCGCATCCCGCGGCCGTATCGCCGCCACCGGGGAACGCATGCACCATCAGGTCGGCCGCGCAGGCCTCCGGCACGGAGGTGTCTTCCATCAGGACCAGCGTCCAGCGCCGGCCGCCCCGGCTTTCGACCTTACGCAGGGTGTCGGGGGATCCGTCCCACACGGTAAAGCGCGTGGCGATACCGCTCTTGGCATGAAAGGGCTGCCCGATCGCATCGCGCTGCGCGGCCGCCAGACTGATGTCGAGGCTCGCCGCCTGCACACTGACGGTCGCCGCGCGCGCCACGCTGTCCGGCGTCCACGGCAGGGCCGCCATGCCCAGCGCCAACGCGCACCCGGCCAGACGCGCCGGAAGACGGCGGGGCCGGTGAGAATCTGCGCGGGACAGGAAACGGCGGCGGGACAGGACGCAATACTCTTCTTGACGGAACGAAACGGACGACGGATGGGCCGCGGGCGTCGCAACGGGGCGTCTGCGGGCAGGCCGCGCCGGACGTCGGGCGGACGCAGGCTTCTTACTGCATTTCGGCACGGATCGGAAAGGCCAATGCGTGCCCCGGCTGCC
>NZ_JABXXR010000354.1 GCF_013376175.1 Ameyamaea chiangmaiensis
TCAGGGTGTGTCCGCGTGCTCGCCGCTGATGATCGACCACCTGATCGGACACAAGTCCCAACGGCTTGTGGGGAATACCTACGCGGCGCAGGACTTTGGCGATGCGGCCTATAGGGATGCGATCATGGGCACGGTGGAGAAGGGGCTTCCCGAGACCGTGCGGACTGCGCTTGAGGAGACGGCAGGGAAGCGTGGGCGGTTTCCTTGGGTGACGGAGGGGTAGAGGTGGCCGGAGCGGTTGTCGATCGGCTGCAATGGGGGGAATAGATAGTCGTTTTACAGCAGGCATGCATAGATTAGCGGACGCGGCGGTACACATCAGATATTAAAGGCTTTAAATCAACACCAAATCTAAATAAATAATGTCTTATCTGTAGTTAATAAAATAAGGTTCTAAGGAACACCCTTGCCTCATAACTCTAAAAGTTGGCCTTATTTGAATTATGTATTATATAATACTCCTCACATTTTCTGTAAAAAATTTAAATATTTCACTAATTTCTAAAATGTTAGCCAAAAGTTCTTCCTGGATAGATTGGAAAAGCCATTCGTCATAAACCGGGTCGAAGTCAGATAGTGGCTTAGGCTCAGGACTCATTTTTTGAGGTAGAAGATGACGCTTGCTGCGATGTAGATTGCGGACATGAACGTATGAGCGCAGCGGTCGTATCGTGTTGCCACCCGTCGCCAGTC
>NZ_JABXXR010000355.1 GCF_013376175.1 Ameyamaea chiangmaiensis
CGCGGCCGCATGGTGGGCAGCATGTTTCCCGTGGCGGCGTAGAAGACACGTTCGGCAATGTTGGTGGTGTGATCGCCGATGCGTTCGAGGTTCTTGGCGATGAACAGCAGATGGGTGCAGGTGGTGATGTTGCGCGGGTCTTCCATCATGTAGGTGACCAGTTCGCGGAACATGGCGTTATACAGTTCGTCCACCGCGCGGTCGGACTGCCACACCTCGGTCGCGCGTTCCTCATCGCGCGAGGTCATCGCGTCGATCGCCCGGCGCAGGTTGTCCTGCACAAGGCGCCCCATCGCGCGCAGCCCCGACAGCGAGATCTGGCTCTCGGCCATGTCCAGCCGCAGCGAGCGCCGTGCGATCGAGGTCGCGTAGTCGCCGATCCGCTCCAGATCGCCCGTCACCTTCAGCGCCGAGACGATCTCGCGCAGGTCCGACGCCATCGGCGCGCGCAGGGCCAGCAGCCGGATCGACAGAACCTCCGCCTCGCGCTCCAGCGCGTCGACCTGCGGGTCAAGCTCGGGCGCGGCCGCGGCGGCGTCCTCGTCGTGGTCGACGATCGCCGCCACCGCCTGCGCCGTCTGGCTCTCCACAAGACCGCCCATCCGCGCCATGATCGCACGGAGTTGCCCCAGTTCCTGTTCGTAACTCTTGACCGTGTGCGCGCTCTCGCGGTTCATCCGACCCTC
>NZ_JABXXR010000356.1 GCF_013376175.1 Ameyamaea chiangmaiensis
CGGGGTAGAGGCATCACCCCGGTCGTGATCGGCAGGTCCAGCGCATGATGCTCCCGCGCCCAGTCGATCCAGGGGCCCCACGCGGCCGCCTGACGGCCGGCCAGAAGCGGATCGGGCAGCGGACCGGCGCGATAACTCAGAAGGTCGGCGTCGGCATAGGCGGCCAGCAGATCGATCGCGCCGCTGCGGTTCGGCGCGATACGTTCGATCATCGTCCCGGCGATGCGGGTCAGCGGCAGGTCGAGTGGTGAAAAGGTGCCCCCCACCGTTGCGCCGGCGGCGTCCCATTCCTGCGCGATGGCGTCGGCCAGCGCACCGGACCGGACGCGCAGAGGCGTTCCACCCGGCAGTTTGACGCCTCGTCCGTCAAGGGCCACCGACCACATGCCATCGGCGTCGGCCACCGCCTGCGCGCGCGTCCAGAACCGGCGGCTTCCGGGTGACGATCCCGACGCGCCGTTCAATGGACCAGCCCCAGGCCGCGCAGCATGTCCGACAGCTTGCCGCCGTGCCGTGACTCGGCCGCTGCGGCAGGTCCGGGCAGGCCTTCGCGTGCCGCGGCCAGGATTCCGGGGCACGGGTCGGGCTCGTCGCTGCCGATGGTTACGCGAAAGCGGCCGTCCGAGGCATCGGGTGCCATCCGTGCGACGGGCGCGTCCAGCGTGCCGCCCACGGCGACCGGCGTG
>NZ_JABXXR010000357.1 GCF_013376175.1 Ameyamaea chiangmaiensis
GCGCGTGCGACGGGGCGAAGGCATGTGCCAGCAGGGCGGCCGCGAGGCACAGGGCGGCGCGCGGAACGCGACGGAAAGACGGGGTCTGGGGCATGGCGGGCTGCGTCCTCTCGGTTGCCTGTCGAGTTGGCAACGTCACGGCCGGCGTTGCTGTTGCGTCACCATCATATAATCGCTCTGTTGCAATTGGCGAGGCGCGATCGCGTGTGTCCTGCGTGACACGCAGTGCTGCGTCTCGGGGCGGGGCGTCCCGGGCGCGCGCGTTCGCGCGGGCTCAGGCGGCGTCGGGGCGATCGGGGTGCCACCCTTTCCCCCGCCGTGCGTTGGGCTTATCTGTTCTGGACGGTTCCGGGCGCAGGGAGAGCGAGGCGATGACGACATCCGCAGGCACATCGACGATTGGCGAGGGCAACGAACTCGCCCCGTTGATTCTGGACGAGACCTCGGTCGCGCGCTTGCAGAAGGTCCTGCGGGACGTCGAGTCTGGCCGGGGCGTGCTGGTGCGTATGGCGGACCTGATGGGCGGTGCGGTCGGCCAGGCGGCGCGGCTGGGGATGCGCGGCCTGGGTCTGGCCCCGGGGTTCGAGGCCAAGCTGCGCGGCCTGGCCGAAAGTGCGCTGACACGCGCGTTCGACATTGCCGTTCTGGGCATGAAGGGCGGTCCGGACGACG
>NZ_JABXXR010000358.1 GCF_013376175.1 Ameyamaea chiangmaiensis
CGCGCCTTCTGGCCCGGCTGGGGCCCGAGGCGGCCGAGCCGGTGGACGAACTGCTGTCGGCCGCCCTGCGGTACGAGGCCATGCATCCGCCGTCGCTGCAGGGGTTCCTGCACTGGCTGCGCCACAGCAACGCCATGGTGCGACGCGAGCCCGAGGGCGCGGAGGGGGCAGTGCGGGTCATGACCGCGCATGGTTCCAAAGGCCTGCAGGCACGGCTGGTGATCCTGCCCGACACGATGGGACGTCCCAACGCCGACACCGACCTGTGCTGGTTGCCGGGGGGGGAAGCGGGGACGGCCCTGCCGGTCTGGGTGCCGCGCGCCGACTTGGCGACACGGACCACCGGCGTGGCGCGCAGTGCCCTCGAAGCCTCGGCACGGGAAGAATTCAACCGTCTGCTGTATGTCGCGTTGACGCGGGCCAGCGACTGGCTGGTCGTCTGCGGGTGGGAGGGAACGCGCGGCCCTCCGGCGGAGTGCTGGTACGAACATTGCCGTGCCGGGTTCGCGGGGTTGCAGACGCACACCGAACCGTGCCCGGGCGGCTGGGCCGGGGAGGTGGTGGTGCATCAGCATCAGGCCTCGGCGTCCGGGACGACGGCGGTGCACGCCGATGCTCCCGCGCCGCCGGTCCCGCTGCCGGACTGGATGGGGCAGGCG
>NZ_JABXXR010000359.1 GCF_013376175.1 Ameyamaea chiangmaiensis
GGCCCCTGCGGACGACGGGCAGCCCGCGAGTGCGCAGACGCCTCCGGCGCCGGCACCGCTTGCGGTCGAGGCCGATGCGACGGACGTGCCGCTGCTGGCCGATAACCGCCCCCAGATCGCATCCCCCGAGAGCGCGTTCCAGATCACGGCGATGCTGCAGGACGTCATCAAGCGCGGAACGGGCACGCTCGCCGGCGCCGGTATCGACCGGCCGATCGCGGGCAAGACGGGGACGAGCCAGAACTTCAACGATGCGTGGTTTGCCGGGTATACGCCTGACACGGTCACCGTCGTCTGGGTAGGCTTCGATGCGCCGCAGTCGCTGGGCAAGAAGGAGACGGGCGGCGTGATCGCCGGTCCGATCTGGAATCGCGTGATGAAGGCGGTGATCGCCGACACGCCACGCACCGATTTCCGTGTCCCCGAGGGTGTGACGCTGGCGCAGTATGACACCGGCATGGGCTTGGCCATCGACGCGTTCAAACCGGGGCAGCTGCCGGGCCTGAGCGTCGACTTGCGTGGCAACGGCGCCGGGACCGAAGCCCTGACGGCGGCGGATACCGGGGCTGAAAACATGGGTGACTCCGAAAGCGACATGGCCGCGGCCCCGGGTCAGGCGGCTGGCGGGGGCACCAGCGTTCCGGCCGCGGCG
>NZ_JABXXR010000360.1 GCF_013376175.1 Ameyamaea chiangmaiensis
GGTCGGGGTGGCCGGCCCGGATGCGATAGCCGTCCCAACGCCACAGCGCGCCATCGCGTGTCACCAGCGTCTGCCCGGCCTGCAGGGCCGGAGCCAGTCTGTCGCCGTCAGCCGTCGACTCCACCAGACCGACCGCCGACAGGGCACGCAGCGCCTCGACCGGTGCTTCGACCAGCGTGCCGAGCGCTATCGCGCCGGAGGGGAGGGGCGCAACATCGCCGGCGCTTCGTGTCCAGTGGCGGGCCGCGCGCGCATCGACCGAAGCCTCCAGCCCCTCCGAGATCGAGGCGGCCAGCGCCACTTCCAGCCCGTCAGGAACCCGCAGGGCATCGGCAATCGGCGCGAACGCATCGTCCTCGCCGTCCGACGACAGGGCCTGCGCCAGTCCCTCTGCTTCGGCCTGCAGGCGCGACTCGTCGGCCTGCACGGCCATCAGGGCATCCTGAGCGGCGGAGAACAGCGCGTCCTGACGTGTCTCGGCGTCGGCCTGCGCGTCGGCCTGCGCGCGGACATCGGCAAAAGCCGCCTCCGCGTCCTGCCGTTGCTCCCGCGCCTGCGCCATCACCGCGTCGGCGATACGTTGCGCCGCCGCGGCGTCCATATCGGCCTGAAGCTTCGCGCGCTGGGCCGCGGCCCG
>NZ_JABXXR010000361.1 GCF_013376175.1 Ameyamaea chiangmaiensis
GCTGTCACCCCCTCCATCGATCAGGCCGGTGGCGCAGCCCACGCCGCGTGCGTTACCCTCGCGCCATGCCCGAACGCCTGATCACCCTGCCCGGCCCCGGGCACACCGACGCCCTTGGTGCCCTCGTGGCGCGGTTGCTGCGGCCGGGGGACGCGCTTCTTCTGTCCGGTCCGATGGGCGCGGGCAAAAGTGCCTTTGCGCGGGCCCTGTTGCGCGCGTTGAGCGGCGATCCGGCGCTGGAGGTGCCCAGCCCGACCTTCACCCTTGTGCAGACCTATGACACGGCGCTGGGGCCGGTGGCCCATTTCGACCTCTGGCGCCTGGGCGATGCCTACGAACTCGAGGAACTGGGCTGGGACGATGCCCGGCAGGGGATCGTGCTGGTCGAATGGGCGGAGCGGCTGGACGAGCTGACGCCGTCACCCGCACTGGAACTGGACCTGTCGCTGGACGCGCATGGGGGCCGCACGGCGCGGCTGGTGTGGGACGATCGCGCGCTGGCGCTGCCTTCCCTGCCCGATGTGGCGACGCCATGACGCACGTGGCGTCGGTGTTGCCGGGGCTGCCGTTCCCCGATGCCGTGGCCGCGCGCTGGATCGCCGGGGCGGGGGGGGACGCGCAGGCGAT
>NZ_JABXXR010000362.1 GCF_013376175.1 Ameyamaea chiangmaiensis
ACTGCGGGCGGAGGTTGATGCGAAGCTCGCCGCCATAGGCCTGCCGCCCCTGCACGGGACGTGGTGTCCCGACTGGATGACGGAGGAGCGTCTGGTCGCCGACGCGCTGGAGACGCGAACCCGGATTACCGATGCCTCTGACGAGCCTGAGGGCTATGAGGAGGACGGTCGCACGCAGGAAAGCCCAAGGGACCACATCCGCATGGGACTGGAGGCCTTTCTTGACGATCGTGCCGAGGAACTGGAGCGGGCAGGGCAGGACGGTCAGAGCTATCGTGCCCGCTACCGGGAGATCGCGCTGGGCGAGGTGACGCCGATCGGTCGTCTGTTCGAGCGCTGGAAGCGTGATATCGGCACCACGATCAAGGCGCAGACGCTGCGGGGGCACGACCTGTCGTTCCGGCTTCTGGGGGAGTTCCTCTCGCCGGAGCCACAGGAACGGACGTCGTCGCCGGACCCGGCCGCGCTGATCGCGTCGCTGAATGTGGAGCACATCACGCGGCGCGTGGCGGGAGGTTTCCCCGAGTGGCTGGCACAGGACAGGGGGCTGTCGGCCAAGACGATCCAGAGCCGGATCAGCCCGCTGAAGACCTTCTGGGACTGGCTGGAGCGCAAGGGCTA
>NZ_JABXXR010000363.1 GCF_013376175.1 Ameyamaea chiangmaiensis
CGCGTAATCTCGTTGGGAAACGAAATTTTCCACGCAATGAGAGTCCGCTCATGAATGTTCTGATCGTCTTCGCCCATCCGGAAAGACACTCGCTCAACGGCGCCCTGCTTGACGTCGCCGTCTCTGAACTGACGACCCAGGGACATGACGTTCAGGTGTCGGACCTGTATGCCATGCACTGGAAGGCTGCAGTCGATAAGGATGACTTTCCTGCCCTGTCGTCCGACGAACCGCTGAAGGTCTGGAAAGCGTCCAATGACGGGTTCGCGGCGAACGCGCTCACGGAGGATGTGAAGGCCGAGCAGGAGAAGCTGCTCTGGGCCGATACAGTCATTCTGCAGTTCCCGTTGTGGTGGTTCGCCATGCCAGCCATCCTCAAGGGCTGGGTTGACCGGGTCTATGCCTCCGGCTTCGCCTATGGGGTGGGCGAACACAGCGAGCAGCGCTGGGGCGACCGGTATGGCGAAGGGGTCATGGCCGGCAAGCGCGCAATGCTGATGGTCACCGCAGGCGGGTGGCCCGAACATTATTCGGACCGCGGGATCAACGGCCCGATCGACGATCTGCTGTTCCCGATCAATCATGGGATCCTTTTCTATCCCGGCTTCACCGT
>NZ_JABXXR010000364.1 GCF_013376175.1 Ameyamaea chiangmaiensis
CGGGCTGTCGCCGGAGGACGCGGGCCGCCTGCGCGAGGGGGCGGCGCGTCTGTCCGCGCCCGAACGCATGGGGCGGCTGTTCAAGGTGGTGGCGTTGCGTGCGCCGGGTCTGGCGCCCCTGCCGGGGTTTGGTGATGAAGGATAACGTGGCGGGCCGAGACAGCCTATGACCGGGGGAACGATGCGATGACGACGCAAGACTGGGTGCTGCGACATGTGGCGCTGGCGCCGGTGCGGCACGGGTTCTTCACCCGGCTGGGCGGCGTGTCGAAAGGGCCTTACGCGAGCCTGAACTGCTCGATGCGATCCGGCGACCGCCCGGAGGCTCTGGCCGAAAATCGCGCCCGCGTCGCGGGGGAGATGGGCGTCGCGCCGACGCATCTGCTGGGTGTGACCCAGGTGCACGGCGATGGCGTGGCGGTCGTGACCGATCCGTGGGACCGGGGGCCGGAGGCGGATGCGCTGGTCAGCACGCGCCCCGATATCGCGATCGGGGTGATCACCGCCGATTGCGCGCCCGTTCTGTTCATGGCGGAAGGTGGGGCCGTGGTGGGCGCGGCCCATGCGGGCTGGCGCGGTGCCGCGGGCGGTGTGCTCGAAGCCACGCT
>NZ_JABXXR010000365.1 GCF_013376175.1 Ameyamaea chiangmaiensis
TTCAGCGCCTCGCGCGTGCGGCCGGCCACCAGCACCCTGGCGCCGCACGCCGCCAGATGCAGTGCCATGGCGCGGCCCAGCCCGCGGCCACCCCCCGTGACCACGAGGGTCCGGTCGCGAAGCGAGAACAGATCGGGCGCCATCACCAGCCCTCCGTGCCGGTGCCGTTGGGGGCGACCAGCGTCTTCAGACGGGCTTCACCGCCCGCCAGCAGGTGCGCATACAGGGCCGGCACCGCGTCCAGCGGCTGGCCCGGTGTGATCAGGGGTTCCAGCGCGGCGGCCAGTTCGGGCAGCAGGGCGATGGCCTCGGGCATTTCGCCGGCGAAGGCGCCGACACCGCGCACGGTCAGTTCGCGTTCGACCACGAGGTTGAAATCGATGGTGGGTGGGTCGTGGAAAAGACCGGCCACGACAAAGGTTCCGCCTGCGGCCATGCGTGGCAGAGCCATCGTCACCACGGCCGCCGAGCCGGTCGCATCGAGGATGAAACGCGGGCCGATGGCGCCGAAGCGTTCGGTCCATGCCGCTTCGTCCGGTGGCAGCGGGCGCGTGCCGGCCTGGGCGGCCAGCAGCGTTTGGCGGTCCGGGTGGCGTTCGAGCAGAT
>NZ_JABXXR010000366.1 GCF_013376175.1 Ameyamaea chiangmaiensis
GGCCTCCCGATCGAGTTGCTGTTGCAAGGCGGTTTCCATGGTGTCGAGCCGATCGATGGCACTTTGGAGCGTGCCGGCCTGTCGACTTGCGGCCTGCACCGCGCTGGCCATGGCCTGGGCGGCCCGCGTGGAGCGCGTCTGGGCATCACGCGCCATGCGCGCCTGTGCCGCCACGGCGTCGCGTTGCTGGGTCTGCTGGACCGACAGCCCTTCCAGTTGCTGGCTTTGCGCCTCCAGCGTCGCACGCACCTCGGTCAGGCGTGCCTGACGCGCGCGCATGGTTTCCGCCCGCTGCTCCAGCCCTTTCGAGAGGCCGCGCAGCACCATCAGGCCACTGATCGCGCGCGTCGGCTCAACCGGGGCAGCCAACAGCGTGTCCGCAGGATACAGCGACAGGCGTTCCACCAGAGGCAGCATCGGCCGGAGGGCCTCGGCGTCACGCGCAATCGCGGCGCTGAGGGAGGCGTCTTCCGTTCGCAGCGCCGCAACGCGGTCGGACAGGTCGGCCACCGCCTGCTCCGTTTTTTGCAGCGCCGCGTTGGCCGCGACGCTCTGTTCGGACAGCGCGGCGGCCTTGT
>NZ_JABXXR010000367.1 GCF_013376175.1 Ameyamaea chiangmaiensis
AGGTGCGACGCGACCGCGCCGCCGCGCATCGCCGCGCCGGGCGACGCACCCTCACCCTGCGCCCGCACAGCGATGGCTGCCGCGTCGAAACCGATGACCTGACCATACGATTTCCCAACCTGACATTCGCCCTGCCACACGAGATGCCGGACCTGCTGACGTTCCTGCGCGATGAGGGGGTTGGCCTGGTCGAATGGCATCACCTGCTCGGCCATCACCCGGTGATACGATCGCTGCCCGAGCGTCTGGCCGTCCCCTACGATGTGTTCGTTCACGATTATGTCTGGTTCTGTCCGCGCATCACCCTCGTGGGCATCGGCGAACGCTATTGCGGCGAGCCCGATCTGGACGGCTGCCGCCGGTGCGTTCGGGCACAGGGGTCGCTGCTGGACGAACGTCTCGGCATCGACGCGCTCAGGACGCGCTCCGCCGCGGAACTGGGCGCCGCGCGGCGCGTGCTCGTCCCGTCGCACGACACCGCGCGGCGCATAGAACGCCATTTCCCCGGCCTCATCTGCCAAGTCGAGGCACCCGAGGACGACCGCCCCGCGCTGCCCCTTGCCGTC
>NZ_JABXXR010000368.1 GCF_013376175.1 Ameyamaea chiangmaiensis
ACCGGCAGCACCCTGTCCCCCTGGGACCGGGCGCAGGCGCGCGGGCATCGCGGCGCGGTGTTCTGGCTGACCGGGCTGTCGGGGTCCGGCAAGAGCACGCTTGCCCGTGGCGCGGAGACGGCTCTGTTCGCCGAGGGAATCGACGTCGCGGTGCTGGACGGGGACACGCTGCGCGCGGGCCTGTGCGCCGACCTTGGCTTCTCGGACGCCGACCGGCGCGAGAACATCCGCCGCGCGGCGTCTGTGGCCCGGATCATGGCCGAGACCGGACAGGTGGTGATCGTCGCGCTGATCTCGCCGCTGGCGGCCGACCGTGCCATGGCGCGCGAGATCGTCGGCGAAGGGTTCGAGGACGTGTTCGTCGACACCAGCCTCGACCAGTGCGAGGCGCGCGACCCCAAGGGGCTGTATGCGGCCGCTCGGGCCGGCCGCATCACCGGCTTCACCGGTATCGACGCCCCCTACGAACCCCCGGCCAACCCCGATCTGCGGCTGGCCACCGGCGCAGAAGCGACGGGCGAGACGATCGCGCGTCTCGTGCGGCACATCACCGGCGCCGTGGTG
>NZ_JABXXR010000369.1 GCF_013376175.1 Ameyamaea chiangmaiensis
TGGCTCGGCGTCGCATGCGCGCCCTTGGGCGTGGCGACATGGGTGTGGGAGGCGGTCGTCGCGGTGGCGGCGTGGTGATGAGGCACCGTGGCCGCGTGCTTTGCCTGCGTCTGCGCCCCGGCCGCGCCGAGGGGCGTCACGGCAAAAACGGCAAGCACGGCAGCGCGTCGCAGGGTCGCGCGCGTTACACTCCGGCCATCCGACCGGCCATCCGCGAAGAAGAGATCGTTCATGTCCGCATCCGTGCCAAGGCGCGCGTCCCTCGGCAAGCCCTATCGCATGCCGGACCGCTAGAACGTGGCGATCTGCCACCCTTTTGTGGCGGACAGAAAGCTCGGCACCCCGGCGACGGCCACGCCGGGCATCAGATCGTCATCGGCCAGAATCGCCACGCGCAATCCCGACTCGCAGGCCAGAAACACGCAGCCCAGATCCCGCGCCGCCTCGCGCAGTGTCGCGAACCCGGCCACGCCCCGCGCCTGATAGGCCGCGTCGTCCGCCGCCCCGTCCAATGTCGACCAGTCGCGTGCCAGCGCCCGTACG
>NZ_JABXXR010000370.1 GCF_013376175.1 Ameyamaea chiangmaiensis
CGCTCCCCCGACGCGCGTCCCATGATCGGCCGGGCCGGCTCTGTCTGGCAGAAACCCGCCCCCGGGCGCCCCCGACGCGAGCCCAGCGCGTCCTAGGTCCGCTTCGGAGTACCGAGGGCGTCGAGAACCGCGTCGGTATCGGGCCGCGCCGCGACCAGCACGTCGGCCCAGTCCTCCGGACGCAAAACCGACGCCGTGCGCGCGGAAATGCACACAGCCCGCACACCCGTGCCCATTGTCCCGGCGACCCGTCCGAACGCCACGGCCGTCGCGCTGGAGAACAGCAGGACAGCGTCGACCCTGTCATGCCTCAGCATACGGTGCGCCGTCACGGACAGGTGCGAGACGGCACGCGCCGCGTACACCACACGGCGGCGCACGCGAAATCCCCGCCCCCGTAAGGCGTCGGCCAACTCCTCGCCCTGGCCCGCACCGCTGAGCAACAACAGCGGACCATCGGCGGGCACGCACCGCCCGGCCACGAGCGCCGCCAGATCGGTGGCGTCCCCCGCGGCACTGTCGACTGCGGCAAACCCGGCC
>NZ_JABXXR010000371.1 GCF_013376175.1 Ameyamaea chiangmaiensis
CGCGTGCGTCGCGTGACCGCGCCCGCGCGGACGCGGCAGCCATGGCGCGTGGTGATCGCCGACGACACCGGCGAGGCCGAGCTGGTGTTCTTCAACCGCTGGCTGGACCGCATCGTGCGCGAGGGGGCCGAGATCGCCCTGTCCGGGCAGGCGACGTTGTTCAACAACGTCCTGACCTTCGCCCATCCGGATTACATTCTGCCCGCGTCCCGCGCAGACGAAATACCCGCACTCGACCCGGTCTGGCCGCTGACGGCAGGCCTGTTCGCCAGCCAGCTCCGGCCCGCTTTCAAACGCGCGCTGGATCTGGTTCCGCCGCTGCCGGAGTGGCACGACCCAAGCGTTCTCGACCGCCACCAATGGCCCGGCTTCGGCCAGGCATTGCGGCAGTTGCATCGGCCGTCCGACGATCCGGCCCTGCTCGACGGCGGCGCGGCCGGCCCGGTTCTGGACCGTGCGCGGGGACGTCTGGCCTGCGACGAACTGCTGGCGAGCCAGCTTGCCCTCGGTCTGGCACGCGGGCGGCTGCGCG
>NZ_JABXXR010000372.1 GCF_013376175.1 Ameyamaea chiangmaiensis
AGGTCACGGTCGCCAACCGCACCCGCCGCCGGGCGGAGGCGCTGGTCGGCGCGCTGGGCGGCGGAGATGTGGTGGACTGGGCCGACTGGGAAGCCGCGCTGGACGGGCGCACCCTGCTGGTGAACACCACGTCGCTGGGCATGCATGGCGGTGGGGCGGAAGCGTTCGCCCCTGACCTGTCGCGCGCCCCGGGCGACATGGTGGTGACGGACGCTGTCTATGTGCCGCGCCTTACCCCCCTTCTGGCGTGCGCGCGTGCGCGCGGGCTTGCGATCGTGGACGGGTTCGGGATGCTGCTGCACCAGGCGCGGCCCGGCTTTGCCGCCTGGTTCGGACGCGACCCGGAGGTGGACGCGGCCGTCGAGGCGGTGGCGGGCGCGGGCCTGGTCTGACTCGGCGGAGAGCGGGGGGTCATGAAAGTGCTTGGCCTGACCGGGGGAATCGGGATGGGCAAGACGACGGTGGCGGCCATGCTGCGCGCCGGCGGTCTGCCCGTTTTCGATGCGGACCGCGCGGTGCATGCGCTT
>NZ_JABXXR010000373.1 GCF_013376175.1 Ameyamaea chiangmaiensis
GGGCGGCAGGTCGGACAGAGCCTGTCCACCCCAGCGTCCGGCCCCGGCCCCGCGCAGGGCCTCGATCGTCGTCACGCGCTGGTCGGGGCACCACCGTCGCGCGATCGCGGCACTCCACCCGGTCCCGGCAATAATCGGCACACTCGGCGCGCACGGCCATGCCGGAAGCGGGACGTCATCCGCCCCCCCACCATTACCCTCCGTAGGAACGACACCCCGCCGCACAGCCGGCTGCACCGGCGTAGCCAGACAGACCAGCCGGAGGGCCGTCACGCGCGCGACCATGTTGTCAGCGCCGTTTCCAGACGCCGCCACGCCTGTCCGTCGCGCGGCAGGCCGATGCGCATGTCGTCGGCCCGATCGGAAAAAACCCGCGTCAGAATACCGTGCTTGCACAAATGCACCCAGAGCGACGGCACCCGGACGTCCCGGACCAGAACGAACAGCGACGTTGCACCGACCACGCACAGCCCCGCCCCGGCCAGCATGCCCCGCAGCCGCGCGCTGCTCGCCCCGGCGCACGCC
>NZ_JABXXR010000374.1 GCF_013376175.1 Ameyamaea chiangmaiensis
CCGGCGCCCGATGACGTCGCGCCCGCCGCGACCCTTCTGGACGGCCTGATGGCCCCCGTGGACAAGACACCGAACCCGAGCGAGGTGTTCCTGCGTCACCTGCGGGCGCAGGTGCTGGCACGCGCACGCGGCAGCGATCGCAGCGGCAAGGCGGCCCAGCATGCCACGGCCCTCGAATGTGATCTTCATCCGATCGGCGACGATCTGAGCGGCGCGGCTAGGGGGCTCGGTCGTGCTCTGTCCACTCTGGCCGACCCGTTGCGGGTCCTCGCGCGGCGGCTGCATGAACGCCTCGATGAGGACGCCGACACGCTGGACAGTGCCAGTCGTGGCCGGATCGAGGCCGCGATCCGCACCCTGCATCGCCGGGCGCTCAGCCGCCTCGACGGCTGGGTCGCCATGCTCGAGGCGGTCGACGCGCCCCGGCCGGACGGGATGACGCCGACCTGGGTCGATTTCATCCGCCTTGACCGGCGCGAGGGACAGCGCGCGGGCGAACATG